>JBARER010000253.1:0-27295 GCA_049796395.1 Xanthobacteraceae bacterium
CGGCCACGCGCCGGCAGCAGCGGCCTGGCTTTGGCGCTGGCCAATTTTCGCATCCAACTCGGAAAATTTCGCAGCGGCGCGCCGGTCGATCTGCACCGATCCGACCCGCGTACCGGTATCACAGATAGCGAACTTGACGCCGCCAGCGATCTTGTCACTCGGCTCGGCGCGGCGCTCGAGCCGCTCGAAGGCTTGGCGCGTCAACCCTATCCGCTCAGCGAACTGTCAAGGCGCCATCGCGAGGTGGTGGCGCGCCTGTCGTGCCGCGGCAGTGAGGCGGTTGCGCTCACCGGCCGCGACGGCCAACAACTTGCCCACGCGCTCGATGAGCTCGCGACCAGCGATGCTGCCGCCGGCCTCGCCGTCGAGACATCCGACTATGTCGAGCTGTTCTCGGCTGCATTGTCCGGCCGCGTCGTACGGCGCGAGCCGCGGCCGGGCTTGCGCGTACGCATTCTCGGTCCGCTCGAAGCCCGCCTGACCGACAGCGACCGGGTCGTTCTCGGTGGGCTGGTCGAAGGCAGCTGGCCGCCGGAAAGCAGCAATGACGCCTGGCTCAGCCGGCCGATGCGGCTCGCGCTCGGTCTTAATCTGCCGGAACGCCGCATCGGCCTGTCCGCCCACGATTTTGCGCAGCTTCTCGGCGCGCCTGAAGTGATTTTGAGCCGTGCCGGCAAGATTGCCGGAGCGCCAACGGTTGCGTCGCGCTTCATTCAGCGGCTCGCCGCCATCGCCGGCGAACGATGGCGGGACGCCGTCAAACGCGGCGAGACCTATCTCGCCTGGGCGCGCGAGCTCGACCGGCCGGAACGGGTCACGCCGGCGCCGCAACCGGCGCCGACCCCGCCGCGCGCGGCGCGGCCGTCGAGTCTGTCGGTGACCGAGATCGAAGATTGGCTGCGCGATCCTTATACAATTTACGCGCGGCACGTCTTGCGGATCCGCCCGCTCGATGCCGTCGATACCGAACCCGGCGCGGCGGAACGCGGCAGCATCATTCATGCCGCCGTCGGCGCCTTTACGCAAAATTTCGCCGCCGCACTTCCCGCGGATCCGCTCGCCGAACTGCTGGCGCTGGGTGAACCCCACTTCGCCGCGCTTGAGGATTTTCCCGAGGCGCGCGCATTCTGGTGGCCGCGTTTTCAACGCATCGCGCACTGGTTCATCCGCTGGGACGCCGAGCGGCGGGACGGGATCGCCGTGCTCGCCGCCGAGATCCGCGGCGAAATCGAGGTCGCGCTGGCCGACGGCACGTTCCGCCTGCGCGGCATTGCCGACCGGATCGAACGCGATGGCGCCGGCCGCTGCGTCATTCTCGACTACAAGACCGGCTCCGTGCGCAGCGAAAAGCAGGTGCGTACCGGGCTTGCTCCGCAGCTGACGCTGGAAGCCGCAATACTGCGCCGCGGCGGTTTTGCCGGCATTCCCGCCGGCGCTTCGGTCAGCGAAATCGCCTATGTGAAGCTCAAAGGCGGCGATCCGCCCGGCGCGTATGAGCCGATCAAGTTCAAGGACGGCACCGCGGACAGCCAGGCCGATCGCGCACTGGAACGGCTCGGGAGGATTGCCCAGATTTTCGATTCCGACACCGAACCTTACCGCTCGCTCGTGCATCCGATGTGGCGGACCCGCTACGGCGACTATGACCATCTCGCCCGCGTCAAGGAATGGTCGCGCAGCGGCGGCGAGATCGACGACATCGGAGGCGGCGAATGAGAACGCCGGACGGAATTCCTGAGGAGGTGCGTCGGCAGCAGCGAGCGGCCGCCAACCCGAAGGTATCGTCATGGCTTGCCGCCAATGCCGGTTCCGGCAAGACGCACGTACTGGTGCAGCGTGTGATCAACCTCCTGCTCGAGGGTGTCGAGCCGGAAAAGATTCTTTGCATCACCTTCACCAAGGCGGCTGCGGCGAACATGGCCAAGCGCGTGTTCGATACGCTCGCGGACTGGACGACTTACGACGACGCCACGCTGGACAAAGTGATCCGCGACCAACTGGGCGAAACACCCGGCCCGGTCCGGCGCGCGCTGGCGCGGCGGCTGTTCGCGCGCGCGCTCGAAACGCCAGGCGGACTGAAGGTGCAGACCATCCATGCGTTTTGCACGCAACTCCTCCACCAGTTCCCGTTCGAGGCCAATGTCGCCGCCCGTTTTACCGTGCTCGACGAGGCCGAGCACACGCAGCTCCTGGAACGATTGACGCTCGGCGTATTACTCGACGGCGCCAAGGACCCCGAAGGCGACCTCGGCCACGCGCTGGCGACGGCGATGACGGCGGCCGCCGACCAGACATTTCGCGACGTCGTGCGCGACGCCATCGGACGCCGCGACGCCGTCGCGGGCTGGATCATGGCGTCCGGCGGCGTCGCGGCGGCGGTTGCCGCATTGTCGCGCGCGCTCGGCCTCGATCCGAGTGCCACACGTTCCAGCATCGAAGAGGAGTTCTTTGCCGGCCCGGCGATCGCACCGCAGGAATGGCCGGCAATCGCCACCGCCTTGGCGCAGGGCGGCAAGTCCGACGGCGAGCAGTCGCGGCGGTTTGGCCGTTTGGCGTCTTTATCGCTGTCCGATCGCGTCGAGACTTACCTGGATATTTTCTGCACCGCGACCGATCGCACACCGCGCAAATCGGTCGTGAGCAAGGCGATCAAGGAGGCGCGCCTGACGGAACGGCTCAGCGCCGAACAAGCCCGCGTCTGCGCGCTGCTGGATCGCCTGCGCGCCGTGATCTGCCGCGATCGTTCGGGAGCGCTGCTCACGGTCGCCTACGCGGTGCTCACGCGCTATCGCGACGAGAAAGCGCGCCGCGGCCTGCTCGACTACGACGATTTGATCGACAAGGCGCTCGCGCTCCTCACCAGCATCGACGCCGCTTGGGTTCATTACAAGCTCGACTTCGGCATCGATCATTTGTTGATCGACGAGGCGCAGGATACCAGTCGCAAGCAGTGGCAGATCGTTCTCCGCCTGGTTGCCGAATTCACAGCCGGCGCCGGCGCCCGCGACATGGTCCGCACCATCTTTGCGGTCGGCGACGAGAAGCAGTCGATCTATTCGTTCCAGAACGCCGCGCCAAAGGAATTTGTCGAGATGCGCCACCACTTCGAGCGCGCCCATGCGGCGATCGCTCTGGGATTCGTGCCCGGCCGGCTGGAGCATTCGTTCCGTTCCGGCGAGAACATCCTCGCCGCGGTCGATTTGGTATTCGCGAATATTGCCGGCAGCGTGACATCGGACCAGGATGGCTTTCCGCCGCACATCGCACTCTCCGATGCGCCGCCAGGCGTGGTGGAAATCTGGGACCCGATCGAGCCGGACCAACGCGCCGAGATCGAGGGCTGGGACGCGCCGTTCGACACGGTGAGCGAGACCAGTCCGCGGGTGAAGCTCGCGCAACGCATCGCCCGCACGGTGCGGCGGCTGGTCGACGGTCGCGAGCCGGTCGGTATCGACCGCCGTCCGGCACGCTATGGCGACGTATTGATCCTGGTGCGGCAACGCGGCGAATTGTTCGAGGCGATCATTCGCGCCCTGAAGAATGAACGGGTGGATGTTGCCGGCGCCGATCGCCTGGTGCTGACCGAGCATATCGCAGTGATGGACCTCGTCGCGCTTGCCGACGCATTGTTGCTGCCGGAAGACGATCTCGCGCTCGCCACCGTATTGCGCAGTCCATTGTTCGGTTTCAGCGACGAGGACCTATTCGCCGTCGCCTGGGATCGCGGCCGGCTGTCATTGCGCGCGGCGCTGCGGCGCAAATCATCCGAGCGCCAAATATTTGCCGACGCCGATACGCGGCTCGACGCCATGGCTCAAGACGCCGTCCACCAGGCGCCGTTCGCATTCTATGCCGAGATTCTCGGGGCCGGTGGCGCCCGGCGACGAATCCTCGGCCGGCTCGGCGCTGAGGCCAACGACGCGCTCGATGAGTTTCTCAATCTTGCGCTCGACTATGAACAGCGCGAGACCCCGTCGTTGCAAGGCTTCCTCGCCTGGCTGCGGCAGGCGCGGGCCGAGGTCAAACGCGACATGGAGATTGCACGCGACGAGGTCCGTGTGATGACCGTGCATGGCGCCAAAGGTCTCGAAGCGCCGGTCGTCATACTCGCCGATACGATGACGCCGCCCGCCGGACCAAGGCACCCGCGGCTCCTGACGGTCGGCGGCGCAGCGACGATCTGGGCGGGACGCAAGGCCGACGACGCGCCGGCCGTCGCCACGGCGCGGCAGAATGCGCTGGCCGAAGCCGAGCACGAATATCGCCGGCTGCTTTACGTCGCCATGACGCGCGCCGCCGACCGGCTGATCGTTTGCGGCGCCGAAGGCGAAAGGCGACGCCCCGCCGGCTGTTGGTACGAGCTTATTCGTAACCCGCTGGAAGCGTTCCTGATTGAGGAGACTGACGGCGCAGAGAAGGTTTTGCGCTATCGCAAGAGCACGACGGCGGCTGCGCCGGCAGCTTCGAGTCCGATCGTGAGCGAACCGGAGCGGCCCGGATTGCCGTCGTGGCTGTCGGAGCTGGCGCCCGATGACACCGCGCGCACCGCACCACTCTCGCCGTCTTCGGCCTTCGAGGAGCCTGATTGGACCAGCAGCACGGGAGCGACCGCCACCGATCGTCAACGTGCGCTCGCCCGCGGCCGGATCGTCCACCGGCTGCTGCAGTCGCTGCCCGACATTCCACCGGCCCACCGCGTTGCAGCCGCCGAGCGTTTTCTCAATGGCGCTGCAGCGGACGGCTTTTCCGTCGAAGAGCGGGGCGCGATGGCACAGCAAGTGTTCGCGCTTCTCGATGGAGGAGAATTTGCCGACCTCTTTGCGCCGGGTAGCCGCGCAGAAGTACCCGTCGTCGGCCGCATCGCACGTGAGGGCGGCGAGCCGTTGCCGGTTGCCGGCCAGGTCGACCGGCTGGCCATCAGCGGTAATGCCGTCTTGATCGCCGACTACAAGACCGACGGAACCATGCCGTTGCGGCTCGGCGACGTGCCGCCGAAATATCTTGCCCAGCTCGCGCTTTATCGCGCGGTGATCGCGCGGCTCTATCCGGATAAAATCGTCCGGGCGGTCCTGATCTTCACCCACGGACCGCTGCTTTTCGAGATGCCTGCGGCGAGCATGGATCGGGCGGTCGAAGCGGAGCTGGCGAGGGCGAGGCTGGCGAGGGCGGGATAGGCGAGGGACGTCACGCTCCGGTGAAGGTGCCTTGACGCCGTTATGACCGGTTCATACGTTTGGTCGCTTGGTCTTGGCGATTCTGCAATTAACGAGGTTTTTCATGGTCGAGAAGGTCACGGATGCGACGTTCGAAACGGACGTGCTCAAGGCCAGCGGGCCGGTCGTCGTCGATTTCTGGGCCGAATGGTGCGGCCCGTGCCGCATGATTGCGCCGGCTCTGGAAGAGATTTCCAACTCGCTCAACGGCAAGGTCAAGATCGTCAAACTCAATGTCGACGAGAATCCCGGCATCGCCGCGAAGTACGGCATCATGTCGATCCCGACACTGATGCTTTTCAAGGACGGCCAGTTGGCCTCGCGTCAGGTCGGCGCGCAGCCAAAGCAAAAGCTCGAGCAGTGGATCACCGGCTCGGTGTAACGGCCATGTGTCATTCCGGTATCGGAATGACAGTTTCCTGATACGACGCTACTTCTTGATACGACTTCCACGAGTTGTCTAGCTGGCGCGCCGCGCCGGCCCGCCGGCGAGCCACATCTTTTCGAGATCGTAGAAGGTCCGCACTTCCGGGCGAAAGACGTGGACGATGACGTCGCCTGCGTCGATCAGCACCCAGTCGCAATGCGGTGTGCCCTCGACGCGCGCACGCACGCCGGCCTTGTGCAAATCCTCGACAACCCTGTCGGCCACCGATCCGACATGGCGCTGCGACCGGCCGGAGGACACGACCATATAGTCGCCGATTGAAGATTTATCTCGAAGATCGATGGTGAGGATGTCCTCCGCCTTCATGTCGTCGAGGCGGGCGAGGACCAGGCGGAGGATCTCCTCGGCGTCAAGACGCATTCTGGAGACCGCTTCGGGCGCGCGACGTTCGGCCCGAGGAATTACAACTGTGGACAGGGTGCTTTATCCTTTCGCTCCAAGTTCCTAGCGCCAAGTTCCTATCGCTAAGCTTCCCATCGCTCAGATATTGGCCCCAGCCACCGAATCCAGGGCCACACTGCCAAAGATAATCTGGTCCAGTTAACGGTTTCAACTACTTTAGATCGTGATCCGATGAAGTTGAATCGGTTCTCGATCGGAGCATGATCCTTTCGGAAAACCGGCATCCACTTTTCCGGATCATGCTCTAGTTTCAAGAAACTGTCATCTGACGCCTTTGCGAAGCGCTCGGGCGGCGCGCAACGCGGTCGATGACAGCGGCGATTTGAGACCGTGGAGATAGAGCCAGGCGGGCGGCTTTCGCTTCGCCAGCGTCGTCGCCGCGATCTCGGGCAGGCGCGCCCAGGCCAGCGCTTGGCCGGTTACGCCCGCTGCGGAATAAAGGCTGGGGCCAAGGCGATCGATCACCGCAATCGGCACCAGCGCGGCAATATCGCGCCAACGCTGCCAACGATGAAAGTGCCGCAGATTGTCGGCGCCCATGATCCAGACGAAGTGCACGCCCGGACAACTGCGCACGAGATAGCTGACCGTTCCATAGGTGTAATTGGTGCCGAGATCGGTCTCGAAATCGGTAACGTCGATACGCGGATGGTGGGACAGTGCGCGCGCCGCCGCAACCCGTTCCGCCAGCGGCGCGAGGCCGCTGACATCTTTGAGCGGATTGCCGGGCGTGACCAGCCACCACAGCCGATCGAGGCCAAGCCGCCGCAGCGCCAAAAGCGACGCAGCGCGATGGGCCGCATGAGGCGGATCGAAAGTGCCGCCGAACAGGCCGATCCGCATGCCCGGTGCATGCGGCGGCAGAACGACGCCAACGCGGCGGCCGGGCTTCACGGCAACCTGGCGCGCTGGAACAAGCTCCCGGTTCATAGCTTACAGAAAAAGCCCCCTCCCCACGCATCGGCTGCCGCGCCCGCCGCACTGACGAGCGAGGCAATCCGGCAAACGATCATGGCCGCGTCTGCCCGCTGCCGCGGATGCGGTATTTGAATGTCGTAAGTTGCTCGACGCCGACCGGACCGCGCGCATGCAGCCGCCCGGTGGCGATGCCGATCTCGGCGCCGAAGCCGAATTCTCCGCCGTCGGCAAACTGCGTCGATGCGTTGTGCAGCACGATTGCCGAATCCACCTCGCGCAAGAATTTTTCCGCCGCCTTCTTGTCTTCGGTGACAATCGCGTCGGTGTGGTGCGACCCGTAACGCTCGATATGCGCTATCGCTGCGTCGACGCCATCAACAACGCCCGCGGTCATGATGGCATCAAGGTATTCGGTACCCCAGTCGGCGTTGCCGGCGGGTTTGACCCGCCTGTCGACCGCTTGAACGGCCGCGTCACCGCGGATCTCGCAGCCGGCATCGAGCAGCATGGTCACGAGCGGCTTGAGCAGCCGGGCCGCGCCGGCACGGTCGACCAGCAAAGTTTCGGCGGCGCCGCACACTCCGGTCCGGCGCATCTTGGCGTTGAGCGCGATCGACTTGGCCATGCCGAGCTTGGCCTTGCCGTCGATATAGACGTGACAGATGCCTTCGAGATGCGCGAACACCGGCACGCGGGCTTCGGTCTGCACCCGGCCGACCAGACCCTTGCCGCCGCGCGGCACGATGACATCGATAGCGCCGTCGAGCCCGGCGAGCATCATACCGACGGCGGCACGATCGCGCGTTGGAACAAGCGCGATTGCCGCGGTTGGCAGGCCGGTTTCGATCAGGCCTTCAACCAGCGCGGCATGGACAGCGCGGGAGGTGCGGAAACTCTCCGAGCCGCCGCGGAGGATCGAGGCATTGCCGGCCTTGAGGCACAGCGCGGCGGCATCGGCGGTGACATTGGGCCGGCTTTCGAAAATAACGCCAACCACGCCCAGCGGAACCCGAACGCGCTCAATGCGCATGCCGTTGGGCCGGCGCCATGACGCCATCACGGTGCCAACGGGGTCTTTCAGCTTCCGGATCACCTCAAGTCCCGCAGCCATGGCTTCGATGCGATCGGCGTCGAGCAAAAGCCGATCCAGGAACGCCGCGGTGGCGCCGCCGGACTTCGCCTCAGCGCAATCATCTGCATTGGCGGCCAGAATGGAACCGGCCGAGCGCCGCACCGCCTGCGCCATCGCCGCCAGAGCCTGATTCTTTTTCGCGGCCGGAGTCAGCGCCAAAACGCGGGCAGCCTTGCGCGCCTGACGACCGATCTCGCGCATGATCGCGCCGAGGTCTCCAGGCGCTACCACCGCCTTGAGGGGGGCGTTCATTGTGCTCTCATGGCCTTGATCGGTCTTGCATTCGGCACCTTTCTACCATGTTCGGCCAAGCGCTGCGAGGCGCCCGGTGAGGATCTGTTGCCGGCAGAGATTCCCACAGCAATCCACAGCGTTCGCGGGAACGTCACAGAAATTGAGGACCTCAAACAAAATTATCGCGTTTGGATTGGATGACGAAAACGAGAGGGTGCCATGCATTTGTCAGCTAGCCGTAGTCCGAGCGAATTACCCAAGCAGTTCCCGGTCGGCACGACCTATGTGGTCGAGGGCCGCGGAGGCGAGGCCGGAAATTTGCGGGTATTTTCGCGCTATGTCGTCCTTCCGGACGGACAGCGTATCAATCTCACCGACGATTCCGCCGCCAATCTGGTTCGGACCTCATCGCCCGGCACCCGACGCCAGCGGAACCGAACCGCTTCCCGGCACCGGCGCAAAGCTCCCGTGGTGCGCGCGAAAAAAATTGCGGCAGTGTCCGGAACCCCCCGCCAGCGGCACCGTTAGTAGTCAGGCACCGGGCGAAGCCCCCCAGCCCCTCACCCTCAATCACCCGGTGTCGAGCCCCGGCCGCATTAGCGGTCGGGGCTCACCTTTTATGGAGAGCCGCTTGGTTCTGGGAGCCCCTGGTCCGGACCGTTGCTGGTGCAGATGCGGGTTGGAAGGCACGGAACTTGCCGATGACGGCCGCCGCTACGGCATGCTTATCCCTGCGCCACCACCAGATCGTCGCGATGGATCATCTCCGTTCGGCCGGAATAGTCAAGAATAGCCTCGATCTCGCTGGACGACCGGCCTCTGATTTTTTGCGCATCCTCGACGTCAAAGGTGGAGAGGCCTCGGCCGATCTCGCTGCCGTCAGGCCCGCGGATAATGACAGCGTCACCGCGTGCGAAAGCGCCATCGATACGCACCACTCCGACCGGCAACAGGCTGTTGCCGCGCCGTAACGCCGCGACAGCCCCGGCATCGATAACCAGAGTTCCCTTCGGTTCCAGCGAACCCGCGATCCACTTCTTGCGGGCGGTTACCGGATTTCCGGAAGTCACAAACCAGGTGCAGCGGGCACCTTTGGCAATCGCGTCAAGCGGATGCTCGACGCGCCCGGAGGCGATCACCATGTGGGTTCCGGAACCAGTGGTGATTTTGGCCGCCTCGATCTTGGTCTGCATGCCGCCGCGCGACAGGCCCGACCCGGCAGCGCCCGCCATCGACTCGATGTCCGGCGTGATGCGTTCGACGCGCGGGATGTGGCGGGCCGACGGCGTCGTCCCGGGCGGCGCGTCGTAGAGCCCATCGATGTCGGACAACAACACCACCAGATCGGCACTCATCATCGTCCCGGCGCGGGCGGCAAGCCGATCATTGTCGCCATAGCGGATTTCGGCCGTGGCAACCGTGTCGTTCTCGTTGATGACCGGTATTGCGCGCCATTCCAGCAGCTTATCGATGGTCGAGCGCGCGTTAAGGTAACGGCGGCGCTCCTCGGTATCGCCCAGCGTCACCAGCACCTGGCCCGCGGTGATGCCATGGCGCGACAGCGCTTCGGCCCAGGTGCGCGCCAATGCGATCTGCCCGACCGCCGCAGCGGCTTGGCTATCCTCGAGCTCAAGGGGTCCCGGCGGCAATTTCAGCACGCTCCGGCCAAGCGCGATGGCTCCGGAGGAGACCACCAGCAGGTCTCGCTTGCCGCCATGCAGCGCCGCCAGATCGGCAGCGAGCGAAGCGAGCCAAGCTTCGTTGAGCTTGCCCGCCCTGGCGTCAACCAGGAGCGAGGAGCCGACTTTCACGACGATGCGGCGAAAATCCCCAATCCGGGGTGTGGCAGGGGCTGCGGTCATGAAGCAGGTTTTAGCGGGGCTTCGACGTCGGCGGTAGCGGGTTGAAAACGGCTACAATTCGGCTTCGTTTTGAAGCTCGCTCCTGTTTTCCAAGCAATAATAGCCGGATAGGCGGCTGACCAGCTTGCGCCGCTTCCAGTCATTGAGGATGCGGCTGACATTCTCGCGCGCAATGCCGGCCATGGCGGCGAGGTCGCTCTGGCCGATCTTCTGGCGAATGACGATACGGCCGGCACCCACGTCTTGACCGAATTCGTCCGCCAATTCGAGGAGCGTGCAGGCCACGCGGCCGCGCAGCGGCAGGAAGCTGCCGGCGGCCAGCGCCGCGTCGGTCTCTCGCAGGCGCCCGGCAATCAGCGTCACCAGAGCTTTGTAAATTCCCGGGTGTCTGTTGGCGAAATCGTCGAATGCGGCGCGGCTTAAAAAACTCAAGGCCGAAGGGCGCACCGCCACCACCGAGGCCGAGCGCGGCAGGCTGTCGATAATCGAAAGCTCGCCGACGATGGCGCCCGGACCGAGAAAGGCGAGAATGCGCTCGGTGCCGCCGCGCGACACCATCGTGACCTTGAGCAGCCCATCCTCGACCCGATAGCAGCCGTCGCCGGCGTCGCCGGCCAGGAACAGGACCTCGTCGCCGCCGAGCTTGAGCGCGGTCGCGCTGGTAAAGAGATTCGCCGAAAGGTGCTCCGGCAATCTCGACAGCAGGCTCGGTGTCGTACGGGCAGGGGGCATGACGCCTGTCGCCAGAAGTTTTCCGGGTAAATGCGGATTACTCCCTGAGCATGGGACATAAATCGGATCAGGAAAAGCCCACTATCCGGATAGGCCAAAGTCCGCTCGATCGACACGCCGAGAGGGCGGCGAGGCGCTGAAGCGACCGCCTTCAGCCAATGGCGACTTTCGCTTAAGCTATTGAGCTAACGTTATTTCCTGCGTTTGGTCGGGCGCGCAATTGAACTAGTCATTTGGCGCCCGCACTTCGACCCCGGCGCGGCGCTCGATCGGCTGCACGATCGTGGTGATGTCTTTTTCCGCACCGATCTCGTCGCATGTCAGCTTCAGAAGCGCGGCCACCGCCTCGCATACCTCGATCGGCACTCCCAGCGCCTTGGCTTCGGAAACAAACAAATTCACGTCCTTCATCATCAGCCCCGCGGTGAATCCCTGATTGAACTTACGGGGAATGACGACCTCGGGGAATTTCTGTTCGGAGGCGGTGCTGCGGCCGGAGCTCGCATTGATGACGTCAACCATGGTGCGGGGATCGAGGCCGGCCTTGACGCCGACCACCATCGATTCCGACGTCGCCGCCATCGCCGCCGCGGACAAGACGTTATTGCAAAGCTTCATTGTCTGGCCGGCGCCGGGCTTGTCGCCGATGTAAAAAAACTTGCCGATCACTTTGAGCGCCGGCTCGACGGCTTCGACCTCGGCACGCGGGCCGGACGCCATCACCGCGACGGTACCTTTCGCGGCGCCTTTGACGCCCCCGGAGACCGGCGCGTCGATTTGCACGATGTTCTTCGCCGCCAGTAATTTGAAAATATGCTGCGCCATCACCGAGCCGGTGGTCGACAGATCGACGAAGCGGCGGACGCGCTTGCCTTCGATCACGCCGTCGGGACCGGTGGCGACCTTGAGCACGATATCAGGCGTCGGCAGGCTCACCATGACGGTTTCGACGGCATCGGCGACTTCCTTCGGCGACCGTGCGGCTATACCGCCGAGCGCTGCGATATCGCCGATCGCCTCCTGGCGCGTGTCGTAAACGACGACCTTATGCCCGGCCTGGACCAGGCGGCGCGCCATATGCGCACCCATATTGCCGAGACCGATGAAGCCGATATCCATGGCATTCCTCCCGATTTATTTCGCACCGATTGTAGACGGCATAAATTCGGCACGCACCTTTTCGGTGTGCTCGCCGAGCGCCGGCACCGGACCGTAGTGACGCGACGCCGCAGCGTGCCGTTCCGCCGGGGCCGGATAGGCGACCGGGCCGCTTGGCGTATCAACGGTGATACGTCGCAAGTGCGGATGGCGCGCCAGCCCCGCCGGGCTGTTGACGCGGGCAAAGGCAATGTCGGCCCCTGCAAGCTTGTCCTCCAGCGCATCAGCGTCCAGTGCGCTGAACACCGCGGCCACGTGTCCATCAGTGTCGGCACGGCGTTTCACGCGTTCGACATTGGTGGCGAAGGCCGGATCGGCCGCAAGCGCACTGTCCCCCACCACCTTCTCCGCTAACACGCGCCATTCGCGGTCGCTCTGAATGGAGATGAGAATGTCGACGCCGTCACGGCTGCGAAATGCACCGTAAGGCGAGATCGATGTATGGGCGAGCCCGATGCGTTGCGGCGGCGCGCCTGCTTCCTGCTGCAAGAGCGGCACTGTCATCCAGTCGGCCATGGCATCGAACATCGAGATCGAAAGCGCGCTGCCTTCGCCAGTCCGTTCGCGTGCGATCAGCGCTTCCAGAATCGCCTCATAAGCGTTCATGCCTGAAGCAATGTCGACGACCGAGACGCCGACCCGCGACGGCTCGATCGTGCCGGTAATGGAAGCAAGGCCGGACTCGGCCTGGATCAACATGTCGTAGGCTTTGCGCTGCGCGTAGGGGCCGCTTTCGCCGAAACCGGAAATCGAGCAACAAATCAGCCGGGGATGGTCGCGGCGCAATTTGGCCACATCGAAGCCGAGCCGGGCCACCGCGCCGGGCTTCAAGTTCTGCACGAATATGTCGGCCCGCGCGAGCATTGCGCCAAACAGCGCGACGTCCTCGGGCTTGCCGAGATCGAGTACGACCGACTCCTTGCCGCGATTGAGCCAGACGAAATAACTGCACTCGCCGTGAACCAGGTCGTCATAACCGCGGGCAAAATCGCCCTCGGGCCGCTCGATCTTGATGACGCGCGCACCGGCATCGGCTAGGCGACAGGTGCACATCGGCGCGGCGACCGCCTGCTCGAGCGAGACCACCAGCAGACCGGAGAGCGGGCTAAATTGACTCAATACGACCTCGGCAGTCCGAGGACATGCTCGGCAATGTAGGACAGCACCAGATTGGTCGAGATCGGCGCCACCGTATAGAGCCGCGTCTCGCGGAATTTGCGCTCGATATCAAATTCTTCGGCGAAGCCGAAGCCGCCGTGGGTTTGCAGACACATGTCGGCAGCCGCCCATGACGCCTCGGCGGCGAGATGCTTCGCCATGTTGGCTTCGGCGCCGCAGTCCTTGCCGGCCTCGTAGAGCAAGGCCGCTTCACGCACCATCAGTTCGGCGGCGCGCATGCCGATATAGGCGCGGGCGATGGGAAATTGGACGCCCTGATTTTGCCCTATGGGCCGTCCGAATACAACGCGTTCGCCGGCATAATGCGCTGCTTTCGCGACGAACCACTTGGCGTCGCCGACACATTCGGCGCCAATCAGAATGCGTTCCGCATTCATGCCCGAAAGAATGTAACGAAAGCCCTCGCCCTCCACGCCGATGAGGTTTTCCGCCGGCACCCGCATGTTCTCGAAAAACACCTCGGTCGTGGCGTGATTCATCATGGTGCGGATCGGACGGATGGTGAGGCCCTTGTCTTTCACCTCCCGCATATCGACCAAAAACACCGACAGCCCGTCGGTTCGTTTCTTGATTTGCGCGCGCGGCGAGGTACGGGCGAGCAGCAGCATGAGGTCGGAATGTTCCGCGCGCGACGTCCAGATTTTCTGACCGTTGATGACGTAACCGTCATTGCCCTCGCGTTGGGCGGTGGTACGCAAACTTAACGTGTCGGTGCCGGACGTCGGCTCGGTGACGCCGAAAGCCTGCAGCCGTAATTCGCCGCGCGCGATGCTGGGCAGATAGCGCCTTTTTTGCTCGGCGCTGCCGTGCCGTAGCAGGGTCCCCATCGTGTACATCTGCGCGTGGCAGGCAGCGCCGTTGCAGCCGGAAGACTGAATTTCCTCCATGATGGCGGCCGCCGCTGTCATCGTCAGCCCGCTGCCGCCGTATTCCTCCGGGATCAAGGCGGCGAGAAAGCCAGCTTTGGTCAAAGCCGCGACGAATTCTTCCGGATAGGCGCGTTCGCGATCGAGTGTCCGCCAATACTCGCCGGGGAACCCCGCGCACAATACGCGCACCGCCTCGCGGATCGGCTCGAGATCCGCGCTTTCGGTCACGATCCCACCTCGGCGCGCCCGTTGCTGACGGCAACGACGTCGCGTTCGACGACGCGGGTGCGAAAGCCCACCACTTTGCCGTCTCGCCACATCTCGGTGCGCAGCGTCTCGCCCGGGAAAACCGGCGCGGAAAAGCGTGCCGCGAACGCGACGAGCTTTGCCGGATCGTAACCGCAAAAAGTCTTCAGCACGGCATGCGCGGCAACGCCGAAACTGCCCAGACCATGCATGATCGGCCGCGGATAACCTGCCTGTTTCGCCAGACCCGGGTCGGAGTGCAGCGGATTGAGATCGCCGCTCAGCCGATAGATCAGCGCTGCTTCCGGCCGCGTGCCGAGATCGCAGACCGCATCCGGCTGACGGGCCGGCAGCTCATGCGGCGCGGGCGACTGCCGTGCCGGACCGCCGAAACCACCGTCGCCGCGGCAGAACATCGTATGCGTCACGGTCGCGATCGGCTCGCCGGTCGTCTTGTCGGAAATCTCGCGCTCGGACAGAACGAGCGCTCCCTTGCCCGCACCCTTGTCGATCACCTCGACGATGCGTTGCCGGCCGATCACCGCGCCCACTCCGGCAAGCGGCCGGTGCAGGATGATGCCCTGCTCGCCGTTGACCACTTTCACCCAGTCGATGCCGGTGTCGGAATTGCGCGCCCAAAAACCCGGATGACCGAGCACCGTGCCCATGGTCGGCAGTACTTTCAGGTTCTTTTCGTAGACAAAAGGTAGCTCGTCCTCGTTCATCGGATCCTGACCGAAGCCGATGCCGAGCGCATAGAGGATGCAGTCCTTGGCGCCGTAGGTTTGCTCCCTCGGCGGGATGTCGAGCGCCATCAGCTTGTCGTAGACAATGGCCATCACACCGGATCCCAGGAAAACACGTCGCTGGAACGGTCGAGCGGCGTGAACGATGGAGCGAACGCGCCCTTGAGCTGCGCATCGAGCCGTTCCGGCGTCCAGCCGTCGGAGCGCTGCAGAGTGCGGATCGGGCGTGTCTGGTTGAACAGATAAATCTCGTTGTTGCGCACCGAGAAGATTTGGCCGCTGATGCCTTCGGCGCGATCGGAGCCGAGATAGACGACGAGCGGCGCGATCTTTTCTGGCGTCATCTCGCGGAACGCCGCCACCCGCGCCTTTTCCTGCTCGGTCTCGGCCGGAATCGAATCGATCATCCGCGTCCAAGCGAACGGCGCGACGCAGTTCGAGCGCACGCCGAAGCGCGCCATATCGAGCGCGATGCCGCGCGACAGGCCGACGATGGCCATCTTCTCCGCCATATAATTGGCCTGGCCGAAATTGCCGACCAGGCCCGACGTCGAGGTCATGTGGACGAAGCTGCCGGAATTCTGCTCGCGGAAATGCGTGGCGCAGGCGCGGCTCATCAAGAAGCTGCCGTGCAGGTGCACGTCGATGACGTCCGACCAATCGGACCAGCTCATGCGGTGGAAGATACGATCGCGCAAAATACCGGCATTATTGACCAAAATATCGACGCAGCCGAAAGCGTCGAGCGCCGCTTGCACGATCTTGTCGGCGTTGCCCGGCGCACTGATCGACAAAGTCGAGGCGATTGCTTCGCCGCCGGCTTTTTCGATCTCCTCAACCACCCCTTGCGCGGGCCCGCCGTCGGTGCCGCCGCCGTCGAGACTGGCGCCGATATCGCAGACCACGACTCGGGCGCCTTCGGCCGCCATCAGGAGCGCGATGCCGCGGCCGATCCCGCGCCCGGCCCCGGTGACGATGGCAACCTTGCCGGCAACGATATTCGACATCCGCTCAAGCCCCCCAGACTTCGCGCGCGACCTCGCCAATCATCTTCAGCTTGGCCCATTGGTCGGCGTCGCCCAGGGTATTGCCTTCCTCGGTCGAGGCGAAGCCGCATTGCGGCGACAGGCAGAGCTGGTCGAGAGGGGCGAATTTGGCGGCCTCCTCGATACGCCGCTTGATGGTATCCTTGCTTTCGAGCGCTCCGGTTTTCGTGGTGACGAGGCCGAGCACCGCCATGCGGCCTTTTTGCAGCCCCCGTAGCGGTTCGAAGCCGCCCGCGCGGGCGCTGTCATATTCCATGAAATAGCCGTGCACCTTGATGCGGTCGAACAAGACCTCTTGCATGGCGTCGTAGCCGCCCGTTCCCATGAACGTCGATTTGTAGTTGCCCCGACATAGGTGCATCGTCACCGTCATATCCGCCGGAATGTCGGAGATCGCGGTATTGATCAGATCGCCGTAGATGGTGCCGAGCGCTTCGGGATCGTCGCCACGGTCTTTCATCTGCTGGCGGTAATGCGGATCGCACAGCATCGCGATAAAGACTTCATCGAGCTGCAGGTAACGGCAACCGGCATCGGCGAAGGCGCGCACCGCCTTCTTGTAGGCTTCGCCGAGGTCGGCGAAGAAACCGTCAAGCGAGGGATAGATCGACTTGTCGATCGGGGTGCGCAGCGGCCGGCCGTACAGCGCCGACGGCGCAGGAATGGTCATTTTCGGCGTTCGCGTCGTATGCGCTTTCAGAAATTTGAAATGATCGATCATCGGATGACCGGAGAACCCGATCTTGCCGGTGACCTTTACGCCTTCATTGCGGGTGGTGACGGCGGCGAAGGCGATGCCGCTATCCATGACGTGCTTTTCGACGCCGTCGAGGCCCCACAAAAAATCGAGATGCCACCATGAGCGGCGGAATTCGCCGTCGGTAATCGATTGCAGGCCCGCGGCCTCCTGCTTGCCGATGACGTCCTTGATTTCGCGGTCCTCGACCGCCTTGAGCTCGGCATCGCCGATCTGGCCCTTGGCGCGCCGCTCCCGCGCAACTTTGAGTGCGGCCGGCCGCAGCAGACTGCCGACGTGATCGGCGCGGAACGGCGGCTTGGTTCGCTGACTCATCCCCACACCTCGTTGGCAAGTTCGACAATCATGCGCAGCTTCGCCCATTCCTCGTCTTCAGCCAGCACATTGCCCTCTTCGGTCGATGCGAAACCGCATTGCGGCGACAGGCAAAGCTGATCGAGATTGATGTACTTGGTTGCCTCGTCAATGCGGCGCTTGATGGCGTCCTTATTTTCCAGCGTCCCGCTTTTACTGGTGACGAGACCGAGCACGACGGTCTTGCCCTTGGGGACGAAGCGCAGCGGTTCGAAGCCGCCGGCGCGCGCGCTGTCGTATTCCATAAAGTAGCCGTGCACATTGATCGTGTTGAACAAAATCTCGGCCACCGGCTCATAGCCTCCGGTGGCAATGAAATTCGAGCGAAAATTGCCACGGCACAGATGCATGGTGATCGTCATGTCAGACGGAATATCGGAAATTGCGGCATTGATCATGCCGGCATAGGCCATCGGCAAGGTTTCGGGATTCTCGCCGCGGTCGGTGATTACTTTGCGCAGCGACGGGTCGCAGAGATAGGTCAGATTGACCTCGTCGAGGCTGCAAATAACGGCACCCAGCGTCGGCAAAGGCGCGCACCACTTTGCGATACGATAGCCCAAGATCGCGGTAAAAATCGTCCATAGCCGGATAGATCGATTCCGGAACCGCGTCGCGGCCGTAGCGAAAATGCAGCGACGACGGCGACGGAATGGTCATCTTCGGCGTTTGTTTGGTATGCGCCTTGAGGAACTTGAAGTGCTCGATCATCGGATGCGGCTTGTAGCCGCCGAGCTTGCCCGTGACACGCAGCAATAGCGGGCGCGGCTGCGGGCCGCTGGTCGAGAATTTTATCTTGCGTTCGCCGACGTAGGATTCGACGTTATCGAGCTGTTCGAGGAAATCGGTATTCCAGGAGATACGCCGATATTCGCCGTCGGTGACGGATTTAAGCCCAACCGCTTCCTGTTTGCCGATGACGCCTTCGACTTCGCGATCCTCGATTGCCTGAAACGCCGCCGCATCGAGCTCGCCACGGGCGCGTTTCTCGCGTGCCGCCTTCAGCGTTGCCGTACGCAGCAGGCTGCCGACGTGATCGGCACGAAACGGCGGCTTGGTCCGCTGCATACTCAACCCCATACCTCGTTGGCAATTTCCACGATCGTCCGCAGCTTGGCCCACTGCTCGTCTTCCGACAGGACGTTGCCTTCTTCGGTCGAGGCGAAGCCGCATTGCGGGGACAGGCACAACTGATCGAGTTCGACGTATTTCGTCGCCTCGTCGATGCGGCGCTTGATATCGTCTTTCTTCTCGAGCGTGCCGAATTTCGATGTCACGAGGCCGAGCACCAATTGCTTCTTGCCCTTCGGAAAGAAGCGCAGCGGCTCGAAGCCGCCGGCACGGTCGGAATCGTATTCGAGGAAATAGCCGTCAAGGCCGGTGTTGGCGAGCAACTGCTCGGCCACGAATTCGTAGCCGCCCGAAGCGATAAAGGTGGACCGGAAGTTGCCGCGGCACGAATGCATGGTGACGGCCATATCGGCCGGTTTGCCTTCCAGCGCCGCATTGGTCAGCTTGGCATAGCGCTTCGGTAGCGCATCGGGATCGTCGCCGCGGCCGACCGACTCCTTGCGCTCCTTGGGATCGCAGATCATCGACCATGCGGTGTCGTCGAGCTGCAGATAGCGACAGCCGGCGTCATAGAAGGCACGGATGGCACCGCGATAGGCCTTGGCGAGATCGTCGAAGAACGGATCGAGGTCCGGGTAGACCTCCTGGCTGATGGCGACGCGGCCCTGACGGAAATGCAGCGTCGACGGCGCGGGGATGGTCATCTTCGGCATGACGCGGCTATGCGCCTTCAAGAACTTGAAGTGCTCGAGCATCGGATGGCCGGAGAAGCCGAGCTTGGCGTTTATCTTCAGCGCGTGAAACTTGGTCTGCACGCCGTGAAACTGGATGCCGTGATCGGTCTCGTAAAACGCCACGCCGTCGAGACCGCGGAAGAAATCGAAGTGCCACCAGGTCCGGCGAAACTCGCCGTCGGTCGCGAGCTGCAAACCCACCTCTTCCTGCTTCTTGATGACTTTCTCGATTTCGCGGTCCTCGACGGCCCGGAGCGCCTCGGCAGAAATCTCGCCGCGCTCCTCTTTGACGCGCGCCTCTTTAAGCGCCGCGGGGCGCAACAAACTACCGACATGATCGGCGCGGTACGGCGGCGCGGCTCGTTGCATCGGCTTCCTCCCAACCTATTATGGACTGGATGCCGTTCGCCGGCTTCCAGCTGCGGTCCCTTCCCATTGTGAAGTAGAGTGGGCAACAAATGGTGGGCAACGCCAAAACCGATTTAGCAACGGCGGTGCGCGACTGTAAATGCCGTTGGACGCCAGACGATCGCGCCAGACACTCACCCCGCGCATGGCATCGAGGAGACAATAATGGCTTTAACGCTGCGGCTCTATGAAGACGTACTGACGAATGACGCCGTGGCGAGTTGGCCGGCCGCGCCGCGCATGATTTTCGTCGTGCATGGTGCGGTGGCGCTGGCGGATCGAACCTTGCACGATGAAGAAGCGTTCGGCAGCGAAGGCGCCGTTACGCTCAAGGCGGCGCAGAGCGGCGCGACCTTATGGCGATGGGAACTGGCCACGGACAGCGCCGCCGCGAGCCGTACCGGCGCGGGTGTCGTTTCACACGAAAAGCTTACGGCGGCGCTCGATACAGTTCCCAAGGGAGCGCTTCTGCTGCGCGGCGACAGCGTGGCGTTTCCACCGGGCGGCTGCGCCTATCTGCACCGTCATCAAGGACCGGGCATCCGCTGCCTGAGCGAAGGCGGCATCCGCATCGACACTCGCGGGCATTCGACATCCTACGGCCCGGGCGGCGCTTGGTACGAGACCGGCCCGGACGGCGTATTCGCCCAAGCAGCCGACCGGGCAACGCGCTTCGTTCGCGTCATGATCCTGCCGCGCGCTTATCTGGGGAAGAGCTCGGTCGAGTATCTCAACGAAGAAGATAAAACCAAGCCGAAATCGCAGAGCTATAAGATTTTCGTCGATATGCCACTGGCATTCGAGGCGGGCGAGTGAACCTCCGCCGGCACGAACCCGTCCGCGCTCAAGTCCCCGCTCACCACCCGGCCGATCCATGCGCATCATCGTCATCGCCGTCGGCCGGCTGAAGCAAGGCCCTGAGCGCGAGCTCGCCGCCGCTTATCGCAAGCGCGCCGAAGCCGTCGGCCGCGCGCTGGGCATCCGTGAAATCGAGGTCATTGAAATTCGCGAGAGCCGTGCGCACGACGCCGAGCGCCGCCGGGTCGAGGAATCCATCGCGATCGCCAATGTCATTCCCGAAGCGGCGGCGGTCGCGATCCTCGACGAGCGCGGCGATAACCTGGACAGCATCATGCTGGCGACGACGATACGAAAATGGCGGGAGGCACAGGCTTCAGCCGTTTGCTTCATCATCGGCGGCGCCGACGGGCTTGCGCAAAACCTGCGTGACCGAGCCAAGCTCAAGCTCGCCTTCGGCGCCGCGACCTGGCCGCATCAACTTATACGCATCATGTTGCTCGAGCAGCTTTATCGCGCCGGCACCATCCTTGCCGGACACCCCTATCACCGCGCTTGAATCGACCCCGGAACACGGCCGCTCTCGGAATTGTGACAGCCGCAAAGGCCGGTGTCTTATTCCAGTCTCATGCCGGCCGGCTTTATGCTGTTTATCTTGCGTTTCTGAGGTCGCTATCTACCCTTGAACCCCATGATTCTCCGCCGGTCGAGCCGCACCGATCTCTATGTTCTGCTCGGCTCGGCTTTGGCTTTGCTGCTGCCGATCAGCGTCGGCCTGGTCATGGGCCCCGCCTTCGCCCAATCGCCGTCGGCCCCTGCGCCCGCAGGCCAGGAATCGCCGGACCCGGCGGCGGCCCCGGCAGCGCCAGCCGATAAAATCGGCGCACTCAAGGCGCGCGACAAGGAACTCGACGCGACGCTGGCGCGGCAACGCGATTCCGTGCAAAGCCAGGCCAAGCTGCGCATCCAGATCGAGGCGCTCGGCGAAGACCGGCGCAAATTCAACGAAGATCTTATCGGCACCGCGGCGCGGGTGCGCGACGTCGAGGCCAATATCGAAGCCACGCGAGCCCGGCTGGTACCGCTCGATGAGCGGGAAAAAATATTCCGCAAATCCCTCGACCAACGGCACGACATTATCGTCGAAATCCTTGCCGCCTTGCAGCGCATCGGACGACAACCGCCGCCGGCGCTGGTAGTGCGACCGGAGGATGCCCTGCAATCGGTGCATACCGCCATCATGCTCGGCGCGGTGCTGCCGGAAATGCGTGCCCAAGCGGACGCATTGGCGAGCGATTTGTCCGAACTCGTGCGTGTACGCCAGGAAATCGTCACCGACAGCAATCGGCTGACTGGCGATCTCGATCTCTTGGGCCATGAGCAGCTCCGGCTGACGCTGCTCATTGACGAACGGCAGAAAAAGCAAGCCGTTACCGAGCAGGCGCTCGGCACCGAGCGGCAACGGACGACCGACTTGGCGCATCAAGCCGACTCGATCAAAGACCTGATTGGCAAGCTCGAAGCCGGTCTCGACCCCACGACCCGCGCGGCGCACGACGCGGCCCGGACCATCTCCAGCGATGCGACCCAGCCACAACTCGCAGCCCTTAGCGACCCCGGCCGATTGGCGCCCGCCGTCGCCTTTTCCGACATGCGCGGACATATGCATCTGCCGGTCAATGGCGTGGCAATTCGCGATTTCGGCGGCTCTGACGGCGTCGGCGGCACGCAAAAGGGCGTTTCCATCGTCTCCCAGCCAGGCGCCGAGATCACCGCGCCGTGCGACGGCTGGGTGGTTTACGCCGGACCGTTTCGCAGCTATGGGCAACTCTTGATCCTCAATGCCGGCGGCGGGTATCATGTGCTGCTAGCGGGGATGGATCGGATTTCCGTAGACCTCGGACAGTTCGTGTTAACCGGCGAGCCGGTGGCGATGATGGGCGACGCATCGCGAGCGGCGGCGAGCGCCACGACCGGGCCTAAGCAATCTGTACTTTACGTGGAGTTCCGCAAAGACGGCACTCCCTTTGACCCCAGCCCCTGGTGGGCGACTAACGAAGGCGAAAAGGTTCGCGGATGATGCGCAAAACTTATCTCGTATTTCTCGGCGCAGTGGCCGGTGCCGCGGCAGCACTGCTAGTGACCCAGCCGCACGCCATGTTGCTCGGCTCAGCCGCGAGGGCAGCCGCCTCGGACACCTATCAACAGCTCAACCTGTTCGGCGACGTGTTCGAGCGGGTGCGCGCCGATTACGTCGAAAAGCCGGACGACAAGCAACTCGTCGAGTCGGCCATCAACGGCATGCTGTCCGGGCTCGATCCGCATTCGAGCTACATGGACCCGAAGAGCTTCCGCGACATGCAGGTCCAGACTCGCGGCGAGTTCGGCGGCCTGGGCATCGAAGTCACCATGGAAGACGGCCTGATCAAGGTGGTGGCCCCGATCGACGATACGCCGGCGGCCAAGGCCGGCGTCATGGCGAATGACATCATCACCAAGCTCGACGACGAGCAGGTGCAGGGCCTGACCCTCAATCAGGCGGTCGACAAAATGCGCGGCCCGGTGAACTCGAAGATCAAGCTCACCATCGTGCGCAAAGGCGCCGACAAGCCGATTGAGCTGTCGATCATGCGCGACATCATTCGCGTCAAATCGGTGCGCTCGCACGCGGAAGGCGACGATATCGGCTATATCCGCATCACCCAGTTCAACGAGCAGACCACCGATGGGCTGAAGCAGGCGATCAACGATCTCGACACCCAGCTCGGCGGCGACAAGGTCAAGGGTTTCATCGTCGATCTGCGCAACAATCCGGGCGGCCTGCTCGATCAGGCGATTTCGGTCTCCGATACGTTCCTCGACAAGGGCGAGATTGTATCGACCCGCGGCCGGAACCCTGAGGAAACGCAGCGCTTCAATGCCCGGGCGGGCGACATGGCGCACGGCAAGCCTGTGATCGTGTTGATCAACGGCGGTTCCGCGTCGGCCTCGGAAATCGTTGCGGGGGCTTTGCAGGACCACAAGCGGGCGACGCTCATCGGCAGCCGCTCGTTCGGCAAAGGGTCGGTCCAGACGATCATTCCGCTCGGCGCGGGTAACGGCGCGCTGCGCCTGACCACCGCGCGCTACTACACCCCCTCGGGACGGTCGATCCAGGCTCAGGGCATCAAACCCGATATCGAGGTGCTGCAGGACGTGCCGGCAAGCTTGAAAGGCGAGACCGATACCGAGGGCGAAGCCTCGTTGCGCGGTCACCTTGCCGCCACCGGCGCCGAGAAGTCGGGCTCGCAGTCCTATGTGCCGCCCGATGAAAAGGACGACAAGGCGCTCCATATGGCGCTGGATCTACTGCGTGGAACCGCGAGCAATGCCGCCTTTCCGCCGAATCCAAAGGCCGCCGTGCCGAACTAAAGGCCGGATTTGCACTTAATTCCCAACCGGGGCGGCCGATAGCCGCCCCGGTTTTTCTATAGCTTGGGGCAAATCAGCTTGTCGGGGACGCCCCTCTCCGCGAGCCGGAGCGGTTACGGCCGTGGTAGGCTGTCGGCCATGATTCGCGCGGGCAAGGTTTTCAAATAGATGGCCTTTTCCCCAAGCATGGCCTTCTCCGAAAGCATGGCCTTGGGCCTTATCGATGAGCACGGATGATCTGACCGCGCCGCTCGGCCGCCCGCCGAAAAAGCGCCGGCTTGGCATCAAAATCCCGGTGCCGCAGATCATTGCCGGAGCGCTGGCCGCGTTTCTCGGCGCCTTCGTGCTCTGGGCCGTTGTTGCGGACGATCCCTATGGCGGCGAACCATGGGCGGTGGTCTCGGCGAACCTGCGGCTCCCGGCAAAGCCGACGAATATGCCGGGCCAGCCGCCGGCAACCGGCCCTGCGGGATCCGCGCCCCACGATAGTCAGGCTGCTGCTGCGCCGGGAACTCCACCGGCAGCCCCACCGTTGGCCGGCCCGGCGGCTAATACGACAACGGTGACCATCATCGACGGCAAGACCGGATCGCACCAGGACATTGTGGTTCCAGCTCCGGTCCCGGCCGACGGCGCCACCCCAGCGCAAGCCGCTCCGGTCGATCAGAAATTCCTCGAAATGACGCCGCACGGCCTCATTCCGAAAATCGCCGCAGATGGCACCCGGCCAGCCGATGCATTCGCCAAGCCGGTCCGAACGCTGCCCGGCAAGCCGGACGCTCCGCGTATAGCGCTGATCGTGACCGGGCTTGGCGTCAGCACCTCAACGACCGCCGACGCTATCGCCAAGCTGCCGGGCCCAGTGACGCTGGGATTCGTCCCCTACGGGGCCGACGTGGCAAGCGTTGCCGTCCGCGCGCGCGCCGCCGGCCACGAGCTTCTGCTCCAAGCGCCGATGGAGCCGTTTGAATTCCCGGATAACGATCCAGGTCCGCAGACCTTGCTCACCTCGCTGACACCAGACCAGAATATCGACCGGCTGCACTGGGTGATGAGCCGATTCCAAGGCTATGTCGGTCTCATCAATACGATGGGGGCGCGCTTCACCGCATCGGATGCGTCCTTCGCCCCGATCCTGCACGAAATCGCCAAGCGTGGATTGGTCTATGTCGACGACGGTTCGAACCCGCGCAGTGTCGCGGGCCGCATCGCCGGCGGCGATAATTTGCCTTTCGCGCGAGCCGACGTCGTTATCGACGCAGTGCCGACCCCGGCCGACATCGACCATGCGCTCGACCGGCTGGAAATGGCGGCGCGCGAGCGAAAAAGCGCGGTCGGCATTGCATCGGCGCTGCCGGTATCGATCGACCGAATTGTAAAATGGGCCAAGACAGCGGCGCAGCGTGGCTTGCTTCTGGTGCCGATTACAGCGGTGTCAATGAAGGGCAAGCAATCGAGCGCCAGCGAGTGACAAAATTGAAAGGGCGCGAATAGCGAAGCGTCGCGATAGCGGATAAATTGCACCCGCCAATCACCCGCTTTCTATTCAATGTTTTCCCCATGCGCTTCGAAGCTCTTCCCTACCGCCCTTGTGTCGGCCTCGCTGTCTTTAATCGCGACGGTCTGGTCTTTATCGGGCGGCGCATCGACGGTCCCGAACATGTCGATCGCACGCATGCTTGGCAGATGCCGCAGGGCGGCATCGATGACGGCGAGCAACCATGGGAAGCCGCGGTCAGGGAGCTGCGTGAGGAGACGAATATCCGTTCCGTGGAGCGCCTTGGCCAGATTGCGGAATGGCTCAACTACGATATTCCCCGGGAAATCGTCGGCCAGGCCTGGAAAGGCAAATATCGCGGCCAGACGCAGAAATGGTTCGCTGCGCGCTTTACCGGCGCCGATGGCGAAATCGACGTCTTGCATCCCGACGGCGCACAGGAGCCGGAATTCAACGACTGGCGTTGGGAGCGGCTGCAGAACGTTCCGGAGCTTGTCGTTCCGTTCAAGCGCGCGGTCTATGACCGCGTTGCCGGCGAATTCCAGCGGCTTGCTGCCGGATAAGCCAAACGGAACGCCGCCGGCTTGAGCATGATCCAGAAAAGTGGAAGCCGGTTTTCCGAAAAGATCATGCTCCGCCAAAATGTTAGAGCGTCAATCGATTCAATCTGAAACGATTGCGCTCTAAGATGACAATGCGGTCTGCAGGGCCTTCAACTGATCCAAATGGCGCGCGAGCTTGTCACGCTCCACGTCGTCCGTGGTATCCGCGACGTCTTCCTCGGCGTCTTTGATCTGGGTCGCGAGCTGCCCGATATCGAAATCGGCCCGCGCCACCGCTTGGTCGGCCAACACCGTCAAGCCGGCGGGGCTGACCTCAGCGAAACCGCCAATCACCACCACCGGCTCGCGCTGCCCACTGCGGACGATCGTCACGATGCCGGGCCGCAACGTCGTCACCAGTGGCGCATGACCGGGCAGAATGCCCATGTCACCTTCGCTGCCCGGCAAATCCACCTGATCGACGTCGCCCGAAAACAATACTCTTTCGGGGGAGACAAATTCGAAATGCAAAGCGGCCATGATGCGGTGCCGGCTTACGCCGCCTCGGCAAGTTTCTTACCCTTTTCGACCGCCTCTTCGATGGTGCCCACCATGTAGAAAGCAGCTTCCGGCAAATGGTCGTATTTGCCTTCGACCAGACCCTTGAAGCCGTTGATGGTGTCTTGCAGATCGACGAGTTTGCCGGGCGAACCGGTGAATACTTCCGCAACATGGAACGGTTGCGACAGGAAGCGCTCGATCTTGCGGGCGCGTGCCACCGTCAGCTTGTCCTCTTCCGAGAGCTCGTCCATGCCGAGAATGGCGATGATGTCCTGCAGCGCCTTGTAGCGCTGGAGCACCTGCTGCACGCGCCGCGCGATCTGATAATGCTCCTCGCCGACGATCATCGGCGACAACATGCGCGACGTCGAATCCAGCGGATCGACCGCCGGGTAGATGCCCTTCGCTGCAATGTCGCGCGACAACACCGTCGTGGCATCGAGATGCGCGAATGACGTCGCCGGCGCCGGGTCAGTAAGATCGTCGGCGGGGACATAGATCGCCTGAACGGACGTCACCGAGCCCTTGGTGGTGGTGGTGATGCGCTCCTGCAGCGCGCCCATGTCGGTGGCGAGCGTCGGCTGATAGCCGACCGCCGAGGGAATGCGGCCCAGCAACGCCGACACTTCCGAGCCGGCTTGGGTGAAGCGGAAGATGTTGTCGACGAAGAAAAGTACGTCCTGACCCTGGTCGCGGAAGTGCTCGGCGACCGTCAGGCCAGTCAGCCCGACGCGAGCACGGGCGCCGGGCGGCTCATTCATCTGACCGTAGACCAGCGCGCATTTCGAGCCTTCGACCGAGCCCTCTTTTGGATCCTTGTTCACCTTGGATTCGATCATCTCGTGATAAAGGTCGTTGCCCTCGCGGGTGCGCTCGCCGACGCCGGCGAACACCGAGTAACCGCCATGCGCCTTGGCGACATTGTTGATCAGTTCCATGATCAGCACGGTCTTGCCGACGCCGGCGCCACCGAACA
>JBARER010000254.1:0-15650 GCA_049796395.1 Xanthobacteraceae bacterium
GTGTGAGTCCTTGTTTAGTTCGATAGCACCGCGGGCGGCTGCCAATCGTAAAGCCAATCATAGTGCCGCAACAGCCGCTCGCCGCCGATTGCGCGCATCGCCGCATTGCGCAGCGCCGCCGGCAGAATGCCGCGGTGATAGCGACCGCCGTTACGCGCCGCTTGCCGCTGCACTTTTCGGGTGCGCCCCCGCCGCTCCGACGAGTAGGTTTTCAGGGCGGCTGCAGCATCGTCCGGCTGGCGGGCCAGACAGCGCGCCGCGACTACCGCGTCCTCGATCGCCATGGCGGCGCCTTGCGCTAAATAAGGCAGCATCGGGTGGGCGGCGTCCCCAATGAGCGCCACGGCGCCTCGCGCATAGGCCGGCAACGGCCGGCGATCGTAAAGCGCCCACTTCTGCCAGCTCTCGGGCTGACGAACCAAGGCCCGCAATTGTGCGGCCCAGCGCGCGGCCGGCAAACGGGGCAAAAGATCGACGCGGCCGGCCGGGACGCTCCAACCCGAGGCGTTCCAGGTGTCATTGGTGATGACGACGATGTTGATGACCGCGCCGGCTTTGACCGGATAGTGCACCACGTGCGCGTCGCTTCCGAGCCAAAGATGAATTTCTGGCCCGCGAAATTCGGGTGGCGCTTCGGCGGCCGGTACCAGCGCGCGCCAGGCGCTGCGGCCGGCAAACCGCGGCGGTTCCCTAAAGCCGATCCGCGCCGGCGCCAGTGACCATAAGCCGTCGGCTGCGATCAGCGCGTGGCCATTTTCGTTCCACAAGCCGCCGGCGCCGCTCGCCGACACCGTCACGCCATGGGCGTGGCTGGCAAAATCCTCCATGCGCGTGCCGAGCTTGAGAACGATGTCGCGTTCTTGGCCGATGGCGGCGGCGAGAGCGGTTTGCAGATCGCCGCGATGGATCATCCAATAGGCAGAGCCGTAACGCGCCGGCGCCTCGCCAAGCGGCATGCGAACGATCTCGCGGCCGCTGGCGCCCTCGTGGACGCAGAGCGCGGTAGGCGAAACGACGTGCGGCCGTAGGCGATCGCCGAGATTGAGTTCGAGCAGCAAGCGGGTCGCATTCGGCGAGAGCTGGATGCCGGCGCCGACCTCGGCGAGGCGCTCGGCCTGTTCCAGGACGACGACCCGGAAACCGCTGCGCGCCAGCGCCAGCGCGGCGGTGAGTCCGCCAATGCCGGCGCCTGCGACAATGACGCTACGCGCCCCGGTCACGGCCGAGGATTAGAGAGCGACTTCGGTCAGCGCGCATTCCGCCGGCCGGGCCTCATTGGGCCGAAGCTTCGGATCGTGACGGTAAAGCGTCGAGCAATACGGGCAGACGTAGTCTGCGTCGTCGCCCATGTCGCAATAGACATGCGGATGATCGAATGGTGGCGTGGCGCCGACGCACATGAATTCCCTGGCCCCGATCTCGATGACCGGCACGCCGACATCGTTGTGGAAATGCGGAACAGTCATGTCCGTCATGGTCGACTCCAAAATCAGCGGGCACCATAGCCTTCCCGCGGCGGCCTTTCCACCTACCGCCCGCTGCGGTGGTGTCTTCATTTGAACTGAGCGGTCGCAGCGATTGCCACGCCGTCGCGCCTTCAAGCGTGCTTGAGGAATCTCAAGTAGAATGCAGCGAACACCAAGACGATTCCTATATTCACAATAAGCCGTTCCCAGAACCGATTTCTAAAGAACAAGACATCCACAGCAACTATGACGGCTGCCATCAGCACGACGTAAAGCACCACAGTTACCAATCTTCCCATTTCAGTACCCTGCACGACGAAACGCGATTCCGTGTGCGAAATGTCGGTTCGCCCTACCGGCAGTCAACGGCAGCATGCGCTTGCGCGGGGCAACGCATTGCCCAAGGGCGGCAAGATGTTACCATTTTGGGAACGGGCAGCAAAGTTCCGCCGAATGCACGACGCTCCCTCGTGAGCTTTGTTGTGAAAAAGCCGCAAATCGCCGGCATTCCATTGTTTTCCTTGAGCCTCGCTTCCGCGGCGAGCTTTTCTAAGGACGGTATTTGATCGTGAGCGCGACGCGCATTGGCCGGATGGTAAGCCATCCCGGTTTAGCCCTTGGCTGTGCGGCGATTTTTGCACTCGCCGCTGCGGTCCTGACCGGTGGCGGCATTGCGGCGCACGACCGCCTCGCAATTGCGGACAATCCGGCCAAGATCAGCGACCGGGCGCTCGATCGCGTCTTCAACGGCGAGGTCGCGCAACGGCAAATCCGCTCCGCGCTTGCCTCAGGCGACGTCGATCTGGCGCAAAGTTTCGTCGATCTGGCGGCGGAACGCAGGGTCGCCATCGACCCCGCGCTGGCGCAGCACGTCAAGGACGCTCGTGCTCATCACGACAGTTTCGCCGCCGCGGCCGGGCGCTTCGTCCATGGCCTGTGGACCGGCGAGCCCAGCGATCTCACTAGTCTCGCCGGTACCGCAGCCGGCGATCTCTTCGTGTTCGGCGACATCCGCGATGCCGCGCGCGAGGGCACGCATTATCTGACCGGCCAGTCTTACGATCCCTGGATCCTCGGCCTCGCCGGCGTCGGCATCGCCATCACTGCCGTGACTTATGCGACCAGCGGGCTGACCGCGCCGGAGCGGATTGGTCTCTCGCTGGTCAAGGCGGCGCGCCGCACCGGCCGGCTTAATCCGGTGCTGGTGGTGCGCGCGGCGCGCGAAGCCGTGAAAGTGGAGGAGGCGGGCGGACTTCTTGAGTTGGCCGAGAACACCGGCCGGGTCGAAGCCAAAGCCGGGACGCAAGCGGCGATGGACGGTCTTGCGGCTGCCGAGGAGCCGCAAGACATGGCGCGGCTGTCGCGGCTTGCCGCAGCGTAGGGCGGCAAGACCCGTGCCATCATTAATCTTCTCGGCCGTGCCGCGCTCGTGCTCACCGCCGGCACGTTTGACCTGGCGCTATGGCTCATCTGGGCGGCGTTCGCGGTGTTGGGTTTTTGCGCCTCATGCAAGACCGCGGTCGAGCGTATGACGCAGCGCACTCTCGATGCGCGGCGGTCGCGGCGGCTACGCGACGCCGAGCGGCTTGCTCTGGCGCATTCCGTCCCGGTGTGACAATCCTCGGGGCATGCCGTCTTTTTCACATAATGGTGTCGAGATCGCTTTTCTCGACGAGGGCGAGGGCGAGCCGATCGTGCTCGTGCACGGCTTCGCCTCCAATAAGGAAATCAACTGGGCCGGGCCGGGGTGGATCTCGACCGTGACGCGGGCCGGCCGCCGCGCCATCGCGCTCGACAATCGCGGCCACGGCGCTTCGAGCAAGCTCTACGACCCGGCCGCCTATCACAGTTCGGTCATGGCCGAGGACGTAAGCGCGTTGCTCGACCATCTCGGTCTTAAGCGCGCCGACGTCATGGGCTACTCGATGGGCGCGCGCATCGCGGCGTATCTGGCGCTGGCGCATCCCGATCGCGTGCGTTCCGTCGTGCTCGGCGGCTTGGGCATTCACCTCGTCGAAGGGGTAGGGCTCCCTGACACGATTGCGGACGCTCTCGAAGCGCCGTCGCTGTCGAACGTCACCGATCCGACGGCGCGTATGTTTCGCGCCTTTGCCGAACAGACGAAGTCGGACTTGCCCGCGCTCGCCGCCTGCCTGCGCGGCTCGCGGCAGACGCTGACCCGCGCCGAAGTCGGGCGCATCGCCATGCCGGTCATGGTCGCGGTCGGCAGTGAAGACCCGATTGCCGGTTCGCCGCAGGAACTCGCCGCACTCATCCCCGGTGCGCGGGCCTTTGTCATACCCGGCCGCGATCACATGCTGGCGGTCGGCGACAAGGCCTTCAAGTCGGCGGTGCTGGACTTCCTGGCCGCCCACCCGTGAACTCGGCCATTGGCCTTATTTTCTGGGCCGCCGGCTGATTTCATTGGGCTTTTGGCCGAGTCGCATGACCCCTTGGTATTGAGCGCCCGGCCACCCAATATGCTAGAACGCAGGCGGTTTGTGGGAGACAGGCTATGGCGCAATTTCAGGCGAAACAGGCGCTCGATAAAGTCGATCCGGTCTGGGCGCGCATTCGCCGGGAGGCGGAGGACATCGTCCGACGCGAGCCCGAGCTCGCCACCTTCATCTATTCGACAGTGCTGCATCACGACACGTTCGAAGTCGCCGTGGTCTACCGGTTGGCGGCGCGCCTCGATCACCCCGCGGTGTCGGCCGAACTGATCCGGCAGGCTTATGCGGATGCAATCAAGGAAATGCCCGCGCTCGGCGACGCATTCCGCGCCGATATCATGGCGATCGTCGATCGCGATCCGGCGACTCATCGCCTGATCGAGCCTTTGCTCTATTACAAGGGCTTCCACGCCATTCAGACGCAGCGGCTGATGCATTGGCTCTGGGACAAGGGCCGCCGCGATTTTGCGCTCTATCTGCAAAGCCGATGCTCGGCGATATTCCAGTGCGATATCCATCCCGCCGCCAAGATCGGCCGCGGCATTTTTCTCGATCACGCCACCGGCCTTGTGGTCGGCGAAACCGCGGTGATCGACGATGACGTGTCGATGCTGCACGACGTCACCCTCGGCGGTACCGGCAAAGAGCACGAGGATCGCCATCCGAAAATCCGCTACGGCGTGATGATCGGTGCCGGCGCCAAAATCCTTGGCAATATCGAAGTCGGCCATTGCGCGCGCATCGCCGCCGGCTCGGTGGTGGTCAAGCCGGTTCCGAACAATGTGACGGTGGCGGGCGTGCCGGCCAAAGTGATCGGCGTCGCCGGTTGCCCGGAGCCCGCCCGTTCCATGGATCAGATATTTCAGGACTAGACCATGATCCGAGCAGATTGAATCGGATCATGGTCTGGAATTATTCATGCTCTGGGATTCAGCCGGTCGTTTCATTCGTCCGGATTTGGGAGAAGCATAGTGGACGTTATGCAAGTCAAGAAACTCGACGTTTATTTGAAGAAACTGTTTGGCAATGCGCGCCTGCGCGTGGTGCCGGGCACGCATAAGGAGGGCGTGGCCGAGGTCTATATCGGCGAGGAGCGGCTGGGCGACCTCAATCTCGACGACGAAGACGACGATCTGTCTTACAATTTTCGTATGGAGATCGATCTCGGCGAGGTTGCCGACGTGGATCGGGTCAAGCGCCTGGATGCGTATCTCAAGCGGAAATTCGACAATACCGCCATCCGCGTCGTGCCGCGCCCGCGCAAACAGGATTCGCTGGAAACCTATCTCGGCGAGGAATTCATCGGCGTCGTGTTCGTCGACGACGAGGGCCGGCGCGTCGGCGCCTACATTCTTGAGATGCCGATCCTGGATATGGATCTGGTGTGAGCCGTCAGTAGGGTGGGCGTACTTCTCTGCCGTCAATTTTGCTGCGGATGCAATTGCGCCAACAGCCGGTCGAAGCCGCTGGCGACGCCGTGCCAGTCGCCGAACCAATCGCGCGGAAAGCGGAACGTGATCTCGGCGGCGTCGAGCCTGCGGTCTTGAATGCAGGTTCCTGGCACGGTGCGGCCGGTCCGCGTGCACAACGCGAAGAACTGCTCGGGATTAGTTCCGACATAGACCAAATCCTCGCCGTCATAGGGCGTGCCGGGGCGAAACGGCAGAACGGCAAGGCCGTCGGGGCCGGCGCTCGCCCGGCTCTCGGCATAACGGGGATAGATTGTCCGCAGCCGATCGAGCGGCGGCAACTCGCTGCCGAGCGCAGCGACGGTGACGAATAAGCGTTCGTTCTCCGGCGCGGCGGCGGCCGCAGCCGCGTTGGCGGCATTCAGCGGCTTATCGGCCGCGATCTTGTCGTCCGGGCGTGGCGGCGCCAGCGAGGGCCATAGGAAAGTAAGATCGATCCGGTCCTGCTCGCCGGGGTGCCGTTGCACTTTTTCGCGGATCGCCGCCGGCGGGATGTCGAACAATACCCCGGCCACGGTGATCGGAAGGGCAGGGGCATTCTCCGTCGGCGGCTGGCCCGGCCAGGTCGGCGCCAGCACGTACCACACGAAGGCCAGCGCGCTGCCGACCAGGAGCCCCGCGCCGGCAAAGGGCACGAGCGCAAATAGCCGCCGTCTTGGGCGCGCCAGCTTTTGCTGTGGGACCGCATGAGCCGTCATCGAGTCATCTGCCGCGAATCAAAAGCCAGTATCGCATGGCCGAGCGGCGGGACGACGGCGGGGCTGCGCTCTGCATGCGCTAGGTTTTGCCCGCCGGCGGTGTCGCGGGAACCGGCGGCTTCGGTCCGGCAGGCTTGATCAGCGCTTCGATCTCGGCGGCAAGGGTCGCGGCGATCTTGGCATGCGCGGCCGCATTAAAGTGGATGTGGTCCCATTGATAGAAATCCGCGGGCACCGGATCCGGATCGTAGACGATGACGCGGATGCCGCGAGCGCGCACGCGTTTCGCCATGGCCGCGATATTGGCTGCGCGCGCGGCCTTGGTGCCGAAGAACCGCAAATCGTTGCCGCCGGGCTGTAAAATGACGATGTCGGTGCCTTTCGGCACCACCGAGTCGATCCGGCGCAGCATTCCCGCGGTGACGTCGCCGTTGACGCCGGCGTTGATGACGTTGGCTTGAATGCCCTTCTTGCGCAGCAGCGCCTGCAATACCGCCGGATAGGCATTCTGTTCGCCGACACCGAAGCCCGTGGTGTTGCTGGCGCCGATGGCAACGATGGTCAGCGGCCGGGCCTGCAGCGGTCCAGCCGCAAGCAGTGCTGCCGCCATGACGACCAGAAGCGTCACGGCGAGAAATGCCAAGCTACGCGAGGCGACTTTCATGGTGGCAGGCTCCGGCAGGCTAACGACAAATTCGGCATTAACCTTTCTTTAATCATTCCGTAGCCGCCCGCCGCAGCCTCTGCAATTGGTTTGTCGGCGGAACGTTGCAATTTCCATGATCGCGTGAATGTCCATGATGCCGGCTGTTTCACCACAGACAATCGCTTCCTTTTTTGCGCTCGCCATCGGCTTCTCGGTGGCCGGCCTTTGCGCCAGCGGCTATCGTCTGTTCGCACGCCATGTGCCGAGCTTCCGGCTTCTTGAAGTCGGGCCGGTGCCGGCGCGCTTTGCCGCCATTCCGCTGCTGATGTTCTCCGCGCCCTATATCATCATGCGCAACACGATCCGCGGCCGCCGGATCGAGGGCCGCCGGGCCGAGATTGTCATGCTGGCGACCATCATCGCCGGCCTCTGGAGCCTGATGTGCGGCACCGTGGTGGTGCTGGCGCTTCAAGCGCTGCTCGGCGTCTGATAATCCTTCCGGTGCTGCTGGTCTCAGGTATTCGCGCGCAATCGTGAAGGCGGGCGGAACTGCTTTGCGATGATCGGCGCATCGGGAGTTGGCATGATCTATGAACTCGATGGCCACCGGCCGGACCTGCCGGAACAAGGCCGCTACTGGATTGCACCGACGGCGACGCTGATCGGCAAGGTGCGGCTGAAAATCGACGCCAGCGTCTGGTTTGGCGCGGTGCTGCGCGGCGACAACGAATGGATCGAGCTCGGCGAGCGTTCGCAGATCCAGGACAATGCCACGCTGCACACCGACCCCGGCTTTCCAATGGTGATTGGGCCGAATTGCGTGATCGGTCATAACGTCATCCTGCACGGCTGCACCATCGGCGCCAATTCGCTGATCGGTATGGGCGCAATCGTGCTCAACGGCGCGCGGATCGGCGACAACTGCCTGGTCGGAGCTGGGGCGCTGATCACCGAGGGCAAGACTTTTCCGGAAAAATCGCTGATCGTCGGGGCGCCGGCGCGTGCCGTCCGTACGCTCGACGATGCAGCGATCAAAATGATCGCCGGCGGTGCCGACATTTACGTCAAGCGCTTCAAGCAATATGCGAACGGGCTGAAGCCGCTCGGGTAACTCCCGATACCGTGACCGCGAGCGGGTCGATAGGGCTATGACGTTGCCGCCGGATGGAACAAGCTGCGCCCTATCAGGCCAAGAAGCTAAGGTCCGCCGGCACAAAAATGCCTAGTTTCCGGCTTGGCCTCGTCTCAAACATGCGTTTGAATTTCATTCAGCCGTTTGAAATGACGAGGTGCGAATATGTTGCTATTGCGTGAGACCAGTAATCTCTTCGCCAAGCCGCAGTGGCGGCAGGACCACCCGTGTCCGAATTGCGGACGCACCATGCAGCTCGTACGCAGTGCCGCAGACAGCGGCGGAATTTCCGGAATTTGCAGCTATGGCTGCGCCGAATGTGGGCTGTGGACTTCGGATTTCGGCAACGACCACGACGAGGTCTAGCGCCGGCGCGGCGAGGTCGGCTGCGCCGACGCTGCGCTTCGCTTTACCTCGCCAACGCGGCGACGGGTGCGCCAGGACTGCCGGCGGCACCGGCAACGCGCACCAGGTCGCCCGTTGCAACTCCGTCGGGCGGACTCTGCACGACGCGATCCTCAGCGGAAAGGCCCGAACCGATTTCGACCTCTTTTCCCAGATCGCGTGCGATCGTGACCTGTTTCAGCGTGATGCGGTTGTCGGCGTCTATCGTGGCGACGTGCAAGCCGCTCTGATCGAAGATCAGCGCGCTGGACGGCACGTTGATGGCGACTTCCGGATGCGGCAGCTCGAAGCTCACATTGGCAAAGCCGCCGGTCATCAGCGCGCCGGCGGCGTTGTCGACGACCAGCAGCATCCGCGTCGTGCCTGAGGCGACATCGACGGCTTGCGCCGAGGCTTGCACGGTCGCTGGAAATTGACGCCCCGGATATTCAGGAACCGAAATCCTGGCCTTGGTGCCGATCCGCACATTCGGCACGTAGTTTTGCGGAACGTTGACGTAGACCCGCAACTGGTTGGTCTGGGACACCACGAACAGCGGTGGTCCGCCGGCGCCGGCGTTGATCAGCGCGCCGAGGTCGGTGTTGCGCGCGGTGACAAGTCCATCGAACGGCGCCGTGATGCGCTTGTATTTTTCCAGCACGCGCAGCCGGTCGAGGTTGGCTTGGGCCGATCGCACAAGCCCCTCCCGGTTGGCGGCGTCGGCCGCTCGCTGGTCGAGATCCTGCTTCGACACCGCGCCGGACCCGATCAGCTGCTGTCCCCGCTGCAAGGTCGCCGCGGCCAGCGTGGCATTGGCTTTGGCACTCGAAAGGTTGGCTTCCGCCTGCATGATCTGCTGGTCGAGGTCGGGCGCGTCGATTTCGGCAAGAAGATCGCCGGCTTTGACCGGCGTACCAATGTCCGCCTTCCAATCTTTCAGGTAGCCGCTGACGCGCGCATAAATCTGCGCCTGGTTATAAGCCTCCAGCCGGCCCGGAAGCTCGAAGCTGCTGCTCTTGCCGTGCGTGTCGGGAACGGCGACGGCGACCACCGGCAGCGCTTCCTGTTCGGTCCATTCGCGCAATTTGGCGTCGGCGACGCGGCGCGTCGTCAGGCCCATGACGACGATAATGGCCGCGACGGTCGCCGCCAGAATGGCGAAGCCGTAAAGACTGCGTCGCGACACGATGGACTGCTGCGGGGGATCAGACGCCATGTGGCTCTCCAATCGCCGGTTCGTTTTTGCGGCGGCGGTCGTGAATAAGGCTGAAGACGACGGGAACGAACATCAGCGTCGCTGCTGTAGCACAGATCAGGCCGCCGACGACGGCGCGGCCGAGCGGCGCATTCTGCTCGCCGCCTTCGCCAAGGCCGAGCGCCATCGGCGCCATGCCGATAATCATGGCCAAAGCCGTCATCAGCACCGGCCGGAAGCGGACAAAGCCGGCCTCGAGCGCTGCGGCAACCGGATCATCCCCCAGATCCAAACGTTCGCGGGCGAAGCTGACCACGAGCACGCTGTTTGCGGTGGCCACGCCCATGCACATGATGGCCCCGGTCAGGGCGGGGACCGACAGCGTGGTGCCGGTCGCAAACAGCATCCACACGATCCCAGCCAGAGCCGCTGGCAGCGCGGTGACGATCACGAACGGATCTGCCCAGGACTGGAAGTTTACCACGATCAGGAGGTAGATCAGCACGATGGCGCCCAACAGGCCGAGTAACAGCCCGGAGAAGGCGCTGTTCATCGTCGTGACCTGTCCCAGCATGATGGCCTGAACGCCGCGCGGCATCGTCGCGGCGTCGTCGTCCATGACCTTCTGCACCCCGGCGGCGACCGCGCCGAGATCGCGGCCCTGGGTGGTGGCGTAAATCTGGACCATCGGGATGATGTTGTATTGCGAATAGACGGCGGGCTCCGTGGTGCGCTTGATGTCGGCGATCGCTCCCAGCGTTTGCGACTGTGCGCCGGCCGCGGTGATCGCCAGGTCCTTCAGCGCGCCGAGCGAATCGACCTGATATTGCGGCGTCTGCATCACGATCGCGTAGTTCACGCCATTATGGGGATCGAGCCAGTAGGTCGGCGCCACCTGGCTGCTGCCGGCCAGGTCAACGACCATGCTGTTGGTTACGTCGCGTTCGGTAACGCCGATATATTCGGCGCGCGTGCGGTCGACGTCGACGTCGAAGGCCGGTCCGCTCAGCGACTGCTGGATACGGGCATCCACCAGGCCCGGAACGTGGTGCAGCGTTCGCAGCAATTTCTGCGCATAGGCCATATCGGCGTCGAGATCCGGTCCTCGCACCTGCAAGTCGATCGGCGCCGGCGCGCCAAAATTAAGAATCTGGCTGATGATGTCGGCCGGCAAGAATGAAAATGTCACGCCGGGAAAGCGCTCCGGCAGTTCTTCCCGCAGGAGCCGCACATAGTCGGCTGTCGGACGGTGGTCTTCGGCCAGCTTTATCTGAACGTCGCCGTCGGAGCTGCCGATCGTGCCGCTGTTGTTGTAGGTCATGTTGATGCCGCTCACCGGGAAACCGACATTGTCAACCACTGTGTCGATCTGGTTGGCGGGAATGATCTGGCGAATGGCCTTTTCAATGTCGCCGAATTGCGCAGCGGTATCCTCGATGCGGGTGCCGACGCGGGTGCGCGCGTGCATCAGAATCTGGCCGGCGTCAACGGCGGGAAAGAAATCGCGGCCAAGAAAGGGCGTCAGCGCGAACGAGGCGGCGACCGCAACGAGAAAGCAGCCGACGAAAGCGCCGCGCCGGCGTAGCGCCATCGACAAAAGCTCGCGATAGGTGAGGCGAATGCGCTCGAAACGGCGTTCGAAGGCTCGTTGCAGGCGGACCAGAGGATTGCGCGACGGCGGCAGCGGCCCGTCCAGACCGTGCTCGTCGGTGTGGGGTGCGTGCGGGCGCAGCAGATAGTTCGCCATCGTCGGCACCAGCGTGCGCGACAGAATGAACGAGCAGGCCATCGCCGACATCACCGCTTCGGCCATCGGTACGAACAGGAACCGCGCCACGCCGGGCAAAAAGAACATCGGAACGAACACGATGCAGATGCAAAGCAGCGAGACGAAAGCGGGCGTCACGATTTGCGCGGCGCCGTCCAGAATGGCGGTCTCGACGTCCTTGCCCTGCTCGAGATGGTAATTGATGTTCTCGATCGTCACCGTGGCGTCGTCGACGAGAATGCCGACCGCCAGCGCCAGGCCACCCAGCGTCATGATGTTCAGCGTCTCGCCCAGCGCGGCCAGCGTCGCGATCGAGCCGAGCACCGACAGCGGAATGGACGTGGCGATGATGAGCGTCGAGCGCCAGCTGCCCAAAAAGACGAGAATCATCACGCTGGTCAGCGCTGCCGCGATGACGCCTTCGCGGACGACACCGCTGACCGCAGCCTTGATGAAAATCGATTGATCGCCGATCTGCGCGATCTGCAAATTGGGCGGCAGGATATCCTTGATCTCCTGCAATTTCTCCTTGATGCCGTCGACGATCGCGAGCGTGGAGACCGAGCCGTTCTTGAGGACCTGCATCAGCACGGAACGATTGCCGTTGACGTGCACGATATTGGTTTGCGGCGGATTGCCGTCGCGCACCTGGGCGACGTCGTGGATATAGACCATCGCGCCGTCGACGCTCTTGATCGGCAGATCGCCAAGTTCGACGATCCGGCTCGGCGAGTCGTTGAGATTGATCGTGTATTCGGAGGAGCCGATTTTTTCCGTGCCGACCGGGGTGATCAGGTTCTGTGCGGCAAGCGCATTGGCAACGTCCTGGCCCGACAGGTTGCGCGCTTGCATCGCCGCCGAATCGAGATCGATCTGAACTTCGCGCAGCTTGCCGCCATAGGGCAGGGGAATGGCGGCGCCTGGAACGGTAACGAGCGGCGTGCGGACGGTATTGAGCCCGAGGTCGGCAAGCGTCTGCTCGGACAGCCCGGAGCCCGAGAGCGCGAGCTGGATAATTGGAACGGTCGAGGCGCTGTAATTGAGGATCAGCGGCGCCGTGGCGCCCGGCGGCATCTGCTTGAGCTGCGTCTGCGAGATCGCCGTGATCTGCGCGTTGGCGAGGCGGGTGTTGGCGCCCGGCTGGAAATAGACCTTGATGATGCCGAGGCCGTTATAGGACGACGCTTCGATATGCTCGATATCGTTGACCGTGGTGGTGAGCGCCCGCTCCGACTGCGTGGTGATGCGTCCCGCCATGTTGACCGGCGCCAAGCCGGTGTATTGCCAGACGATCGCGACCACCGGAATGCGAATGTCCGGGAAGATATCGACCGGGGTGCGCAGCGCCGCCAGCGGACCGACAATGAGAATGACCAATGCGAGGACGACGAACGTATACGGCCGCCGCAAGGCAATGCGGACCAAGCCAATCATGCGGTACCGGCTTTACGTATCAAAGAAGGCTTCCCTCGCGCCCCAACGCGATCCCAGCCGCAATTTAGCGAAGTCGGCGCAGCAAACAACTCACAAAGCCGCGTGGTATTCCCGCTGGCCTCCCCAATTTTGGGGATGGACTCGCGTTTCGGCGGGAACCGCCAGCCACGACGGCTCGGGCTGGACGGGTTCGCCGCAGCCGTTAGCGGGGCCGGCAAAAGGAGCCGCCGTCTGAAAAACCCATCTCCGGGCGCTTCTCGATCGGTATACTGATCGCGAACCAGCCTTAAGCTGGAGCAATCGGGAGGGATGAGATGCGTTACAGCAATGACCGGATTCTGACCACCCACGCAGGCAGCCTGTCACGCCCGGCCAATCTCATCGCCTTGAGTAAATCGGTCGCGGCGGGCGAAACCAAAGGGGACGACGCCGCATACGCGCAGGTTCTTGCCGACGCCGTAGCCGACGTGGTCAAGAAACAACGCGAACTTGGCGTCGACATTCCCGACGATGGTGAGTTCGGAAAACCGGTGGGAGGATCGTACGACTATGGCGCGTGGTGGAACTACGCCTTCGCGCGCATGTCTGGATTTTCGCCGGCCGGAAGTCCGGCCGCCGCAGCGCACGAGACCCAACACAAAAAATCGAATGTCGCCGATCTCGCGCTGACCTCATTCGCCAATCGCCGCGATTGGCAGAAGTTCAACGCGTTCTATCAGGATCCAGAGTCCAGCGGCAGCCTCATGGGCAGTGCGGCGCGGCGCCCGGTCGGTCGACCCGCCTGCACCGGCCCGATTAAATATATCGGCCATGCCGCGTTGCAAGCCGACATCGCGAACCTGAAAAAAGCGCTCGCCGCGACGGGCGCGGAAGAAGGCTTCATGTGCTCCATCGGACCGGGCAGTTTCGCGCGCGGTGTCGATCTTTACTACAAGACCGAAGAGGAATTCCTGTTTGCTTCGGCCGATGCCATGCATGAGGAGTACAAGGCGATCGTCGATGCTGGAATCGTATTGCAGATCGACGACCCCAGCCTTCCGGACAACTGGGATATGATCAATCCCGAGCCGCCGCTGCAAGAATTCAAGAAATTCGAGCAAGTGCGCATGGAGGCGCTCAATCATGCGCTGCGCGGGCTGCCGGCCGAGCGCATACGCTTCCATATCTGCTGGGGCAGTTGGCACGGCCCGCACACCACCGACATTCCGTTGAAGAACATCGTTGACCTGGTGCTGAGTGTCAATGCCGGTGCTTATTCGGTGGAAGCCGGTAACGCTCGCCACGAGCACGAATGGCGCGTGTGGCAGGATGCCAAGCTGCCGGCAGGGAAGCTCCTGATTCCCGGCGTCGTCAGCCACGCAACGAATATCGTCGAGCACCCGCAAGTGGTCGCGGACCGGATCGTGCGCTACGCCAAAATCGTCGGCCGGGAGAACGTGATAGCAGGTACCGATTGTGGATTAGGCGGCCGCATTCATCCGCAAATCGCGTGGGCGAAGCTTCAGGTCCTCGCCGAAGGTGCCGCGCTCGCAACCAAAGAGCTTTGGGCGAGCGGAAAATGAACGCAGCACTGCCTGGATTCTGACAAACGCACGTTGGCAGCGTTGCCCGCCCAGACGTGTCGAGCGTGGGCATCTTCCACTCGCGGGCCTCCGCGCTTAGACTTGGCACGACGGCGCATCCGTAAAACAAGCCGCACATGGGAGGAAACTTGCTATGGCGACATTGACGTCCCAAGAGATCGTTCAGGCTCGCGGATGGCCGCAGCGTTGGTGGAGGCTCTTCACCTTCTCGTTCTTTTTCATGATGACGATGCAGATCGACAAACTCAACCTGTCGTTCATGTTCGTCGATCAAGCGTTCATGCAGCACTTCGGCTTGCTCGGAAAGCCCGCGTTGATCGGCGGGCTGACCGGCGGCTTTTTGATTACCTACGGATTCTGCGCGGTCGCTTGGGGGCCGGCTATTCATCGCTGGGGCGGGCGGCGGATGGCGGTCGTCGGCATTCTCGCCTGGGCCGCGCTCATGGTCCTGCACGCGTTTGCTGCCAGCTACGGGGAGCTCTTGGCACTGCGTATCGCGCTCGGTTTCGTCGAGGCCTGCGCGATCCCGCTTCTGGCCTGGTTTACCGCACACTGGCTGCCATTCGACGAGCGGGCCCGCGGCCAGGCGCCATGGACGACCGGAATAGCCGTCGGCACGGTGATCACGCCGATCTTCGTCATTTGGCTGCTCACCCGGATGCCGTGGGAGACGACGTTCTATATCTTCGCCGCGCTGCCGCTGATCCCACTCGTTTTGCTGCTCTGGCTGCCCGACGATCCTGCGATGGCGTCCGGCATGCCGGCATGGGAGATCGAGAAAATCAAGTGCGGAACGCTGTCCAACGCGCTGGATGCGCTCAAGCTTCCCGAGCGGCGTGTGCACACGTTCTTGCAGACGCTCTCAAGCTACCGCGTGTGGTTGATCGGGCTTATGGATCTGGGTTCGACCGCCGGCTTCTATGGGCTCATTACCTTCGGGCCGGTGTACCTCGTCCGCGTACGACACTTTCCCGCGACCGAAATGAGCTACGTTCTCTCGGGTGGGGCCCTTATCGGCGCGTTGTGCGCAGTCTTGTTTGCCATCGACTCCGACCGTCGCAAGCGGCGCGCCTGGTACGGCTTCGGCCTTTTCGTCGCCGGGGCGATCTTCCTGACGACGGAGCTCTTCATAACGAACACCGCGGGCGCCGCGGTTGCCCTGGCATTGGCGAGCGCCAGCGCGACGCCGGCGCTGGTCATCATCTGGAGCCTGACACACTCCGTCGCCGAGCGGACGACGATCGCGTCGACGGTGGGCGCGACGGCGGCGGTTGGCATTGGTTTGGCCGGTGTCATCAATATTGCGATGGGAAGTCTCATCGCCGCTCACGGCAACTATGCGGCCGGATTTCTCCTGGTCGTTTTCTTCTATGTCGTTGCGGCGATCTCGGCGCTCGTCCTAGCCTTGCAAGGGTATTAAGC
>JBARER010000255.1:0-9348 GCA_049796395.1 Xanthobacteraceae bacterium
TCCGCCAACAGCCGCTTGAAGCGCCGCTCCAAAACCTCGCGCATCATGCCGAAATCGTCGCCGGGCGTCAGCTCGGCCGAGCGGATATTGAACTTGCGGTACTGAGCTTTGCGGAAACCATCGGCGCCGGCCACGATCATGGCGCCGACCGCATTGGCGCCCTGGATGTGACTGTTGTCGTAGACTTCGATCCGCCGCGGCACGCGCGGCAGGCCGAAAGTCTCGGCGAGCTGGCGCAGCAGTTTCTGCTGCGAGGTCGTTTCGGCGAGCTTGCGCCCGAGCGCTTCGCGCGCGTTGACGAGCGCGTGCTCGACCAGATCCCTTTTCTCGCCGCGCTGCGGCACGTTGACTTCGATCTTGCGGCCGCTCTTGGTCGACAGTGCCTGCGTCAGCAAGACGCGATCGGCGATGTCGTGCGAAAGAAGAACCAGGCGCGGCGGCGGCTTGTCATCGTAAAACTGCGCCAGGAACGCCGATAAGACTTCGCTCGCGCCGAGCGAGCGGTCGGCCCTGGGAAAATAAGCGCGGTTCCCCCAGTTCTGCCCGGTACGGAAAAAGAACACTTCGACGCAGGTAAAGCCACCCTGCTGATGCACGGCGAAGACATCGGCCTCCTCGACGCCGCGCGGGTTGACGCCCTGATGCGACTGGATCGCCGACAGCGCCGCCAGGCGATCGCGATAAATGGCGGCGCGCTCGAAGTCGAGCGCCGCCGAGGCCTTTTCCATTTCGCCGACGAGTTCTCCCTTCACCGCGCTGCTGCGGCCGGACAAAAATCCATTCGCCTCGCGCACCAGGACGGAATAATCCTTGAAATCGATCTCCTTGGTGCAAGGCGCCGAACAGCGCTTGATCTGGTAGAGCAGGCACGGGCGGGTACGACTTTCGAAGAACGGATCGCTGCACGATCGCAACAGGAAGGCGCGCTGCAGCGCATTGACGGTGCGGTTGACAGCCCAGACCGACGCGAAGGGTCCGAAATACTGGCCCGGCCGCGCGCGTGCGCCGCGATGCTTTAAGATTTGCGGCGCCCAGTGGTCGGACGTGATCAGGATATAGGGGAACGATTTGTCGTCGCGTAGCACGACGTTAAAGCGCGGCCGCAGCCGCTTGATCAGGTTGGCCTCGAGCAGCAGCGCCTCGGTTTCGGTACGGGTGACGACGAATTCGAGGCGCCGGGTCGCGGCGATCATCCGCTCGATCCGCGTGTCGAGGCCAGTCGGCCGTGCATAGGCCTGAACCCGCTTTTTGATGTTCTTGGCCTTGCCGACATAGAGCACGTCACCACGCGCATCGAGCATGCGGTAGACGCCCGGCCGCGGCGGGGCGAACTTGGCATAATGCACGACCGCGGCGCGTCCCGCGGCGAGCGACCCCTCGTCCTCGTCGAAGGACAGTGCGGGCGCTTCAATATCCTCGGCTTCCGGTAACGAGGCCTCCTCGTCTTCGTCGGCGGGCTCGATCTCGGGAGCGATTTCCGGTTTCGGGGTGCTCATCGCGGTAAAGCTAAAGCCATCGTCGTTGCGGGGCGCAAGCTACCGAGGCCATCCGCAGGATGACAACCGGGGCCCGGTCGCGCCATCGCTGCCCCAGGGTGGCCCGCAACAGTCAAATATAGACTCTCTTAAACATATCAACGTCGAGGTGGTTAGCGATTCAGCACTGTTTAACTTAAACATCGCGATAAATTCTCCCGATCGGACGACGGCCTGCGCGCTTTCTTTGACGCTGCATCAGCATCGCGTGCCGATGCAGCGTCGGAATCTCCGCCCCGATCCCAACTGGGAGGCCAAGATGAATAAATCACGCGCCGTTTCCGCCGCATTCGGCATCGTCTTTGCGCTGGCAATCCAAGGCACCGCGAGCGCAGCCGATCTGCCGGCCTCGAACTATCCTTACTACACTGCCCCCGCCTCCTACTCGGCCTATAGCTGGGCCGGGCCCTACGTCGGCGGCGCGCTGGGCTACGAATGGGGCGACGTCAGTAATAATCCGACCCACCCGTCGGGCGTCGCCGGCGGCATTGAGGGTGGCTTCAACTGGCAGCACGGCAATTTCGTCTACGGCGGCGAGGCCGATTTCAATATCTCCGGCGCTGACGACACATTCGCCCCGTGGCAGTTTTCCAATCCCTGGTTTGGCACCGTGCGCGGCCGCGCCGGCGTCGCCATCAACAACGTGCTGATCTACGGCACCGCCGGACTTGCCTACGGCGAGCTGACCGCCGACACCGCCGGCAACCTGTCGGAAAGCCATACCAGCTTCGGCTGGGTCGCCGGACTGGGCGGCGAAGTCGGCTTGACGCCGCATTGGTCGGCGAAGGCGGAATGGCTCTACCTCGACTTCGCCAGTCGCGGCTACTCAGTGACGGGCACCAACAACGGCCTCGCCGCCAATTTGGTGCGGCTCGGCCTCAATTATCACTTCTAGAGCTTGCGCAACGGCCGCGGCGATCGGGTAATAATAGATTTACCCTATCGTCCGTGCTTCATAATTCTTCAACTATAATTGCGACTTGTACTGTCTATTTTCGCCATAATACGGGCACGAATTCTATTTCGACTGTGTCTTTCAAACACTAGTCGAAAAATTTCTTCTGAATACTATGCACGCACTTGAGCGGTGAGGGGCGTGGAGGTATCGATGAAGTGTTTGTGCATAGTTCTTTTCGGCATGGTGGCGCTCGCCGGAGCAGCCTCGGCAGCCGATTTGGCGCGGCCGGAACCCGTGCCCTACTACCCGAAAGCTCCGGTCGTCGTGCCGCCCTATAACTGGAGCGGCTTCTACCTCGGCATCAACGGCGGCGGCGCCTTCGGCAGTTCGTCGTGGGATTCCACCGGCAGCCGCAATATCAGCGGCGGTCTTATCGGCGGCACGCTCGGCTACAATTATCAGTTCGGCCAGGCCGTGGTCGGCGTCGAAGGCGACATTGATTGGGCCGACATCAGCGGCACCAGCAGCAATGGCTGTCCGGGCGGCTGCAAGACCAGCGACACCTGGCTCTCGACAGTGCGTGGTCGGCTCGGTTATGCCGCCGACCGCTTCATGCCCTATGTCACCGGCGGCGCCGCCTTTGGCGATGTCCGCGCTCAGGCGCCCGGCTTCGGGCAAGTCGGGGCCGATCGCGCCGGTTGGACGCTGGGCGGCGGCCTGGAAGCGGCGCTGGCCCCGAATTGGACGGCCAAGGTCGAATATCTCTATGTCAACCTCGGCAGCTTCAATTGCGGTCTCAATTGCGGCGCTGGTCTCACCACCGACAACGTCTCGTTCCACACCAACATTCTGCGCGCCGGCGTGAACTACAAATTCTGATCGCCGCGCCGATCCGAAATCGGAAACCCCCGGGGCTTTTGCCGCCGGGGGTTTTTCTTTTCCGGGCGATGCGATCGGCCATGGGCCGCCGCTCGCTCACCGCATCGCCTCGCCCCGTAGTATTTCGGCGAGCCGCTCCGGTTCGTCCAGCATGACGTCGTGGCCGCAGGCGACCTCATAACTGCGCCAGCCGCGGCTGCGCGCCTTTTCCAACGCGGCATCGAACGGCGCATTCGGGTAAGCAGTCGCCCGGATATAGCATTTGCGGGCGATGCGCTCGCGCGCGCCGGATAGGTTCACTTTGCCCAGCATGCATTGGATCGGCTGCGGTGTGCATTGCGCATCGACGAAGGCGCGGTCCTTGTCATTGACGTTGAACATCGCCGCCGACCGCGGCGGCACGGTGGAGGCGCCATCACGCCGCGCCGTCAAGAGCCCGTCGCGGACCGCAGGCGCCGCAAGATCGACCAGCGCCTGTCCGGATTCCGGATAGAAGGCGTCGAGCATCACGAACGCGGCAATCGATTGCTCCATCGCCTCGGCAACGCCGGAAATCACCATGCCGCCGTAGGAATGGCCGACCAGAACGACGTCATTGAGCTTTTGCCATTTCATGACATTGACGACGTCGAGGATATGTGTGTCGAGACCGACCGCCGGCGTCAGCAGGTGCGACCGTTCGGCAAGACCCGTGAGCGTCGGAGTGAAAACCTCATGGCCATCTTGCGTGAGAAGCCGCGCCACGCGGCGCCAACACCAGGCGCCGTGCCACGCGCCGTGAATCAGAACGAATGTCGCCATATGTCCTCCCGATCGGCCGCCACGCCGGTTCGCCGGCTCCGCCTCTTTTAAGCCTCCGGCGTCTCGCCGCGCAGGATTTGCGCGAATACCGGCCCGTCGATGTTGCCGCCGGAGAGGATCAAGCCAACGCGCTGACCGGCGTAGCGTGCTTTTTCCTTCAGGAGCCCGGCGAGCGGGGTTGCGCCCGCGCCTTCGGCAAGATTATGCGTGGCGCGATAATAGATGCGGATCGCTTCGGCAATCTCGTCTTCGCTGACGCGCACGATGCGGGCGGCGCCCTCGCGGATGATGTCGAGAGCCTGCGGCGACGGCACCCGGCATGCCACGCCGTCGGCGAAGGTGCGCGCGGCATTGGTTTGCACCGGATGTCCGGCCTCAAACGACAGCGCATACGCCGGTGCATTGTCGGCGACCACGCCGACGATCTCGGTCTTAAGCCCGAGCAAATCCCGCACCGTGATCAAGCCGCAGATGCCCGAGCCAAGGCCTATCGGCACGTAGACCGCGACGAGATCGCCGTGACCGGCGAACAATTCCCGCGCATAGGTCGCCACCCCCCTCACCAGGTCGCGATGAAAGGCCTGGACATAGTGATAGCCGCGCTCGCGCTCGATCTCCTCGGCGACGAGCCGGCTGTCGTCGAAATCCTTGCCGGCAGTAATGAGTTCGGCGCCGAACGCCGCCATCGCCGCATTCTTTTCGCTCGAATTGCCTTGCGGCACAACGATCGTCAGCGGCAGGGCGTGACGTGCGGCGGCAAGCGCGATCGATTGGCCGTGATTGCCGCGCGTTGCGGTTACGAGCCCCTTCGGCGGCGAACCTGCCTGGCATAAGGCGTCGACGTAAACCAACCCACCGCGAACTTTGAAGGCGCCGATCGGCGTATGGTTCTCGTGCTTGACCACCACCTGCACGCCCGTCGCTTGTTTGAGCAGCGGCCAGGCATAGGCCGGCGTCGGCGGCACGATCTCGCGAACGACGGCGGTTGCGGCTGCAAGCTCGTCCAGGCTGAAAAGCGGCATGCGCGGGCTGCGGACTCATGAGCCGGCGAAACGACCGGTTCCAAAAGGATAGCAGACATTCCGCGAACGGGGGTTAGGTATGCCTAGGTTAGCGCATTTTGAGAATGATCACGCGATCGCTGGTCGGGTCTGTGGTCTTGCGTAATTCGCCAACTTGCGCCGCGGTGACCGCGGGCGCCTTGTTGCCCCAGCCGTTGCGAATGAAGGTGACGACGTCGGCAATCTCCTGATCTGTGTATTGCTCCCGGAATTGCGGCATGCGGTAGGAGTCGGGCGTACCCTTGACGACCAGCGGATTCGAACCGTTCAACACCAGATTGATGAGCGACGACGAATCGTCGCCGAGCACGATTGGGTTGCCCGCGAGCGCCGGTATATAGGGGGCGAAGCCCTTGCCATCGGCGCCGTGACAGTTCGCGCAAGTGCCGGCGTAAACGCTCGCGCCGGACTGCGAGGCGTGACCGGAGCGTAAGCCTGTAGTGGTCGCGTCGTCATAGGCCGGAGCCTCCTGCGTCGATGTCGCGGGTAGCGATTTCAGATAGACGGCGATGGCATTGAGATCGGCGTCCGACAAATAGGGCGTCGAATTATTGACGACATCGATCATCGAGCCGAAAGCCGTCTCACCACGATTGTGGCCGGTCTTGAGGAAGTCGACGACGTCGTCCTTCGACCAGGCGCCGAGACCGGTACGAACGTCGCCACGCAGATCGGCGGCGTACCAGCCATCCAGCGGGGCGCCGGAGAGATAATCCGGGCTGCTGTCGTCGAGCGCTTTTTCCTGCCAGGCGAGGCCGCGCGGCGTGTGGCAGGCGCCGCAGTGGCCCAGCCCCTGCACCAGATAGGCGCCGCGATTCCAATCGGCATCGCGACCAGACTTTTCGACATAACTGCCGCTCGTGGTGAACAGCAGATTCCAGATCGCCAGCGGCCAGCGAAAATCGAGCACGGCCGGGATTTCGTCTTTCTTATTGGCCTGACGGACCGGCGGCACTTGCTTCATGAAAAAATCGTACAACGCCGCCACGTCCGCGTCGGTAAGCTTGGCGTAGGACGGATAAGGCATTGCCGGAAGGAGCCGATGGCCGTCCTTGGCGACGCCGCCGCGCACGGCGCGCTCGAAATCGGCAAGGCTATAGCCGCCGATGCCGGTCTCGGCGTCCGGCGTGATATTGGTCGAGTAGATGGCGCCGAGCGGTGTGCCCATCTTCAGGCCGCCGGCAAAGGCTTTGCCGCCCGGAGCCGAGTGGCAGGACACGCAGTCGCCCGCCCGCGCCAGATATTCGCCGGCGTTCTGCGGCGGACTGGTGTTCTCCTCGGCCCGCGCGACCGAGGCCGCGACGAGCAATGACAGGCCGCAGAAGACAGCCCTTGAGATGATCGTCACGTCCTCTGCCCCCTATGCAGCGTCGCCCCCTTCGATTTATGAAGAGCCGGGAGGCGTGCGCTTGAGCTGCTTGAGCCGCCCCCGGTGCAGATTGTCGAATATTAAGGCTAGGCCGAGCCGCTGCGGAGATCATGATCGCTGATCGGCAGCGAGCGAATGCGCTTGCCGGTCACGGCGAAGATCGCATTCGCCACCGCTGCGGCGATCGGCGGAGTGGCTGGCTCGCCCGCACCGCCCCAAACTTTGCCGCCGCTCGGCAACAGATGAACGTCGATCTTCGGCGCCTCGGCAAGGCGGACCATGCGATAGGTATCGAAATTGCCCTGCACCGCGGCGCCCCGATCGATGGTGATCTTGCCGAAGAGCGCGGCGCTCAGACCGAAGATGACGCTGCCTTCCGCCTGCTCGGCGATCGTCTGCGGATTGACCATGTATCGGGTATCGAGCGCGACCGTGACGCGATCGACCTTCACCTGGCCGTTCGGCTTGACGGTGACCTCCGCCACCTCCGCGCACAGACTATCGCAATCCGTGCAGATGGCGATGCCGCGGCCGCTGCCTTGCGGCAAGGGCTTGCCCCAATCGCCCTTCTCGGCGGCGGTGTCCAGCACCTTGAGCCAGTCGGGCTTGCCCTCAAGCAGCTTGCGCCGGACCTGATAGGGATCGAGGCCATGCGCCGTGGCGATTTCGTCCAAAAAACTCTCGATCGCGAACACATGCTGGTTGACCCCGGGCGCCCGCCAGAACCACACCGGCAAGTGCGTGTTCTTGACCAGCGACTCGACCCGAGTATTTGGCACCTGATAGCCGTTGTCGGCCAGTCCGGCGACGGTTTGCGGCTCGATTTTACCGGCCGGCAGCCGAACGCCAACCGATGCAAGTATCGACGAGGTGACGACGCGCATCGACCATGCGGTCGGGATGCCGTCCGCGCCGGTCGCGGCCTTGAACGCGACCACGGCATGCGGCCGGAACTTGTCCTGCCGCGTATCCTCTTCGCGCGTCCAAACCAGCTTTACCGGGCGCTGCACCACTTTGGCGATGGCGATGGCTTGTTTGACCTCATCGTTGGCGTCACGGCGGCCGAACCCGCCGCCGACGAAGCCGTTGTGGACGTAAACCTGCTCCGGCTTAAGACCGGACGCCTTCGCTGCCGCCTGCAGCGCCTCGTCCGCCGCTTGCGTGCCGACCCACACGTCGAGCCGGTCGGGCTGCAAATTCACCGTCGCATTCATCGGCTCCATCGGCGAATGCGACAGATAAGGCGTCTCGTAGATCGCCTCGAACGTCTTGGCAGCACCCGCCATGGCTTGATCGACGTTGCCGTCATTGCGCGCGGTGAGCATCGGCTCGCTCAGCGCCGCGCGATACGCCTTCGACAGGTCGTCGCTATTGACGTTGCCGGCCTCGCCGACATCCCATTCGGGCTGCAGCCGGGAGAGCGCCCGCTTGGCGCGCCAGAAAGTGTCGGTCGCCACCACCGCCACCGCGTTGTCGAGCTTCACCACCTTGAGCACGCCCGGCGCGCCGGCTAGCACCGAGTCATCGACACTCTTGAGCTTGCCGCCGGGCACGGGACAAGCGGTGATCGCGGCGAAAACCATGCCGGGGACCTGAGCGTCGATGCCGAACTTGGCCGAACCGTCGGTCTTATGGATCACGTCGACGCGCGGCAGTGCCTTGGGGATAAAGGTGAATTGCGCGGGCGTCTTGATCGCCGGCTCGCTCGCAAACTTAGTCTTTGCGGCGTCCGCGGCGACTTCACCGAAACGCAGGCTTTGACCGGAAGACTTATGCGTCACCACGCTCTGCGCCGCCGTGCACTCCGATGCCGGAACATTCCACCGCGCCGCGGCAGCGGCGATGAGCCGCTCGCGCGCGCTGGCGCCGACCTGCTGCATCTTCTTCTGCGACAGCCGCACCGATTGGCTGCCGTGCGAGAACATCGGGCCGTAGACATTATTTTCCCGCAGATTGCGGTTCGGCGAGGCATATTCGATCTTAACTTTCGACCAATCGCATTGCAGTTCTTCGGCGATCATCATCGGCAGCGCGGTCATGCTGCCCTGCCCCATTTCCGAGCGCTGATAGCGGATCAGAATCGAATCGTCCGGATCGATGGCGATCCAGGCGTCGATGTCATTTGGATCAGAGGCGTGATCGTCGTTCCATGGCTGGCCCGGGACCGTGGCGGCGTGGGCCGCGCGCGGCGCGGCGCCGATGCCGATCATGAAACCGCCGGCGGCGGTCGTGGCGGTAAGGATGAAATGCCGGCGGCTGACGGTCGCAGCGATTCGGCTTCCGTGCATGGCGGCCTCCGCTCAAGCTTTCAACATGTCGGCGGCGCGATGGATGGCGCGGCGCAGACGCTCGTAGGTTCCGCAACGGCAGATATTGGTGATATTGGCATCGATATCGGCGTCGCTCGGGGTGGGAAACTCTTTGAGGAATGCAACCGCGGCCATGATCTGACCGGACTGGCAGTAGCCGCATTGCGGCACGTCTTCGGCAATCCACGCCTGCTGCACCGGATGGCTGTTATCCGGCGACAGACCTTCGATGGTCGTGATCTTTTTGCCTTCGAGCGCGCCAATCGGCACCGAGCAGGAGCGCATCGGCCGACCATCGATATGCACAGTGCAGGCGCCGCATTGGGCGATGCCGCAGCCGAATTTTGTGCCGGTCAAGCCGACAAGGTCGCGCAACACCCACAGCAGCGGCGTGTCGGGCTCGATTTCGATTTGCTTGGACGTTCCGTTGACTTCGATCGTGATCACCGTGGCTCTCCTCAGAGTAGGGTGATGCAGATTACTAACGCTCGTTCTC
>JBARER010000256.1:0-3116 GCA_049796395.1 Xanthobacteraceae bacterium
GGCAAAGCGAGCGTCTCGGCGGCGAACAGCAGCGCCGCGGTATTGGCGAACAGCCCGACCACTCCGACGAGAATGAAGATCAGATAACGGCTCCAGCGCAATTGGCGCCCGGACTCCGCGGCAAAAGTGATCGACGAATTCATGATGTAGGAGCCGCTCACCGCGACGGTCCACGACGTGACGTTGGCGGCCACCAAAAGCATTGTCCGCGGCGTGCCGCAGCGGCAATCCGCGGCCGCGACGCCGAACAGCCAAAGCGCGGCCGGTAAGTGCTGGTATGCCGCTCGCGCCAAAAGGAATACGCTGTAATCGACCGCCGTATTGACGACGCCGACCAGCGCGAACGAGGCCGCCTTGAGGCTGATCGCCCGCCCGTGCCACAGGCTCGCCAATCTGACGCGGATGGCGGTGACGCGCCCAGCACTGCGGGCCGAATCGTCGGGCGAAGGCAATGGCATTTGCCGCTCCGCATATCACGTCCGACGCTCCGCGGCAGCAGGCTGCGTTAACGAACGGAACGCTAGGCCTTTTTGCAGCGCGCCGGGCGGAGGACACATGGCCTGGATTGCGCTATAGATCGGGCGTGAAAGAGACCGAGATGGCGACGACCGCCGACCCCAGAGTGATGCCCATGCCGCGCGGCCGGCTGCCCGAGCCACGGGCGCAGGGGCTGACAATTGTCGTGCCGGTCTACAATGAGGCCGCAGCGCTGCCGCGCATGCATGGCCGCCTCGTCGACATCGCCCAGCGGCTGGGCGCGATGCGTACGCTGTCGTGCGAAGTCATCTATGTCGACGACGGCAGCCGCGACGGCACGCTGGCCATCGCCCGCGACCTGCCGGCGGGCGGTCTCGACGTTCAGGTGATTTCACTGTCGCGCAATTTCGGCAAGGAAGCGGCGCTGCTTGCTGGCCTCGATCACGCCCGCTGCGGCGCCGTGATGTTCATCGATGGCGATGGCCAGCATCCGCCGGATCTTATCGAGCGGCTGGTCGGCCACTGGCTCGATGACGATTACGACGTCGTCTATACCGCCAAGGCTCATCGCGCCAATGAATCGATCCTGCGCCGCGCTGCCGTCAAATCGTTTTATGTGCTTTTGAACTGGGGAGCGCGGCCGAAGATTCCGGAAGATGCCGGGGACTTCCGGCTATTGTCGCCGCGCGCGGCGAACGCATTGCGGCAGTTGCCGGAGCGCAACCGCTTTTTCAAGGGCCTGTCGAGCTGGATCGGCTTTCGCCAGATGCGTATCGACTACGAGCCGGCGCCGCGCGTCGATGGCCGCACCACCTGGAATATGCGCCGTCTGATCGGGCTGTCGATCGACGGCGTCACTTCATTCTCCGTGGCGCCGCTGCGGCTCGCGACGGTGATGGGTACGATGCTGGCGGCAATCGCTTTCTTGTATGGCCTGCAGATCGTCTATCACACGCTGGTCCACGGCGTCGACGTGCCGGGCTATCCGTCGTTGTTCGTCGGCGTCATGGTGCTCGGCGGCGTCCAACTCATCATGATCGGTGTGGTCGGCGAATATATCGGCAAAATCCTGGAAGAGATCAAAGGCCGGCCGGTCTATTTCATCGCCGAGCATGAGGTGAGGCTCGCCGACCAGCAAACCCCCAACGACACCCAGGGCGACGCCCGCGCCGCGGCCGAATGAACACGCCAGCCGGGCCACCCCGCCGTATCCGTATCTGCGCCGACGATTACGGCATGTCGCCCGCGGTCAGCGCCGCGATCCGCGATCTCATCGCGCGCCGACGCATCAACGCCACGTCCGTGATGGTGCTGGCGCCGAGTTTTTCACCGGGCGAAGCCGAAGCTTTGGATCGCGCCTCGGCGAACCACGCAGCCATCGGTCTGCATGTGACACTGACCGCGCCGTTTCATCCCTTGAGCGCGGGATTCGCGCCAACGCGCGATGGCGCATTCCTGCCGCTTGCGGCGATGGCGGGGCGCGCGCTGGCACGTTGGCTCAGCCCTGAAGCTTTGGAGCTTGAAATATCGCGCCAGTTCGCCGCGTTTCACACTACGTTCGGCCGTCCGCCTGATTTTGTCGACGGCCACCAGCACATCCATGTGTTTCCGCAAATTCGCCACGCGCTGTTGCGCGCGCTCAAGGATGCCGCGCCGCAAGCTTGGCTGCGGCAATGTGGCCGCGCCAGCGCGGCGCGCAAAAGCCTTGCAGATCCCAAGGGTCTCGTTCTCGATGCCCTGAGCGCGCGATTGCGAGGCCTCGCCGCGCGCGATGGGGTGCGAACCAACCCGGCATTTGCCGGTACCTATTCCTTCGCGCCCGACGCCGACTTCGCCGCGCTGTTCCCGACCTTTCTCGACGGCCTGCCGGAAGACGCGGTGGTCATGTGCCACCCCGGTAAAGTCGACAGCGAACTTCGCCGTCTCGACCCGGTCACCGATCTGCGTGAGCGAGAATACGATTATTTTCTCGGCGAGGACTTTCCGCGCCTGCTGGCGCAGCGTGGATTGGCGCTGGCCTGAAGTCACTCGCGCGCAGCCCCGCGGATCGCAAGTGGCCGCCCGCAGGCGGCCTACCCGCCGGCTACATGATGACGACCTTGGTACCGATAGGCACGCGATTATAGAGATCTTCGACATCGGCATTGCGCATACGGATACAGCCGGAGGAGACGTTGTGGCCGATCGTCCACGGCTCGTTGGAGCCGTGGATGCGATAAAGCGTAGAGCCGAGATATAGCGCGCGCGAACCGAGCGGATTGCCGAGTCCGCCGGGCATGAAATGCGGAATGCCGGGCTGCCGCGCGATCATTTCCGGTGGCGGCGTCCAATCCGGCCACTCTTTCTTTGCGGTGATCGCCTTCACGCCCGCCCAGGTGAAGCCGGGCCGGCCGACGCCGATGCCGTAACGCAGTGCCCTGCCGCCCTCCTCGACCAGAAAGAGAAATTTGTCTGGGGTATCGACGATGATCGTGCCGGGCTTCTCGTCGCCGCTATAGGCGACGATTTGGCGCATAAATTGCGGATCGATCGGATAATTGGTTTCGTCGATCGGATTGGACGGGTTGTAGGACGCCTGCTGCACCGGCGCCGCCGCTTGCGGTTGCGGTTGCGGTTGCGCGGCCTGATACGGATAGACC
>JBARER010000257.1:0-2161 GCA_049796395.1 Xanthobacteraceae bacterium
GTGTGCTCGATAACCCGGACAGTTTTCGGAAAAATCGTGACAATCACGGCGGACCACTCATGATGGCGATAGAAGACACCCGGTGAGAATGGAGTGTCACGCGACGTGCTTATTCATCATACTCAGGATCACGGCATCGAGGCTATACGGCCCGGCACCGGCCGAAACGATTATAATCAACATGAAGGCATAAAGCGTTTCCGGCAAATAGAGCCAATCGTCGATGCGATCTCCTTCATCGATCGGCTTGTAGAGCTTGATGCGCTGCCGCCCGGAGGTGGCAATGGCGACGAGAATGATGACCAGCAGGCCAAGAGCGGCGAGCGGCGCCAACAGCCCGATGAGGACGGCGCCTCCGGCGGTGAATTCGACCAACGGCACCCACCATTGATTGAAGCCCACTGCCGGAACGCCAAGCGCCTTGAGTTCATCGACGAATGTACGATGGCGATCTGCGTTGAATAGCTTGTGATATCCCGAGTGCATAAAAAATGCCCCAACCGCGATCCGGTTCAAGGTGATCGCAAGGTCGGTCCACCCGATGCCAACGAACAATAGATGCATCATGGTCCACCCTCGCCGCGATTTGACATCACACGCTGAGCAGCCCGGACGAGATCATGAGCGGCCATTCTCAAAGCGAATGTGGCCGCCGCGTTGCTGACTTCCGCTAACTATGCTCGCGCGCCGAAACGATTGCGAGATAAAGATACATGCCGAGCAGCGTCAGCTCGATGAAGACGACAAAAATGCTGCCGCCGTAGACTTGCGGAAAGAACACTTCGACCGCCGCCATCGACACTACCGAGGTGAGCCAGACCACGGCGCCCCAGGCGGCCGCGAGCCACAGCCCGACCGCGGCGACTAGATCGAGCACGGCGAAAAACACGGTCGAGGTCTGCCAGGCGATGGTGTGGTCCTGAAATCCGCCGTCGGAACCGGCGCCGATGCCGCAGACCTGGCCCCAATGATAGAGCCCCTTGACCAGCGACACAGCGGCCATGATGCGCAGGAACAGGACCAGGAGTTCCGTCCAGGTTCCGCGCTTTGACGTCTTGGTGACCCGGACCGGCTCGAGAAGGTCGCTCGGCCGGGTCGGCGGATGCTGCGTTTGATCGCTCATGATGTCCCCGGCAGGCGAAGTCTAGCATGTCCGTGTCGCAAAACCGACCTCCACCCCGGATCAAGTCCGGGGCAGGCTTTTCGCGGGACGTGCTTAGAAGGCATTGACCGGCGGCCGTTTGATGGCAGGCGTTTTGGCCTACGTCGGCCCTGTCGCCGAGCGTTAGAAGGCCGGCAACGGGCCGTCAACGCTACGGACAACACCCTATTGGCCTGCCCCAGCATGTGTGGCGCCAGCGCGGTGGACGGGGTAGAAAGAGCGTCGGAACGTCACGGAGTATGCCATGGCGATCAAATTTGGCCGGCCGTTGGAACAGCGCCGCCTCGCCCCCGCCCCGGCCGAGACGCCGACCCTTGATCTTGCGATCCGTCCGCGCCGGAACCGCCGCGCCGAATGGGCAAGGCGCATGGTCCGCGAGCACGTGCTCACGACCGATGACCTGATCTGGCCGCTGTTTCTGGTCGGCGGCAGCAAGGTCAGGGCGGGCGTCGACTCCATGCCGGGGGTCGAACGGCTTTCGGTCGACGAGGCGGTGCGCAATGCCGAGCGTGCCGCCGAGCTTTCGATCCCGTGCATCGCCTTGTTTCCTTATACCGAGCCCGGCCGGCGCGACGAAACCGGCTCGGAAGCGCTCAACCCCGACAATCTCGTCTGCCGCGCGATCCGCGCCATCAAGAAGGCGGTGCCGGATATCGGCGTCTTATGCGATGTGGCGCTCGATCCCTATACCAGCCATGGCCATGACGGCCTGCTCCACGACGGCGTCATCCTCAACGACGAGACGGTCGCAGTGCTGGTCCGTCAGGCCTTGGTGCAGGCGGAAGCGGGCTGCGACATCATCGCGCCGTCGGACATGATGGACGGCCGCGTCGGCGCCATCCGCTCGGCGCTCGACGCTGCACGCTTCGGCGACGTCGGCATCATGGCCTATGCGGCCAAATATGCGTCGGCCTTTTACGGTCCATTCCGCGACGCGGTCGGCTCCAGCGTCACGCTGGTCGGCGACAAGCGCACGTATCAGATGGACCCGGCCAATAG
>JBARER010000258.1:0-4453 GCA_049796395.1 Xanthobacteraceae bacterium
CTGCCGGACGGCACGGAACGACGTTCGCCGCTGTCAGGGCGCTAAAACAAGTACCAGCGATTGCTCAAAGGGCGTACGCGCCGCTTGCGAATTGGCGTGCGCCCCGTTTTGCCGGCCGCTTTAGCGATCAGGCGAGATCGAAGCGGTCGGCGTTCATCACTTTGGCCCATGCCGCCACGAAGTCCTTGACGAACTTCTCCTTGGCGTCCGCGCAGGCATAGACTTCCGCGAAGGCGCGAAGCTGCGAGTGCGAACCGAAGATCAGGTCGACGCGGGTGCCGGTCCACTTGACCTGTTTCGTCTTGCGGTCACTGGCCTGGTACACGCCCTCGGCATTCGGGGCCTGCCATTCCGTCCCCATGTCGAGCAAGTTGACGAAGAAGTCGTTGGTCAGCGTCTCCGGCTTCTCGGTGAAGACACCGTGCTTCGACGCTCCCGCATTGGCGCCCAGCACCCGCAGTCCGCCGAGCAGAGCCGTCATTTCCGGTCCGGTCAGCGTCAAGAGCTGGGCCCGATCGACGAGTGCCTCCTCCGGCGCCATGAACTGCCGTTTGCTGCTCGTAAAGTTGCGGAAGGCATCGGCGCGCGGCTCAAGCGGCGCGAAGGATTCGACGTCGGTCTGCTCCGCCGTCGCGTCGCCGCGCCCTGACGTGAACGGGACCTTCACTTCGACTCCAGCATCTTTCGCGGCCTTTTCCACCGCCGCCGAGCCGCCGAGAACGATCAGGTCGGCGAGCGACACTTTCTTGCCGCCGGTGCTGAACTCCTTCTGGATCGCTTCGAGCTTCTGCAGCACCGTCGCCAGCTGCTTCGGTTGGTTCACCTCCCAGTCCTTCTGCGGGGCGAGCCGGATGCGCGCGCCGTTGGCGCCGCCGCGCTTGTCGGAGCGGCGGAACGTCGATGCCGACGCCCAGGCGGTCGAGACGAGCTGCGACACGGTCAGGCCCGACGCCAGGATCTTGGACTTCAGCGCGGTGGCATCGGTATCGCTGATCGATGCTCCGGCCGGAACCGGGTCCTGCCAGATCAGCGTTTCCTTCGGCACTTGCGGGCCGAGATAGCGCGCGATCGGACCCATGTCGCGGTGCGTGAGCTTGAACCAAGCCCGCGCAAAAGCGTCGGCGAACTCTTCCGGATGCTCGTAAAAGCGCCGCGAGATTTTCTCGTAAGCCGGATCGAGGCGCAGCGCCAAGTCGGTGGTCAGCATGGTCGGTACATGCTTCTTCGAGGAGTCATGCGCGTCGGGGATCGTCGCCTGCGCGCCTTTCGCCTTCCACTGTTTGGCGCCGGCCGGGCTTTTGGTCAGCTCCCATTCGTTCTCGAACAGGTTCTTGAAGAACAGGTTGCTCCACTTGGTCGGTGTCTGCGTCCAGGTGACCTCGGGACCGCCGGTGATGGCGTCGGCGCCGAAACCGCTGCCGTGCGTGCTCTTCCAGCCGAGACCCTGGTCCTCCAGCGCGCCGGCCTCGGGCTCCGGTCCGACCAGCGACGGATCGCCCGCGCCATGGGTCTTGCCGAAGCTGTGACCGCCGGCGATCAGCGCGACGGTCTCCTCGTCGTTCATCGCCATGCGGAAGAATGTCTCGCGGATGTCCTTCGCGGCTGCCAACGGGTCTGGATTGCCGTTGGGGCCTTCCGGATTGACATAGATGAGGCCCATCTGCACGGCGCCGAGCGGCTCCGCCAGTTGGCGTTCGCCGCTATAGCGTTCGTCCCCGAGCCATGTGCCTTCGGGACCCCAGTAGAGTTCTTCCGGCTCCCACACATCGGCGCGGCCGCCGGCGAAACCGAATGTCTTGAAGCCCATCGACTCCAGCGCGACGTTGCCGGCAAGCACCATCAGATCGGCCCAGGAGAGCTTGCGGCCGTATTTCTGTTTGATCGGCCACAACAGGCGGCGCGCCTTGTCGAGATTGGCGTTGTCGGGCCAGGAGTTGAGCGGCGCGAAGCGCTGCTGGCCGGCGCCGGCGCCGCCGCGGCCGTCGGTGGTGCGGTAGGTGCCGGCGCTGTGCCAAGCCATGCGGATCATCAGTCCGCCATCGTGGCCGAAGTCCGCCGGCCACCACGGCTGCGAGGTCGTCATCAAAGCCGTCAGGTCCTTGATCACGGCGTTGAGGTCGAGCGTCTTGAATTCCTTGGCGTAGTCGAATGCCGCGCCCATCGGATTGGACAATGACGAGTTGCGATGAAGCATCTCGATGCTGAGTGCGTCGGGCCACCACTCGCGATTGGTCCGGGCTGCGGTGCCGCCGTGCATTGGGCACTTGGTGACGTCATCCATGGCGTGTTCCTCTTTGAATTGTTGCGCGTGGTGCGGAAGGGGGCTTGGCAGCAGTCTAGCGCAATGCATTCCATCAGGTAAAATTGACTTTAATGATGGCTGCCATAATATATTCTTATGACAGAGCTTTCGCTGCGGCAGCTGCATTACTTCGACGCGCTGGCGACGCATAGCCATTTCGGCCGCGCCGCGGCCGCCTGCGCGATTTCGCAGCCGGCCATGTCGATGCAGATCAAGGACCTTGAGGAAGCGCTGGGCGCCGTGCTGATCGAGCGCGGCGGACGGCAGGTCCGGCTGACGAAGTTCGGCGAAGAGACCGCGGCTCGCGTCCGCCACATCCTGCACGCGGTCGACGAATTAGGCGACTTCGCCCGCGCGTCTCGCGAGCGGCTCACCGGCCGGCTGCGCATCGGCATGATCCCGACCATCGCGCCCTATCTGCTGCCCACCGTCATCGGCAACCTGACGCGAACGCACGCCGATCTCGAAATTCACGTGCGCGAGGCGCTGACCTCGAAGCTGATCGAAGAGCTCGCCGAAGGCCGGCTCGACACCGCCATCGTCGCTTTGCCGGTGTCGGAACCCTCGTTGACCGAGGTCGCGCTATTTGCGGAAAATTTTTTGTTGGCGCGGCCGGCCGAAGATGCTGGCATGCCTGTGCCCAACGCCGAAATGTTGCGCGAGATGCGGCTCTTGCTCCTGGAAGAGGGCCATTGCTTCCGCGATCAGGCGCTGTCGTTCTGCAATATAAAGTCGTCACTGCCGCGCGAGGCGCTGGAAGCAAGCTCGCTTTCGACGCTGGTGCAAATGGTCAGCGCCGGCATGGGCGTCACCTTGATCCCGGAAATGGCGGTGGCGGTGGAGACCCGCTCCGCGCCGGTCTCGGTGGCGCGCTTCAAGGAACCGCAGCCGTCGCGCACCATCGGCATGGTTTGGCGCAAGACCAGCCCGCTCGCCGGGCAGCTTTTGCAGTTGTCGAAGGTCGTCGGCCGCTCGGCCGACTCGTTACGGCGCAAACGAACCGGAATTGCTGTCGCACAATCCGCGTACCGGAGGGGGCGACATTGATGTTAACAGGCAAGCAAACGCATAACCGGCAAAGGAGCGCCACTCGCTCACAACAACACAATGCTTGTTGAGTGGCTTGAATCGATGCGACCTTGGGAGAACCGCGTCCACCTAGAGACGAAGGGCCCTGGTAGATCACGCTTTGCTATTCGGCTCTCGGATTTATTAATCGTCCTTCCTGGCATGCCAACCCATCGAACCGTCGCATACGCTGCAGCCGGCATACGAACTCTCACTCATGTCGCCATTATTATACTCACTGCACCAGCCACATTGCTTCAACACTTCGGAAACCGAAAAACAAACCACGCACAGGTATTCCTCTCTGTACTCCACGACCGTGTGATACCCCTCGCAGTCGGAGCAATTGGCCGGAACTATCGCATCAAAGTAGTTATCTTTCGTGATCTCGAATTCATTGAGACGCTTTACTAGCTCGTCCTCCTCATCCTTGTGATCGCAATTCGAACACTTGAACGTGCCGCCGTCTTTTAACTCCACCAATTCTTCGCAATTTGGACACGTGTAATCCAGCCACCTTTCTTGATAGCCGCAAACTAGGCATCTGGACTCTTGGAGGTCGCCGATGACGGCCATTACTGACGCCGCCTCAAATCCGCAAGTAGTACAGCTACGGAAATTCACGCCGCGCTTTTTATCTAGATTGATTTCGTCCTTTAGACCGTCAAATTTGGCCTGCAAATATTCGCGATGTCCTTTCAGCTTGCCTTCGATCTGATCGAAGCGGTCTTCATACTCCTCAAATACTGGAGCCCACTGAACCGTAAGGAGTTCATTTAGATCATACCATGCACGTAGTTGTTCCTCTGCAACTTTTTGTATTTCTGAACCAAAATCCCTATCTGCGTGATGAAAGAAGTGCACCATTTTGTTGCGATGCCTGCGAATAACGTCGAAGTTCTTTTGTGCCCCTTCAGAAAGAGCGCTCTGGACCACCTTTCGGAGCCGATCACAGATATGGCCTGCACCCGGTTCCGCAGACACCGAGTTAGGTGTTTTAATGGAACCGGAGGTGGATCATGGAGAGGCGGAAGTTTACTCGAGAGTTCAAGCTTGAGGCGGTGCGGCTGATCAAAGAGCGAG
>JBARER010000259.1:0-16547 GCA_049796395.1 Xanthobacteraceae bacterium
TCCTGGAATCACCGGGTGCAAACGGGAGGACCCTCCCCGGCGCCAGTGCAGCGAGCACCTCGCAGTCCGGTCAAGTGCCGGACGGGACGATGCCCAGAACCGCCCGAAGGCGCGGTGTATGGCCGCGCCTCCAGGAACCGCTCCCGTTCCACTTTCGAAAGTACCCTCGCGAAAGGCCCCTCCGTGAACGGGATAAAGCGTATGTAATTAATACGGTGACCGATGTCAAGTAAGTGTCCCTATCAAAGAGACGGGCCCAATCGCTCCCACCCATCGTCGACTTGCGAAAATCTCCGAATTTTCGCAGCGGGCTATCCATTAATCGCGACGAGGCGTGGCTTTCGGGGCGAAGCGGACATGACCCGGCAGACAAAAACGGTCACGCGGTCAAAAATGCCCCGTTGCGGATGGCCAAATCGTCAGGTTGATCGGGGTGGCAGCGGCAGGAATTCCGAGGCTGTGTCACGAGCGATTGCGACATCCCTATCCTTTAACGGCGGTAGCTCGCCGGCTGCCTCTAGCACGGGATAGGCGGCGGAGCAGATGTGTGAGTGGATACGCTTCAGATCGCTCAGTATATCGAGGTGCAATGACGTTGTTTCGAGGCTCTCTGGTCGACCTTCGCGCAGCCGCTCGAAATGCCGGTCAGCCGCTTCAAGCTGGGCCTTGCGCAGTTCAGTCTTTTCACGGAGGAGTTTGCGTGCGGCCTCTACGTCACCGGTCATAAAGATGCCGAAAGCGGCCTGCAGGCTGTCAACAACGCGCCTGTGAAAAGTTGTAATCTCCGCAGCTCCCTCCGGGGAGAATTGGTATCGCCGCTTGATTTTCTTGGTGGCGAGTTCGCACAGGTTTTTGTCGATAATGTCGCCAATCTGTTCAAGATTGATAGTGAAAGACACGATCTCCATGGCGCGGCGGCCCTCCCGTTCGTCGAGGCTGCCGCTCGTGAGCTTGACGATGTAGAGCTTGATCGCTTCGCTGAGCCGGTCCGCGATATTGTCCATCCGCGACACATCACTCGCGAGTTTGCGATCATCGTCCATAAGCGCGGTCATGACCTCCCGTAGCATGGCCTCGACGGTGTCCCCCGCGCGCAGGGTCTCACGGGCGGCGTTGGCGAGTGCGAGCGGCGGGGTTTCCAGCGCGGCGTCATCCAGATAGCGCGGCAGCGAAGGGTCGGCCGCTTGCTTTCTCTCGGGGAGAAAGCGCACCAAGAGCCATGCCTCCGCATCCAAAATACCGATGAATATCGCGGCGAGCACGACATTGAACAACAAATGGAACTCGGCCGTCATCTTCGAGGCGTCCGGCTGAAGCGCCGTCAATTCCCGGGCGATGGGCCGCAAGAAGGGCAGCACGATAAGGACGCCGACGAGACGATTGAGCATATTGCCCACGGGCAGCCGCCGGCTCGCCGCATCGCCACGATTTCCGACCTCAAGGAGCGGATTAATCGCGCTGCCGAGATTGGCGCCGAGTACAAGGGCGAGCGCAGCCTCAGGCGTGACAAATTGCGAATAGGCAAGCGACATGATCAAGAGCACTACAGCGACACTGGAATGCGCCGCCCAGGTCAACGCAGCGGCGATCACAATGCACAGAATGGGATCGTTGGTGATCGAGCCAAGCAGTGCTTGCACCGCTGGCGCCTGCTCGGCTGGCGCCAGCGTGTCCAGCAGTATGTGCAGCGCCAACAATATAAGGCCGAGCCCGATGGCGATGCGCCCAAGCGCCCGAGCGAGATTGTTCCCGCCAATGCGGAAGGTGATCAGGCCGATGACAAACAGAACCGGCGCGACCGCCGATATATCGAAGGAGAGAATTTGGACGATCAGCGTCGTACCGACATTGGCGCCCAGCATGATGGCGAGTGCCGGGACGAGGCTGACGATGCCGTCAGCCGCGAGCGAGGCAGTCATGAGTCCTGTGGCGGTGCTGCTCTGCAACAACGCGGTTAACCCAAGGCCGGCGCCAAAAGCGGTGAAGCGATTGCTTAGCGTTTTGCCCAGAAAGCGACGCAAGTCGGGACCAAACGCGCGCAAAACGCCGCTAAGGACCATGTGCAGGCCCCACAGCAGCAATGCCACTCCCCCCATCAAGTCGAGAAGAACTATGCTTCCCATCTTTGGCGCGCCCGTCTAAAGCAGGTTCCCTTTCGGGACCCCCATCCGCGATCCTACAGACCGCTAAATAGACCCACAAAACCCTCAGTTCCAGCGCCCTGTTGAGCCCGGAGTGGTCGATATTAGAATTTCGAGATACCGGGCTATCCGTCCATGCCGCGATTGGAGATGATTACCCGCAATGACGATGAGGCGCGGTGACGATCAAGAAAAGTCAGAGCTACGACGTGATCGTCGATTTCTCAGAATGGTATCAGTGGCGAAACAACTCAAAATACGATCCGCTCGCGAGCCTCGCCCTACACAAATGCGAGAAGTGTGCAATGAACCGCGCGTGGGGCAGCCTCGCTTATTGGCACGCAATTTACCTTCGCCAACGGTCTAAGAGACCGCTTCGGCGAGTGGGTCCGTAGTAACGTGCATGAGCAAGTGTAGGGTGGTCAAAGGCGCACAGCGCCGTGCCCACGCGTTCATTCGCCAAAGCTTCCCAAAAACGCGCTACCTTCGATCTCTACTCGACATATAACGGGACAACTGAGCATTCGTCACCAGCTTGGTGGGCACGGCGCTACGCGCCTATGCCCACCCTACTCCTCATCCCGCAACCCCGCCTGCACGACCAGCGGATAGGTAACGTCGCGGAATTCGCGCATGCCTTCGATGTAGCGCGGCCAGGACAGCAGCACGCCGTCGAGCCCGATCTTCGACAACGTCGTCAAGCCGTCGACGATCTGCTCCTTGGTGCCGATCAGCGGGAAGCCGCCCCAGCCGGAGATCATCATCTCGGCCATCGCCTTGCGCCGCTCTTCCGGGTAGTCGCGCTGGTTGATCTCGGCCGCCATCGTGTCGATGACATTGCGCGCCGCCACCCAGTCGCCCTTCTCGTGCACATAATAGCGGTAGAAGTCGCGGGCTTCCCGCTCGGTCTCGGCCTGCACGACGGTGGCGTTGCTCCACACTTTGACCTCGCGGCCGTAAGTCTCGCGCGCCAGCGTGTGATAGGCGGCGACGTGGGCGGTGTTGACGGCGAGGTCGTGGCTGCGGATGTTGGTGAAAACGAGATCGCAGTGCCGACAGGCGAAATGCCGGCCGCGCTCCGACGAGCCGGCATTCATGATCGCCGGATAAGGCTTTTGGATCGGCTTCGGCTGCAGATAACCGCCCTTGATGCGGTAGAACTTGCCGTCGAAGTCGAAGGTTTCGTCCTCGGTCCACAGCCGCTTGACGATGGTCAGCCATTCCTCGGCGCAGGCATAGCGCGCCTCGTGCTCAAGGAGCGACACCCCGAACATTTCCATTTCCGGATAATTCCAGCCGTTGACGATGTTGAGCGTGTAGCGGCCGTTGGAAATATGATCGATCACGGTGGATTGCTTGGCGGCGGCGATCGGGTGATTGAGCGCCACATGCGAGGTCGAGATCACGCCGGAGTTTTTGGTGGCGCCGGCAATGCCGGCGGCCCAGGTGAAGGTCTCGAAGCCGGGCCCCTGCGGATCGGTTGCCCCGCCAAAGCCGCGCCAGCGCGCCACCGGCACCAGCGCCTCGAAATCCATGGCATCGGCGAGCTGCGCCAGTGTCACGGTATTCGGCCAGGTCAATTCCAGCCGGCCGTCCAGCTCCGACATCACGCAACCGGAATCGAGATTGGTCTGGAACGTGCCGAGCTTGAGCTTGCGGCGGCCGAGCGCCGGATTGGTGTCGCGCCGGTCTTGCTGCTGCGTTCTGCCTAGCATCGGTTCGACCGCACGCGCGCTTTACTCGGATACGAATTCGCCATTCGATCCATACACGCCTCACCGCGCGCCGCGCTTCACCCGCCGCACCAGATAATCGAAATTGACCTGGAACTGATCGGGCCGGCTGATATCGTTTTTCAGCTTCTCGATGTCAGCGCGCGAAAATTCCGGCGCAACTTCGCCGGCCGCTTCGGCCAGAAGCTGCACCATGGCGCCGTTCTCCAGCATGATGGTGCCGATCACAGCCTCGGCGATGGTCGCGCCGGTGACGACGACGCCGTGGTTCTTCAACAGCACGCCGCGGCCGTCGCCCAGCGCGCGGGCGACGCCCTCGCCCATCGCCGGAGTGCGAATCAGATTGATGGTGTCGGTGTAGCTGCCGAGTGCCCCATAGAACAGCGCGCCGGGCTGGCTGTAGCATTTGAGCGTGCGGCCGGTCGACGACAGCGCGATCGCGTGGGTCGGATGGGTATGGATCACGCAATTGACGTCGGCGCGCGCTTTGAAGACTTCGGAATGAATAAAGACCTCGCTATGGCGGCGCGCGGTGCCGGCGACGACGTTGCCGTCGAGATCGATGGTGAGGATGTTTTGCGGCGTGATCTCGTCAAGCCCGAGACTGTGGGCCTTCATGAAGAACAGGCTGGGCTCGTCGGGCAGCCGGAACGAGATATGACCGCGGGTGAAATCGTCCTGGCCCTGGGCGACCAGCACGCGGCCGGCAACGATCAATTGCCGCTTGATGTCGCGATGCGCGGCGGTTTCGCGCGGCGGCTTCGAGGTGTTCTTTTTGGTCATTTGTCTTTTTCCGTTTTGCCCAACCCCGTGAGCGCACTGTCCTCGTCCGCCAACGGGTCTGCGCGAAGCGCGCGGCTCGATGACAGGCTCCTGCGGACGATCCAGTAACCGCAGACAAAGTACAGCGATTACTGGATGCTCCGCCTTTGCGGAGCATGACACACTTGCACGCGGCAAAAGAACAGAGAATTGATCCGGCCTCAAGCGGGCAAATCGGCGACCGGAAACCACCGACGTTCGCGGTGCAGCGCTAAGCGGCCTGCTCCGCCTTGGCCGAAAGCGCGTCGCCATGAATCAGATGGTGAATGGCGGAAAGCTTCTCGACCACCCGCGGCGACAGAACGAACGGGTAGATGTCGAGCAGCCCCATGGTGCGATTGAGACTGTTGAGCGCATTGCTCAGCGGCACCCAGGTCTGAATCAGCGGCGACGGATCGCGCACGGTGTAGGGATCGAAATCGACCTGGGCATCGAGTTCGCCGGGGCGCGCCAGCCGCGGATGGACATACATGCCGAGCGCGCGCGCCATCTCCAAGGTGTCGACGATGTGCAGATAATGCGCCCAGGTTTCGGCGAAGTCCTCCCACGGGTGCGAGGTCGCATAAGCGCTGATGAAATTGTCCTGCCAGTTCGCCGGTGCGCCGTTGGCATAATAGGCTTGCAGCCCGGCGCCGTAATCCATTCTCTCGTCACCGAAGATCTTGCGGCACGGCTCCAAAAGGCCGCCATCGCGGACCAGGACATCCCAGAAATAATGGCCGACCTCGTGGCGGAAATGGCCGAGCAGCGTGCGATAGGGCTCATGCATCTGGGTGCGCCGCTTCTCGCGCTCGGCATCGTCGGCTTCTTCCAGCGCCAGCGTGATCAGGCCATTATCGTGCCCGGTCATGACGCGCGAACCGCCTGCCTGGGGCGGGCTTGCCAGGAAATTGAAGGTCAACCGCTTGCTGCCGTCCGCATTGCCATCGTCGAGCGGCAGATTGAGCTTCATCAGCGTGTAGAAAAGCCGATGCTTGGCGATCTCGATCTTGCGCCAGGCGACCACGTTATCGGCAATGCCGGTGTCGGGAACGGTGCGGTTATGCCGGCAAGCCGCGCAATAGCGGTCCGGCTTTTCGGCCTCGATCATCCAGTTGCAAACGCCGAACGCGGCATTGACGCAAAACCGATACAGCTTCTTGTCGACCGCAAGCGCGCGCCAGACTTCGCCCTGCGAGGCCTGCCCCTGCGAGGCTTGTCCCTGCGGCTCCAGCGCCGACAGATTCATGATTTCCGGAATAAAGCCGAGCCGGTGCGAACATCGCTCGCACACGATGTTCTCGAAATAGAGCATCTGCTCGCAGTGCTGGCACTTGAAAAGCTTCATTGTGTTTCCGGAGTTCGCGCGGCCGTAAGAGGCTGCCAAGATGCGGACGCGAGGCGCATGGCAAGCAACAAGCGCCCAAGCAACAAGCGGAATGGAACTGGCTGCCAACGGATCGCCATGGACTACGTCGTCAGGCGCGAATCGTTCCTCCCTGTAGGGCAAGCTTACGGGCCTTGGGCGCAAAAATCCCCGCCTTGCCCGGAAGGCCTGCCGCCCTGTGGATCGATGTTGGCCGTTTGCCGGATGAAGCCGATGGAATTAGTAGAGATTACAAGGCCTTATGAACACGTTCCGGTCTCCCCCTGGGCCTGCCCCCGGCCCGCTTGATGGCGACGTGCCGGACCTGGGTTTGGCGCGCCGCTCTGCCGCAAGGCGCCAAGATTTTGCAACAGCGCGTTGCGCGAAAGCCCGACGAAGTGCCGCAAAAGGCGGGCGACCAAAGCTAAGCCTGTGCTCAGGAGCGGAAAAGTAATCGCGCCGACATTACCGGCGACAGCCTCGACGACGTCTTCAAGCTTCCTCGCGGCTGGAAAATTTTTCAGCCTCGCGGTGGACCAAAGGCGTGCGCCGAACGTTAGGCCTTCATCAACAACCCTTCCGGAGGAAGTTCCCAATGAAGACGTTAATCGCGTTAACCGTGGCTGGACTGTTCGCATCTACCGCTGCGTTCGCTCAGCCGATGGCGGCGGGCGGCGCCGGGCTGATGTCCAGCGTGCCCTCGTCGAGCATGACGGTCACCGACTGGTACAAGCAGGACGTTTACGATCAGCAGAACAACAAGATCGGCGAGATCATGGACGTGCTCGTCAACAAGGGCGGCCAGGTCGATGCCGCCATCGTCGGTGTCGGCGGCTTCCTTGGCGCCGGCGAGAAAGACGTTGCCGTAAGCTTCAACGCCATCAAACAGACCATGAAGAACGATAAGGTCTATCTGACGATGGAGACCAGCAAGGACGCGCTGAAGAAGGCGCCGGGCTTCAAATACGACAGCGACAAGACCACTTGGGTCCCCGACAACTCCAGCAAATAGCCGCTGAGCGTGCCGACAAAGGCCCCGGCCGAGCCGGGGCCTTTTTGCTTCGTTGGTTCGGTCCGAGCTGAAACCGGCTGGGTCAGCAGGCTTAAATCAACGGCCGCTGCGCAATCTCTTGATCAAAATACAGCGCCACCCGTTCCAAGACCCGTGGATTGGTCAGCGTCAGCGTGCCATTGCCGGTGGCGAACATGCCCATGCGGCGCAGCTTTGCTAAGGTCTTGTTGGTATGAACGAGCGAAAGGCCAAGCGCATCGGCGATGTGCTGCTGGGTCGGCGGAAACGCAAAGCTGTCGTCCTCATCGACCTGGCCCAACAGCTTGGCCCGCTTGTAGAGCGAGACGATCAGCGCGGCAACGCGTTCGGCGGCGGTTCGCCGGCCCACGCTCGTCAGGTTTTCATCGACGATGCTTTCCTCGCGTGCACCGAGCCAGGTGACGTCAAAGGCAAGGCCCGGCATTGTGCCGAACAGACCCCACACGTCGCGGCGCGGCAGCATGCAAAGCTGCACATCGGTCAGCGCCTCGATGCCGTGGGACGAGGCGTCGAACATTGCCGCTTGCAGCCCGAGCAAATCGCCAGGCAGCAGGAAATTCAAAATCTGCCGGCGTCCATCGGGGAGCATTTTGAAGCGGAACGCCCAGCCCGAATAAAGCGTATAGAGCTGGGGTGTCGCCTCGCCGGCGCGAATGATTTCGGCGCCTGCCGATAGACGCACGTGCTGCTTCTTAATGTCGTTTATCGTCACCAGTTCTTCCGGAGTCACCGGCTTGAACATTTCACATGGACGCAATGCACATTCGAAGCAGCTCAACTGCATCGCAAACCCCCGCGATTGGATTTAAAAAAAGCCAGAAAGTACGATACCGGACATTGCACTGGCAGGGAGGCCGGCAGCGCAGTTGGGCGCCCCGCACTAAAACGTCCGGCCGGACCATGAGTTCCAATTCACAGAGCGGATTGTGTCATTTGCTATAGGCAGCCGCGTCCCGGCTAAGCTAGTTTGATTCCCGGGGGCCCCCCGAACAGTTGCGGGACTTCGCGTTGACTTTACCTTGACTTGGCTTTGACTTGGCTTTGACCTGGCTTTGACTTGGCTTTGAACTTTTCTCGGCCGCATACCGCCCCAGGAATGCGCGCTAGCCATTGACTCGGGCGTGGATCTTGACCGAACCAAACCATGAATCCCGACCGCTGGCTTTGCTGAACCGCAGCCTGGCAGTTACGACCGTACTGGCGGCTTTGATCGTCGCCGCGGCGTTCTGGCTCGGCGCGCGCAGCAAGAACGACGACGCATGGGTGCGCCACTCGCTGGAGGTTCGCGCGCAGCTCACGCGCGTCCTGAGCCTGGTGCAAAGCGCGGAGACCGGCCAGCGCGGTTACCTCTTGACCGGTCAGGACATTTATCTGGGCCCATACAGGATGGCGCTCGAGCAATTGCCGGCAGCACTGCAACAGAGCAAAGACCTGACCAGCGACAACCCGGAACAGGAACGGCCGCTCGATCATTTGGGCGATCTGATCGCACAAAAGTTGGCCGAACTCCGATCCACCGTCGACGCCTATAAGGCCGGCAACAAGGACGCGGCCATTGCCATCGTCAACGGCGACAAAGGCTTCCAGCTGATGCAGGATATTCGCCGCGCCGTGGAGGGCATGCAGGCGGAGGAAGACCGCCTCCTCGCCGACCGACAATCGCAGGCGGCGCGCTCGGAAACGCTCCTGCAAGCCGGCGTTGCGCTCGCCTTCCTGCTGATCTGCGGCATCGGATTTCTGATCGCCCGCTTCACCCGCGGATCGTTCGGCGTTCTGACCGAAGCGCGCGACAGGCTGGCGGTCAGCAACCGGCAGCTGCTCGATCAGATCGCGCGGCGTGAAACGGCCGAAAGCCAATTGCGCCAGGCCCAGAAAATGGAGGCGCTCGGACAACTCACCGGCGGCATCGCGCACGATTTCAACAATATGCTCGGTGTGATCATCGGCGCGCTCGATCTGGTCAGGCGCCGCGTCGCCAAGGGCGATTACGGCATCGAGCGCTTTATCGACGCCGCCACCATCGCCAGCGAGCGCGCCGCCACGCTGACGCAGCGGCTGCTCGCCTTCGCGCGCCAGCAGCCGTTGTCGCCACAGCCGCTCGATGCCAACAAGATGATCGCCAGTATGACGGACTTGCTGCAATCGACCTTGGGCGAGCACATTCACATCGAGACCGTGACCGCCGCCGGCCTGTGGACCGTAAATGTCGATTCGCAGCAGCTCGAGAACGCGCTCCTCAACGTCGCGATCAACAGCCGCGACGCCATGCCGGAGGGAGGCAAGCTGACGCTCGAGACCGCCAACGCCTATCTCGACGACGCCTATTGCGCACTGAATCCGGAGGTCCAGCCAGGGCAATTCGCGATGATCGCGGTCACCGACACGGGCGTCGGCATGGCGCCCGACATTGTCGCGCGCGCGTTCGATCCGTTCTTCACCACCAAGGCCACCGGCAAGGGCACCGGGCTCGGCTTAAGCCAAGTCTACGGTTTCATCAAACAATCGAGCGGCCACATCAAGGTTTACAGCGAGCTCGGCGCCGGTACGACGGTCAAGATTTATCTGCCGCGGCTGGTCGGCGACGCCCAGGACATCAAGCGTACGACGGCCGCGCCGATGCGCACCGGCGAGCGCAACGAAATCATCCTGGTGGTCGAGGACGACCCGCTGATGCGGCGGCTGGCGTCCGAAGCGCTGCACGAACTCGGCTACACGGTGTTCGATTGCGACGGCGCCGCAAATGCGCTCGCGACGCTCGACCGCGTTGGCGACGTCAAGCTGCTGTTTACCGACGTCGTGATGCCCGACACCAACGGCCGAAAGCTCGCCGAAGAAGCGCTGCGCCGGCGGCCGAGACTCAAGGTGCTGTTCACCACCGGCTACACCGCCAATGCCGTGGTACACGGCGGTGTTCTCGACTCTGGCGTCAACTTCATCACCAAGCCGTTCACGCTCGACCAACTGGCCGCCAAAGTGCGGGCCGTTCTGGACGAGGACAAGAACGAATAATTCAGGCGGTTGCGGCGGCTGACCGCGGCGCTTCCGCCTCGGCGGCCTGATCGGCGCCGAGCAGAAAAATCTTCTGCAGCATCTCGCGCTCGATCGGCTTTTGCAGAACGGGAACGCCGCTGAACCTGGCATCCACGCTGTCCGCGTCATAGCCAGTGACGAAGACGAACGGCACTCCGCGTTTGCCTAAAATCTCGGCGACCGTATAGACCAGACCGTCGCCGAGATTGATGTCGAGCACGGCGGCGTCGAAATGATTGTTGCGGGCCGATGCCAGAGCTTCCGAAGCAGTCGACACCGGACCGATCACCTGAAAGCCGAATTCGTTGAGGGTTTCCTGGATCATCATCGCCACCAGCGCCTCGTCCTCGACCAGGAGGACCCGAGGCTTCGCGATCCGGTCGAGGTCGATGGCCGCGCCGGCCACTGCGGTGCCGTCGCGCGCGCCTCTCAACGAGCGGGATTTCGTCAATTCGCTGCGCGGTATGAAGAATTCTCCGCGCAGGCCCTTTACGTTCCAGTCGAACATGGCTTTGCCGCCGAGCTGCTGCTCGATGCTGGCGACGATGACTTTCAGCCCGAAGCTGCGCGACGACGGAAGCAAAATGGCCGGGCCGCCGGTTTCGCTCCAATGCAGGATCAATCCGTCGTCCCGCAATTGCCAGTTCAGAGTGACTTTTCCGCCCGACGAGGACAGCGCGCCATGCTTGGCCGCATTGGTGGCAAGCTCATGCAACGCGAGCGCCAAGCCTTGCGCGGTTGCCGGCTGCAGCGAAATATCCGGGCCGCCGAAATTGATCTTGTCGCCGGCGCGATAGGGCGCAAGCTCCTCGGTGACCAGCGTGGCGAGATCGGCGCCATGCCAGCGCGAATCCGATAGTAGCGTATGCGCGCGCGCCAATGCTTTGATGCGTCCTTCGATCGCCAGGACGTAGGCATCCACATCCTTGGCGCGGGTCAGCCGAATGATCGATTGGATCACCGCCAGGGCATTGCGAGCGCGATGATCGACTTCGCGCGCCAATAGGACTTGGCGTTCGTCCGCTTCCTTGCGGTCGGTAATATCGACGGTGACGCCGGAAACGCGCACGATGTTGCCGGCGGCGTCCACGGTCGCGGCGGCGGTGCCGATGCACCAGCGAATTTCGCCGTTCGGCCGCAGCACCCGAAATTCCGTCTGGTGGGTCCGTGTGCCATCCGCCATGGACCGCGCGATGTGGTGCAGCGAAGCCATGTCATCGGCATGAATGAGGGCGCGGATGTTGACGAGATTGACCGCGAAGCTCTTCGGATCGACGCCGAAAATGCGGTGCTGGCCCTCGTCCCATCGCCATTCGTTGGCGCCCACGTCCCAATCCCACGATCCCATCTGCCCGCCGGCCAACGCCAAGCTGCGTCCCTCCTCGCTCTGCTTGAGCCGCGCGTTGGAGGCTTCCAATGCCGCCGTCCGCTCGGCCACATGAGCTTCGAGTCTGGCGTTCAATTGCTCGAGTTCGCGCGTCTTGCGGAACAACTCGGCGAACACCCGCACCTTGGCGCGAAGAACTTCCGGCACCACAGGAACCGGCACGTAATCGACCGCCCCCATCTCGTAACCGCGCAGCCGATCCACGTCGGTGAGAAGAATGGCGGAGATAAAAATGATCGCCGTCTTGCGGAACCGGGGATGCTCGCGGATCATCGCCGCCAATTGAAATCCGTCGAGCTCCGGCATGCATACGTCGATCAAGACGACAGCCACGTCATTCTTGAGCAGGAATTGCAGCGCTTCGCGTGCCGACGCGGTCTTGACCAGATTTTCCCCGAGTTCCCCCAGGATCACTTCATACGCCAGCAGCTTGTCCGGCTGATCGTCCACCAGAAGAACGTTGACTTGTTCGTTCATGACTGTCTCAGCCATGATTTTTCCGGTCATGATGTTCCGCCTAGCGATGCAACCACATCCGCAACGCGGACAGGAGCTGTTCGGTATTCACCGGCTTGGCAAGGTAATCCGAAGCGCCGGCTTGGAGGCACTTTTCGCGGTCGCCCTTCATCGCCTTGGCGGTCAAGGCAATGATCGGCAGGCGGCGATAGGCCCTGTCACTTCGAATCTTCTCGATGGTCTGATAGCCATCCATTTCCGGCATCATGATGTCCATCAGCACAATTGCAAGCGACGGCGTCTCTTCGATGATCTGGATCGCTTCGGCACCGGTGGTCGCGGTGAGTACGTTCATGGCGCGGCGTTCAAGGGCGCTCGACAGTGCGAAGATGTTGCGGGGATCGTCGTCGACGAGAAGCACGGTGCGGCCAACCAGATCCTCGTCCGAACTGTTGAGCCGCTCCAGCATGTTCTGCTTCTCCGGCGGCAGATCGGTGATCACCCGGTGCAGGAACAGCGCGGTTTCGTTGAGCAGCCGTTCCGGCGATTCAACCCCCTTGACCACGATGCTGCGCGCCATCGTATGCAATTGAGCGTCCTCCTCGGCCGACAATTCGCGGCCGGTGAAGACCACCACCGGTATATCGGCGAGCCCGGTGTCGGCCCGCATGCGCTCCAGCACTTCAAAGCCCGACATGTCGGGGAGCCGCAGATCGAGGACCACGCAGTCGGCCGGGTTCTCCTGCAGCGCGCGTAAGGCCTCGGCGCCGGTCGCGGCGTTGGCGATCTCGATGTCGTCGTGTCCGAGCAATTCGCGGATGCTCATCTGCTCGGCCTGATTGTCCTCGACGATGAGCAGGCGTTTTTTGCGAGGCTCCGCGAACTCCTTGATGCGGGACAGCGCCTCGTCGATGCCTTCGCGGCTGGTAGGCTTGTTGACGAAGGCGAAAGCGCCGCGCGCCAGCCCGTGCTGACGATCCTCGTCGAGCGAGACGATCTGAACCGGAATGTGGCGGGTGAGCGGATTTTGCTTGAGTTGGCTCAGCACGTTCCAGCCCAACATGTCGGGCAGGAACACGTCGAGCGACACCGCCGTCGGCTGGTATTGCTTGGCGAGATTGAGCGCGTCGTCGCCGCGCATCGCCAACAACGCCTTGAACCCCTTGTCGCGAGCGAGATCGACCAGAATGCGGGCGTAATGCGGATCGTCCTCGACGATGAGCAGAATGGCATCGCCGGCCGCAATGTCCATGCGATCGTCGGGGATCGGTTCGACGGTGCGCTCGGGGGCGATATGGAAGCCCGCCCGATGGTGCGGCAGCGGCGCCGCCGCGGCGGATGCCGCTCCGGTCTGCAGCGAAGTGCTCGGGCCGACATATCTAATCGGCAGATAAAGCGTAAAGGTCGAGCCGGTACCCGGCGTGCTGCGCAGATGAATCTCGCCGCCGAGCAGGCTGGCGAGCTCGCGGCTGATGGCCAGACCCAGCCCGGTGCCGCCGTATTTGCGGCTGGTCGAGGCATCCGCCTGCTGGAACGCCTCGAAGATGATCTTCTGCTTCTCCTGCGGAATCCCGATCCCGGAATCGCTGACCTCGAAGGCGACAACGCCGTTGGCCTGGCTGAGCACCGGGTGATCGGTGCTCCAGCCGCCGACCGCGCTACTGACGTTGAGCCGCACGCCGCCCAGCGCGGTGAATTTGAAGGCGTTCGAGAGCAGGTTCTTGAGCACCTGCTGCAACCGCTTGGTGTCGGTGGTGAGGCTGCGGCCCAGATTTGGATCGACATGGACTTCAAACGAAAGCTGCCGCGTGTCCGCTTCGTGGCGGAACGGCCGCGCCACCATGTCGAGCAGATTCGAGAAAAACACATCCTCGGCATCGACCGTGACCGTGCCCGACTCGATCTTCGACAGGTCGAGAATGTCGCTGATAAGATTGAGCAGATCGGTACCGGCGCCGTGAATCGTCTTGGCGAATTCGACCTGTTTCGGGCTCAAATTGCCTTCCGGATTGTCGGTAAGCTGCTGGCCGAGGATCAGGATCGAGTTCAGCGGCGTTCGCAATTCGTGCGACATGTTGGCCAGGAATTCCGACTTGTACTTCGACGTCAGCGCCAGTTCCGTCGCCTTCTCTTCCAGCGCGCGGCGGGCCTGCTCGATTTCCTGGTTCTTTCTTTCGACTTCGACGTTGCGCTCGGCGAGTTGCTGCGCCTTTTGTTCGAGCTGCTCGTTGGTCTGCTGCAACTCCCTTTGCTGCGCCTGCAATTCGCCGGCGAGCTGCTGCGACTGCTTGAGCAGGCCCTCGGTCTGCATCGTCGCCTCGATCGAGTTGAGCACGATGCCGATCGAGGTGGTGAGCTGCTCGAGGAACATGGTCTGCAGGGTGGTGAACTCGTGCATCGAAGCGAGCTCGATCACCGCTTTGACCTGGTTTTCGAACAGCACCGGCAGCACGATGTTGTTGCGCGGCGCCAGCTTCAAGAGCGCCGACGAGATCGGCACGGCGTTGCCCGGTATGTCGGTGATCAGCATGCGGCGCTTGTCGACCGCGCACTGTCCGATCAGACCTTCGCCTAATGTCAGCGCCTGCGGATGGCCGTTGGCGCCGTCGTCGGCATAGGCGGCCAGAAGATTGAGCGTGTTGTTCTTCTCCTCACCCTCGAGCTGATAGATGACGCCCTGATGGGCGTTGACCAGCGGCGTGAGCTCGGACAGCAGCAAGCGGCCGACCGTGGTGAGATCGCGCTGGCCCTGCAGCATGTTAGTGAATTTCGCCAGATTGGTCTTCAGCCAATCCTGCTCTGTGTTGCGGTCGGTCGTGAGCCGCAAATTGTCGATCATGGTGTTGATATTGTCTTTCAGCTCCGCAACTTCGCCGCGCGCTTCCACCTGAATCGAGCGCGTCAGGTCGCCCTTGGTGACGGCGGTCGCGACTTCGGCGATAGCGCGCACCTGCGTGGTCAAATTGGCGGCAAGCAGATTGACGTTGCCGGTCAGGTCCTTCCAGGTGCCGGCGGCGCCGGGCACGTTGGCCTGGCCGCCGAGCCGGCCTTCGACGCCGACTTCGCGCGCCACTGTCGTCACCTGATCGGCAAAGGTGGCGAGCGTATCGGTCATGTTGTTGATGGTTTCGGCAAGCGCCGCCACCTCGCCCTTCGATTTCACCGCGAGATTCTGCTTGAGGTCGCCGTTGGCGACCGCGGTCACCACTTTCACGATGCCGCGCACCTGTTCGGTGAGGTTGGCGGCCATGACGTTGACGGTGTCGGTCAAGTCTTTCCAGGTGCCGGCGACGCCCGGCACCACCGCCTGCCCGCCGAGCAGGCCTTCGGTGCCGACTTCGCGGGCGACGCGGGTGACTTCCGAGGCGAAGCCGTTGAGCTGGTCCACCATGGTATTGATGGTGTTTTTCAGTTCGAGAATTTCGCCTTTGACGTCGACCGTGATCTTGCGGCTCAAGTCGCCGCGCGCCACCGCGGTCGTCACTTCGGCGATGTTGCGGACCTGAGTGGTGAGGTTGGCGGCCAACAGGTTGACGTTATCGGTCAGGTCCTTCCAGGTGCCGGCGACGCCCGGCACCACCGCCTGACCGCCGAGCCGCCCATCAGTGCCGACCTCGCGCGCAACGCGCGTCACCTCGGCGGCGAACGAGCGCAGTTGCTCCACCATGGTGTTGAGCGTGTCCTTCAAGAGCAGCATCTCGCCGCGCACGTCGACGGTGATTTTCTTCGACAAGTCTCCGCCGGCGATGGCGGTGGCGACTTCGGCGATGTTACGGACCTGCGCGGTGAGGTTCGAAGCCATGAAGTTGACGTTGTCGGTCAGGTCCTTCCAGGTGCCGGCGACGCCGGGCACCTGCGCCTGGCCGCCGAGCTTGCCTTCGGTGCCGACTTCGCGCGCGACGCGGGTGACTTCCGAGGCGAAGGAATTGAGCTGGTCCACCATGGTGTTGATGGTGTTTTTCAGCTCGAGGATTTCGCCTTTCACGTCGACGGTGATCTTACGGCCAAGATCGCCGCGGGCGACCGCGGTCGTCACCTCGGCGATGTTGCGCACCTGCGCCGTCACGTTGCCGGCCATCGAATTGACGCTGTCGGTCAGGTCCTTCCAGGTGCCGGCGACGCCGGGCACCTGCGCCTGACCGCCGAGCCGGCCTTCGGTGCCGACTTCGCGGGCGACGCGCGTCACTTCGCCGGCAAAGCGGTTGAGCTGGTCCACCATCGTGTTCAGCGTTTCCTTCAACTGAAGGATTTCGCCGCGCACGTCGACGGTGATCTTGCGTGAAAGGTCGCCGCCGGCGATGGCGGTGGCGACTTCGGCGATGTTGCGGACCTGGCCGGTCAGGTTCGACGCCATTGAATTGACCGAGTCGGTCAACGGCATGGCCGCCAACCTCACAGACCAGGTCCGAAACATCGCCCAGGTAACGACCGCTGTGGCCCAGGGCGACCTCTCCCAGAAGATCACCGCAGAGGCCAAGGGCGAGGTGGCCGCACTGGCGGACACGATCAACTCGATGACCGACACCCTGCGCGTGTTCGCCGAACAGGTCACCAGCGTCGCGCGCGAGGTCGGCACCGAAGG
>JBARER010000260.1:0-11241 GCA_049796395.1 Xanthobacteraceae bacterium
GGGTATGGCAATGCTTGCCGCCTACGGCGCCCCCGATTACCCGAAAAATCCGGTAGAAGCGGACGTTTTCTATCGATTAGCGGCGATGAACAGCAAGATCGCGTCGAGTAAGGGGCAAGTAAGCCAAGACATCGCCGCCGTGGAAAGCGCCATGACGCCCACTGAAAAAAGCCAAGCCGATAATTTGTTCAACAGTGCCGTTACGGCCAAGGCCGCGCCATAAGGTAATTGGGTGACCAGGAATGTCGCGTGTGCCGCTCCCGATTGCCGTTGCAGCGCTGATTTTTTGCATTGGCATTGCGGTCGTCACGCCGGCGGCGCCGAGCAACATACCAATTGCCGCGTCCGGCGCGGTTATCAGCGACACTTTGCGGGCAACGCTCGACGTCGTGCGCATGCTGGTGACCTTCAGTCAGAAAAATTACACCGATGCGTTGTCGCAAGCCGGAGCCTTGGCCGATCGCGGCAATCCGATGGGAATGGCCATTAAGGCAGCAATTCTCGAGAACGGGTTCGCCGGTCCGCCGGATAGGGTTCAGGCGCGGGCTCTCCTCGCCAATGCTGCTCAGCTCGGAGAACCGGCGTCGGCCTCGGCGCTTGCCCGGATGATGGAGCAAGGTCTCGGTGGTCCGCGCGACCCGGAGCAGGCGAATTCACTTTATTTGTTTGCGGCCAGGAGCATGGCGGCTGGGGCCGATCAGGACCTGGTCCGCCTGCATCTCGATGGCGCGCGCGGCATGACCGCGATGCAGGCCTATCAAACGCTGACAAGCGGTAATCCATCGCTCCAAGCCGCGCAGGCTTTCAAATCGCTTTTCGATGCTCACAGCACTGTCGCAATCTGTCTAGCCGGCTGGCTCACCTATCAAGCGGTTGCCAAAAACTGGAAGGTTACCCAACGAAGCAATGGCGCTCCGGCGCAACGCGACCAGACCGAAGCCGTGGCGCTCGATGAATTCAAAATGGACGCCCCGCGCGGCGATCCGTGGTGCGAATGGGGCATGGGAAAGCTTGCGGCGACGGGCCTGACCGTTTACCCGAAGAATCTGGTGGAGGCGGACGTCTTCTACCGGCTGGCGGTGCTGAACAGTCAGCTCGGATCGAGCGTCAACCAAGCGAAGCAGGAACTTGCCGGTGTGGAAAGCCAGATGAAGCCTACCGAAAAGGAGCAAGCCGACGGCCTGTTCCACAGTGCCATTCCGACCAGCAGGGCGCGTTAAGACAGCAGGCAATTGAGAATGGCACGCTTTGCTCGTTGTATTGAGGGTCACGTCTTCGACGCTGAGGTCTCTTCCAAGTGCCCCACCTGCGGCGCGGCCGTGGAACTCGAACCGGCCGCGAGCGATTCGATCGGCTCAGCCGGGGCGTCAGGGGGCGGAGCGACTTCCGTGGCTCCGCGTGGCGCGCCGATACTCTGGGCGATAGCCGGGGTCGGCGCCCTCCTGATTGTCGTTGCAGCCGTCATTTTGCTCCGGTCGGAACTGGCGCCTTCGCCACCTGCGGGGCAGAACAGCGCTCAGACGGCCGACCAGACCTCAGCGCAAAAGCCGCAGCCGCCCGCCGGGACGGATGCGGTGGGGGCTACCGCCGCCGATTCGGCTTCGTCAAGCCAGCCGCAATCGCAAGCGTCGCTCGCGCCGTCGCCGCCGGCAAGCGGGCCGGCGCAGTCCGGCGATCAGAATGACCAGGACGAACAAGCCGATCTTCAGTCGTCGAATGGCGAAGGGTCCGGCGGACTCAATACACCGCCGCCGGCGTCGAGCGCTCCCATCGACGGCGGTGCATTCAAGACGGACTTTGACGACGCGCTCGGCAAACTCGGTTCGCTGGCGCAGATCGATCCCATGGTCGCCAACATTGCCACCGGCATCGCTGGGCTCAATCTTTTCAATCATGGTGAGGAGCAGGCCGGCCAGGCGATGCTTCAAGAGGCGGCGGCAGCGAATATTTCATTCGCCGCCGCGGCGCTCGGCCAGCAGTTCTTCGGCGGAACGAAAACTTTGCGGCAGGACTATGGGCAGGCGCGCCATTGGTTCGAGATCGCAAGCCGCACCGGCGACGTGCCGGTGGCAAATTACGAACTGGCCGTCATTTACGCGCGCGGGCTGAGCGTGCGCCCCGATCTGAAGCTTGCCGGCCATTATTTTCTGGCTGCCTATCATGGCGGGTTTCAGCCGGTCGTCGAGATCGTCGCCGCCGCGCGCGCCGACCAGAAGGCCCAGCGCGCGCTTCTGCACAAATTAGGTCTCAATCCGAACACCATGGGAATGACGGTTTTGGATTATTACAATGCCCGGCGCGCGAGCGACCCCGATGGCGCGCGCCAAGCAATCGAGCAATTGGCGAACGGCTTGCAGTGGCCGGCTTCAAATATTTTAGCGATGGCGCAGTGGAATGGCGACTACGGCAAGCCGGACCGCGCCGCCGCGGTCAAGAACTTTCTCGTTGCCGCGAGTGGCGGTGCATTCGCTGCGCTGATCCCGGTGGCGGAGGCTTCGCTCGACGGCTCGCTCGGCTCGTCCAATCCGGCTCAAGCCGGCCTCGCGGCAGGGCTGTCTCGCCTCTACAGCGGGCAACAATCGGCCGAAAACCTGAAAAAGTTGAATAGTGTGTACCGGGCCTCGCTCGACAAGGCGACACCTGACCAACGCACTCAATTGGACCGGTTCAGCAGCCTTCTGGCGAAGATTGCGCCTGCCGGGTCCGAGGCAACGGCCGCCACAGCGTTGGCATCGCCCGATCCTTAGCCCGCCGCGAGGTTTGTGGTTGGTGCAACAATAACTGATGGTTATGAGTGTCGCTCGTTCTGCTCCGGCGCATGGGCGACATTGAGTTCGAGCCCCGCAAGTTTTGGGAATAATCCGTAGCGGTCATTCAGGTGCCGCGGGACCATCGGGCGATCCGATTGATCGCACAAGGGTTTTTCGGCGGCTGTGGACAGTGGAGAACAGATGAGAACAGGCGTTGGCTCCCCGGGCCGGGACCGGACAGAACGTCTAAGCTATTGCGGGTGAGAGAGAATTCGCTGCGACGTTTTGCGTCGTACCCCTGTTCGTACCCATGCGACTTTGGGGAGTGGTGGGGCACCATGCACGGGTAGGGCGCCTCAAGTTGGTTCGCCCCACACATCGTTGATTACCGGCTCCGCAAAGACGCCCCCGTTCTGACGGAGGGCGCGGCGCATCAAGTGGTACTCCCGGATGACATCGTTCGGCGGGTGCTGGTGAGCCGTGTCTATCGTCGCCAAGGTCAGGATTGCGGCGATGATGGCTTCGACTGTGCGTTCTTCTTTGTCGTTCGGCGGCTCTTGGGCCATTTTTGCTCTCCGGCAGCGGTGCAATTGGGAACTGGTACGCTTACGGGCTCGGTCCCAACGACGCGCTCAACCAGATGAACGTGGCGTCGGCAACGCGCGCGACCTTCATTCCAGACATCCAGGGCTCGTTTATCGGATCGCTCGATGCCAGTTCGGGTACGCTGAGCAAATTCGGCTATCAGACCTACGGCGAAACTCCCGCTCCAAACAGCACGTTTGCCTATACCGGCCAGCGCATCGATCCAGAGACCGGCCTCTACTACTACCGCGCCCGGATGTATTCGCCCGCGTGGGGGAGGTTCCCGCAGACCGATCCGATCGGGTATGTGGGCGGGAACAATCTCTACCGATACGTCAAAAACGATCCGGTTAATTTGACGGACGCGTTCGGCACCGCGCCTGACAACCCGGAGGCGAGCGGGAGCAATTCTCAGTTTTCAGCAGAGAATTTGACGAATGGCACACAGATAGGTGGGCCTGATCTTTCACTAGCCTCTTTTCAAGCAGCGTTTCAAAGTGAGAGTGCAACATCGGCGTTTGACTTTAACGAAATGTCAATCCAGACCCTAGTCATCGGGCTGCCTGGGCTCACTGCAAATCAACTTACCAACACTGATTCATTTCAATTTTCCGGTTCGGGCACCGGCGGGGAGCTCCTGAGTAATTCCAACCAATCCGTGACCGGCGCACAGGAGGGATCCGTAGGGACTGAAGTGGCGGACATCTCGTCCGAGTTGGAAGCGCTAGGCGGCGGAACTCCTACGCTAGTCCCGACCCCAAAAGGGGCGACGCAGTTCATTTTCCCAAATGGCATGATACTAAGATTCGACTTGGCTCCCGGCCAATATAGTCCTGCACAAGGTCCGCACATCAACCTGCAGCCGCCAGGGGGTGGCAATATACATATTCCTCTCCAACCATGAGAATATGGTTGCAGTGCTGAGATGGGAGACCGCACATGCGGTATGATTTCAACGTACTTGAAAGGCGCGCCCAAGAGTTGTTGCATGCGAACCGGCCCGGTGACGCGCTCAAAATTTATCTTTTTATGGCGGACGGAGATCAGTCGCTAGACGCCGGTAATCTCGGCAACAAAATCGCCCAATGTTATGAGCGTCTGGGCGATAGTCATGCGGCCAAATATTGGTATGGAAGAGCAGTCGAAGAAAATCCCAGTGTTCATCTAGACAGTGTGGCCGCGCGCAAGAGACTAGACCGTGTAACAATTGACGATCTTATAGCGCCGCAAGAATACACCATGCGGTGATTTTGTGGCCGGTGACAATAACGGCACAGCGCTGACATCAACCTGACCCTAATGGCTTGGTGAACCGGATGATCTCGGCGACCGGCTCGGACATGGCGGCCAGCTATGCCTACGATGCCCAAGGCCGCCGCAAGTCAAAGACCGTCAACGGCACATCTACGATCTTCGTCACCGACGCCAGCAATCGAGAAGTGCTGGAATACAACGGCAGCGGCGCGATCGCGAACTGGTACGCTTACGCGCTCGGCCCCAACGACACGCTCAACCAGATGAACGTGGCGTCAGCAACGCGCGCGACCTTGATCCCCGACGTCCAGGGCTCATTCGTCGGATCGCTTGATGCCAGTTCGGGCACGCTGACCAAGACCGGCTACCAGAGCTACGGCGAAAGCGCCTTGCCTAATTCAAGCTTCGCCTATACCGGCCAGCGCATCGATCCGGAGACCGGACTCTATTATTATCGCGCGCGAATGTACTCGCCGGCGTTGGGGAGGTTCCCGCAGACCGATCCGATCGGGTATGTGGGCGGAAGCAATCTCTATCGTTATGTCGCCAATGATCCGCTCAGCCTCGCCGATCCCTACGGTTTCGCAGCTGACAGCCCGGAGACGGAGGCGGCAGAACCAGAAAATGCGAACGACAATCTCATTCAGGTCGCGCAGGTTGGTCCAGCGACCGGAATATCTTCCGAGGAAGAAGAATTCCAGGCTGAGGAGGCCGAAGCATTAGGCGGCGGCGGCCGGACGGCTTCGACCGGCTTTCGACCACGACCTATCCCGGCGGCAGCACGGAAGTTTTAGGCTACGACGCCGACGGCAACGTCTTGACGCGAAAGACGCGGGCGGGCTCGACCGTCACTTTTAGCTACGACACGCTGAACCGGCTTGCCACCAAGGCGGCGCCTTCGGAGCCGACGGTGACCTATGCCTACGACCAGGCCAGCCACCTGATTGGAGTGAGCGACACCAGCGCTTCGATCACGACGCCACCTTCGCGCACTTGTTGAGTTGTTTGCGCCTGTTTGGGGCGACCAAAAGTGTCCCGGACGTTGGGGGTAGCGAATGAACTTAGCGGTGCGACCCCTTTGCCCGACTATTGGGGTTCGGGGGCTTGTTACGGGTCTTGGCCGGGGTCGCACCGATTGAAATTGCTCAAAGGTTAAAGTCCCTCCACTCCTGCCACCAGCAAATCAATGGCCCCTGGCGACGAACGCGATCTAGGTGCCGCGGCGCGCCTGTAGCGGGGGGAGAGGAACCGGAGTCACCCTTCGCGTGCCCACTCGGAGCGCGGCCGTCGCCTGGCGCCGCCGGCGCGCCCGGTAGGTCGGGCGGGCCAGCGTCGAGGCCAAGGATCATAAATGATCGAACGTTGCTCAATTATCCGGTAGCTCGCCGAGAAAGCGTAACCAGTTGGCCGCCGTCGCGCAGGGCATCAAGCCAATCAGCCCAGTGCTGCATCAGGCGCACCCGATCGGGCCAGTATTGCGCCCGATTGTAGATCGCCCGAACACCGTTCGCATCGACGTGGGCAAGCTGTAATTCGATGATATCCGGGTGCCATTTTGGCTTGCCGTCGGCTCCGCGCTCCTCGTTCAAGAGCGTTGATGCGGTCGTGCGGAAGCCATGGGCGCAATGCTCGTTCCGAGTATCGTAACCCATGATGCGCAATGCGGTGTTGAAGGTATTTCCCGATAACGGCTTGTCTTCATACGTGGCGAAGACTTAACGCCGATTGCCATTGATTGCTTTAACGGCAGTCAACACATCGAGCGCCTGCGGCGACAACGGCACCTGATGGTCGCGCCGCATCTTCATTTTGGCCGCCGGAATTGCCCAGACCCGGCTCTCGAAATCGAACTCTGACCACTCGGCTTTCGCTACCTCGCCGGGGCGGAGTAAGGTGAGGGAGAGGAGACGCAGAGCCAACCTGACGAGTACCCCCTTGCCGACGTAACCATCAATCGCGCGGCACAGCTTTCCGACGGCGACAGGGTCGGTGAGCCCCGGGCGCGGTTTGCTCTTGGGCGACGTGATTGCGCCTTTGAGATCCGCCGCGGGGTTTCGCGTGCAATAACACTGCCAGGTCCCGAAACTGAACACCTGCGAGACGAGGGTGAGCATCCGCGAAGCCGTCTCATAGTGCTTGCGGGCTTGCACCTTTTTCAGGGTGGGCACCAGTTCGAGCGCCTCGATCTCGCCGATGGGGCGGTGCCCGATTTCGGACTTCCACTCGCCCACGAGCCAGCGATCGCGCTTGAGGGTTGCTTCGGATTTCTCCTCAGCTTCGCGCTTGGTGGCGAACCACTCGTCCGCGACCTCGCCGAACGTCCGCGCCGCGGCGGCAGCGCGTTTGTCCGCTTTGCGCTTTTCGGATGGGTCGATGCCGTCGGCGAGAAGGCGCCTTGATTCGAGTTTAGCCTCGCGCGCCATCGCCAGCGTAACCGCAGGGTACGGACCGAGCGCGATGGTCTTTTGCTTGCCGGCGAAGCGGTAGGCCAGATGCCAGAGCTTGGAACCGCCCGGCATTACGTGCAGTTGAAGGCCCTCGCTGTCGCTCTTCTTGTAGGGCGCTTGCTGAGGCTTGAGGTTACGGATCGTCGTGTCTGTCAGTGCCATCGGGTGGCTCCTTGGTTAGAAATTCATCAGGAGCCTCCCTCTTCGTCTGGCCGGAGATACCAACAAATCTACCAACAAAATTTCTGGCTGCTCATGGACAGCCACGAACCCCATGAACGACCATCGGGCGATCCGATTGATCGCACAAGGGTTTTTTCGGTGGCTGTGGACAGTGGAGAACAGAAGTGAACGGGCGTTGGCTCCCCGGGCCGGATTCGAACCAGCGACCAACCGGTTAACAGCCGGTTGCTCTACCACTGAGCTACCGGGGAAAAGCCTGCTCGCGCGTAGGACGTGCCATATAACAAAGCCGGCCGGGCTTTGAAAGCGTTTGCACGTATCGAGATGCTGGCATGCTGCCCGGAACACGCGCGCTAGGTCCGCCTTAGCCCAAGGTGGCGCGGCGGACGCCTTGCGGCGCCTTTGCGAAGGCTGGAGGCCACGCCCGGAATTGAACCGGGGTAAACGGTTTTGCAGACCGCTGCGTAACCACTCCGCCACGTGGCCATCGAGGGGCATGGGTAACCGCCTGCCAAAGATTAAGCAATGCCCGGACGAAATTCGGCCGAATCCAGCTGTCCGGCGCCGTTCGATGGCGCCGGCGATGGGAACTTTGGCGTGCGGTCTGAGTTACATTCCCGCGCAAGAACATTGGCGCGATAAAAGGGTACACTGGAGGATAGGAATGGCTTTTTTTAAAACCGTGACAATTGCCGCCGCCCTGATTGCGGGCGCGACTTCGCTGGCGCTCGCGCAAAACGGCCCCCCAACGGGTGGTGAGCCGCCGGTTGCCGGCGGCGCGGCGGCGAGCGGTGGTGGCAGTGCGATGAGCAAGGGTGCCATGAGCAAGGACACCATGGGTAAGAGCATGAGCCACAAAACGATGAAGAAGAAAAAAATGATGAAACCGAAACCCCAGTAAGCATCTGAGCTGATCCCGGGCGCGCTTGGCTGAGCTTGCCCGATTCTGGTGGCTTATCCCGGTCATGGCACACCATGGCCGGGATTTTTCATATTGGGATTATTCTGCCGGGATTTTGTCAGTTGAATTTTCTCGGTTGATTGTGCTTGGCCGGAATACAGGACAGATGTTTCCATAGCCGAAGTTTCGACTTCACCGCGATCGCCCCCAGCCGCTTGCGTTTTCGCCGAGGCTGCCGCAAAAACACAAAGATCGGCGATAGGCGGGGATTTCAGCCATGTACGACACGGCCATGGCGCGACGGATGATGGTAGACGGGCAGGTTCGCACCGCCGACGTCACCAATCTCGATCTGATTTCCGCTATGTTGGCCATCCCGCGCGAAATATTCGCGCCTCGGGGCTTGGCCGATCAAGCCTACCTCGACAGCGACATTGCGCTTGGCGCCGGCCGCGTGCTGCTAAAGCCCATGGTTCTCGCCAAACTCATTCAGGGCGCAAATGCCGGTCCGAAAGACCACGTACTCGATGTCGGCTGCGGCACCGGCTATTCCTCCGCGGTGCTGTCGCGGATCGCAGGTTCGGTGGTGGCGCTTGAGGAGGATGCCGGCCTGGCGAAGCTGGCGCAAGGCGCGTTCAAAGCGGCCGGTGTCGTCAATGTGACGCTTGCCACCGGTGCTTTGGCCGGAGGATGGCCGGACGCCGCACCCTACGATCTCATCTTGCTCAACGGCGCGACGGAAGTCGTGCCGGTGGCTTTGGGCGGCCAATTAAAGCCAAACGGCCGGCTGGCATGCATTTTCGGTGGTGGCCCTGCAAGTAAGGCCACGGTTTACCGCATGGTAGAGGGACACCTTGTCGGCCGCCCGATCTTCGATGCTGCCGCGCCCGTTCTGCCGGGCTTTGTGGCGCCGCCGGCCTTCGTATTTTAGGCGCTAAACCACTTTCGATTCCCGATCTGTGCTCCTCCGCCGACCTGTGGCGCGGAAGCGCCTATGCTCAGATTTTTGCATTTCATCCCCAGCTGCGGGGTTTCACCTTCCTCGCCAGCAGCTTAAGGTTACCCGTTCGGCATCTTCGGCCAGCCATTGGCCGAAGCGGTAAAAGCGTTGCGCGAAGGGGTTCCGCCGCAGGGAACTGGCGGAGGGAGTGGGAGCGGTGTCTACGTCATGAGTCGACGCGGAGTGCGCGCGCATATTCGGGTCGCGAGCCTCGTGTTGGGCGGCCTCGCTACAGTCGCGTACAGCACCGTCGCGGGGGCTGACACGCTGGAGTGGGCGCTCGTCCAGGCCTACCAGAACAATCCGTCGCTTAACGCGCAGCGCGCCACTTTGCGCGCTACCGACGAGAACGTGCCACAGGCGTTGTCGGGCTACCGACCCAAAGTAAGCGTCACAGCGGGCGGCGGCTATAATTACAGCAGCACACTGTCCGAGAGCGTCAACCAGGCCGTTTTTCCCAACACCGTCTCCTACTCGAATATTGGCAGGGATTTCGGCAGCCGGGGGGCGGGCCTGACTGCGACACAGACGCTGTACAACGGATTTCAGACAGCCAACAAAACGCGCCAGGCTGAGAGCCAGGTGATGGGCGCCCGCGAGACTTTGCGGGTCACCGAGCAACAGGTGCTGCTCGATGCCGCCACCGCCTACATGAATTTGCTGCGTGACGAAGCCATCCTCGATCTCAATCGCAGCAACGTCGAAGTGCTCACCGAACAGCTCAAACAGACGCGCGATCGCTTCAATGTCGGCGAGGTGACGCGCACCGACGTCGCGCAAGCGGAATCGCGGCTCGCGGCGGGCCGTTCGGCCTTGCTCGGCGCGCAGTCGAACTACGTGACGTCACAGGCCAATTATCGCCGCGTCATCGGTGTCGATCCCGGCAGGCTCGCTCCCGGCACGCCGGTCGACCGGTTCTCGCCGCCGAACCTTCCCGGCGCGATCACTGCGGGCGAGACGCAAAGTCCGTCAGTGCTCGCGGCCGCCTACGGCGTCGATATCGCCGAGCTGGCGGTGAAAATCAGCGAGGGTGCGCTTTATCCGAATCTGTCGCTCACCGCGAGCGCCGCGAAGGAATACGATCCGCTGTACAACGTGCGCAAACAAACGACCGCGTCCGTGCTCGGCTCCCTGACCATTCCGCTCTATCAGGGGGGCGCCGAATATTCGGCGATCCGTCAATCCAAAGAGACAGTCGGTCAGCAACGGCTCAATCTCGACGTCAACCGCGACCAGGCGCGCGCGACGGTGGTGCAGAGCTGGGGGCAACTCGATGCCGCCAAAGCCCAGATCGAAGCGACGACGGCGCAAGTCAACGCTGCCGAGATCGCGCTCAACGGCGTGCGCGAGGAAGCGCGCGTCGGCCAGCGTACGACCCTCGACGTCCTCAATGCGCAACAGGAACTGGTCAACGCACGGGTCGCGCTAGTGACCGCGCAGCACGATCGGGTCGTCGCTTCGTATGCGCTCCTGGCCGCGGTCGGTGGACTATCGATGCAGCACATCGGGCTCAACGTGCTGATCTACGATCCGCAGGTGCACTATCAACAGGTGCGCGACGCCTGGGTGGGCGTACGTACACCGGACGGCAGATAGACGGATCGCGGCGAATCTGCTCCCGGTATCTGGGCGGCCGTGTCCACAGCGCGCTCTTTGGGTCGCGACTTTCGCGGTGACAAATCTGCCCTGTCCACTACATAGTTGCAGCGGGTGATTCGGCGGCGCTGCACGTTCGACGGCTGTGGGGTGGAGGAACGGGGCAGGCGCGGGGTTAGGCCACGCAAAGATCAGGTCGGCCAAGCCAGGCGAGGATTTGTGTATGACGCAACCGGCGAAATTGCAGGAACCGTCGATGGAGGAAATTCTAGCCTCCATCCGTCGTATTATCGCCGACGATGATGCCACTAAGACCCCGGTGCGGGGAGCGGATTCGCCGAGAGCTGAAGCGCAGCCGGCATCGCCGCAGCCTGCGCCACCGTTGATCAATTCGGCGCCCTCAGCATCGCCGCCGGGTCGCTCGGCGCCGTTCGATGCCAGACCGGCAATGCTGCCGGAGCCGCCCGAACCTGAATCGATCGTGGATCAGGCCTCCGATATTCTCGATCTCACCGAGTCGATGGC
>JBARER010000261.1:0-12878 GCA_049796395.1 Xanthobacteraceae bacterium
AGCCGCATCAGCCGGCCCTCATGGCCGACCAGCTGCTTGTTGATGCCGTAAAGATGCTCGACCAGGGCTTCGATGCGCGCCGTGTTGAGGCGGAGCGACTTCACCTCGCCGATGATGTCTTCCTTGAGCTTCTTCGCCTTGCGTTCCTGCGCCGGCGACAGCGTCTCGTTATGCAGCTTGCCCTCGATATCGAGCTCCTGCAGACGGCGCAGCCGCTTGAAGGCGTCGGCGATATTATCGAAGGTCTCGAGCACTTTCGGCTTGAGCTCGGCTTCGATCGCGGCGAGCGACATGGAATTCTCCATATCGTCCTCGTCCATATCGGAGTCGGAGATGGCCGCTTCTTCGCCTTCCTCGCCATTCTTGAACGGGGTCGCGGAAGCCGGCGCCGATGGCGGCGCAACAGCCTGCGGCGGCACATAGCCGGGCGCGCCGGGGCCGGGCGCGACTGAGCCCGGAATCGGCTGGCCGTCCGGGCCGATCTGCGGCGTCACCACCTTGGCGTCGGGGCCGGCATAGGTCGCTTCAAGATCGATAATGTCGCGAAGGAAGACTTTTCCCTCGTTGAGCTCGTCACGCCAGATGATGACGGCCTGGAAGGTCAGCGGGCTTTCGCATAGCCCCGCGATCATCGCCTCGCGGCCGGCCTCGATGCGCTTGGCGATGGCGATTTCGCCTTCGCGGGAAAGCAGCTCCACCGTGCCCATTTCGCGTAAATACATGCGCACCGGATCATCGGTGCGCTCGGCCGGCTCCTTGGCTTCCGATTTGGCGGGCGTTTTGGGGGCGACCTCGACCAGCTCGCCACCCTCGGGTTCCTCCTCCTCGGCAGCCTCCTCGCTCTCGCCCTCTTCGTTATCGTTTTCCTCGGTCTCCACGACGTTGATGCCCATCTCGTTCATCATCGCCAGGATGTCTTCGATCTTCTCCGAGGTGACTTCCTCCGACGGCATCACCGCGTTGAGCTGTTCGTAGGTGACGTAACCGCGCTTCTTGGCGGACTTGATCATTTTCTTGACTGCCGCGTCGGACAGATCGAGCAGCGGCAGCGGTGCATCCGGGGTTTCCGGGCTGTCCTTCTCCGGAGTTTCCGAATTCGCCTGCGGGGCCGACCCATTAGGTCGCACGATTTTGGCCTTGGTCGCGACGGTCTTGGTGGCCACGCTCTTGGTTGCCATATCTTTTGTCTCCGCGGGGCCGCGATCGGCGTCCCCCTACTCTATGGTGTGAGTCTCGCCCTTACGCGGGCGGACCCAACCCTGGGACAGGCAATTTCGCCCGTCGGTCCCGTTATTGGGCCGCCGGCCCGGTGCCAACGACCAAAAAGGGCAGCGCAAGGGGAGCAAAATCCGCCTGCACCACCCGAATCGAGGTCAAATGTGTCGGAACTCCGTTAAGCTCCGACTAACCCTAACCGCGGCGACCTCTTATTCCCTCCGCGGGGCCAGAGTCCAGCGCCCGGAGACCTCCGGGCTGGATCGTCAGAACGTCCGAGCCGGCCGGCCGGACGAAGCGCCGAATCCCTCGATCAGGGCTTCGGTTCCGTCGAGTGTGGACAGCCGGGCTTTGACATCGCGCAGTCGCGCATAGTTCGCCTCGGTATTGTCCTGGCCCAGCGCAGTCTCTGCTTCCCTCAGCTCCCTAATTAGGGAATGCCACTGCCTATGCAAGGCGACGAGCTGCTTCCAGGTCAACAAAACGTCCGATTGCGCCGCGTTTGGCTGGGCGCCCCAGACCGAGAGCGTGGTGATGCTGCGCTGGACGCGTTCGATGAGCGGCCCGAAGCCCCCTTTAGCAAGTTCGGCAGCGAGCGCGGTCCGCTCGGCCTCGCGATCGATAGCGAAATCTTCGGCGAAATGATGGGCAAAGACATCGATCAGCGCCCCTTTCAGCTTTTGCGTATCGGCGTGGCGGAACTCGGCGGCGGCAAGCTCCTCGAGATGTTCGTGCAGGAGCCAGGGATGGTTGAGCGCCGTCTGCAGGATCACCGCTTCGCGGCGCGGGATGGCAGCGCGATGGCCGCGATGGACCGGGCTTGCCGCAAGCTGCGGGCTCGCCGCGACATAAGGGTAATCGCCGAATCGCTCGCCAAGCCGCATCGCCGGCGTGCGCGCAAAACCTTGCCCGCGGTCTCGCCGGTCGCCGCCGCCGCCGCCTTTGCCGTAGCCGTTGTTGTCAAAGCCGCGGCGGCTGGAGGAAAACGCGGCCGGCGCGAACAGACGGCGAAGCTTTTCGGCGAAGTCCTGCCGATAGTACCGCCGCACCGTCTCGTCGCCGATGGTTGCGGTCACTTCGCCGACGCGGGCTTCGAAGGCGGCGCGCCGTTCCGGCGTGTCGAACGCGCCGGCTTCGCTTTCGCGCGACCATAAAACCTGGGCCAGCGGCTGCGCGGCGGAGAGCACATCCTCGATGGCGTCGCGGCCGCCGGAGCGGGCGAGGTCGTCGGGATCCTGGCCGTCCGGCAGAGTGGCGAGCTTGAGGCTTTTGCCCGGCTTGAGCAGCGGCAGCGCGATATCGATCGCCCGATAGGCGGCGCGGCGGCCGGCATCGTCGCCGTCGAAGCACAACACCGGCTCGTCGGCCATCCGCCACATCAGCGCCAATTGCTCGGCGGTCAGCGCCGTGCCGAGTGGCGCCACCGTCGCTTCGAAGCCGGCGGTCACCATGGCGATAACGTCGATATAGCCTTCGACCGCGACCAGGCGCGCGCCCTGATGCGCCGCCTTGCGCGCGGCGGCGATGTTGTAGAGCGTCGCGCCTTTGTGAAACAGCGGCGTCTCGGGCGAGTTCAGATATTTCGCCGACACTTCCTTATCGAGGGCGCGGCCGCCAAACGCGATCACCCGGCCGCGCCAGTCCTCGATCGGAAATATCACGCGGTCGCGGAACCGGTCATACGGCACGGCAATGTCGTCGCCGGTGACGACGAGGCCGGCCTCCGCCATGTCTGCGACCGAGATTTTTTGGCCGCCGAGGTGCTCCTTGAGCGCGTATTGATCGGGTGGCGCATAGCCGAGCCGGAACTTGAGCTGGGTCGCGGCATGAAGGCCGCGGTCGAGCAGATAGCCGCGGCCGCGCGCGCCGTTCCTTGACGCCAGCGTCGCTTCAAAGAATTTCGCCGCAAGCTCGACGATGTCGTGCAAGGTCTTGCGGCGTTCTTCATGCGCGGCCGCTTCGCGCGTCATCACCGGCAACGGCACGCCGGCCTGCGTCGCCAGACGCTCCACCGCTTCCGGAAAGCTCACGCCTTCGGTGAGCATGAGAAAGTCAAAAATGTTGCCGTTCTTGCCGGAGGAGAAGTCGAACCACATCGCCTTCTGGTCATTGACGAAGAACGACGGCGTCTTCTCCTGATTGAACGGCGACAGGCCCTTGAATTCGCGCCCGGCCTTGCGCAATTTCACGCGCCGGCCGACGACTTCCGATACCGAAAGCCGCGCCCGCAGCTCGTCGAGAAATTGCGGCGTAAATCGCATGCTGATTCGCTTGTCGCGCCAAGCCTAGCGCAGTCAGGGGATAGATATAGGGCGGCGCGTCGGTCCGCTCGCGGCGCGCGCCCTTGTCCCGGTTATCCACAGGCAGCACGGATTTTGTCCTGGTTGACGGGAAGTACATACGGACGTATATACAAATCGAGGTGCGGACGAAGTATGCCGCCTTATAAATGGGCGGTGGAGTCAGAGAGCTTCGACCCCGTCATAGCGAACCCTCAACGGTACGGGTACGGGTACGGTACGTATCGCAACCTCGATTTCGGGGCTGATCGCTATGGCGGAAGACTTTGAGCGCCTGCTCGCCAGTATTCGTGATTTTGACTGGAACCCCAAGAAACGTACGAGCAATCTGCATGACCACAAGATCGACTTCGAGGATGTGAAAGGAGTATTCGACGGTTACCACATCATCCGTCGGTCAGATCGCCATGGCGAAATCAGGTACGAAGTATTCGGATATGCCGACAATCGCGAAGTCCTCGTCGCATTCACGGTCCGCGGCGATGTCTGCTGGATCATCTCCGCACGCCGCGCGTCCCGCAAAGAAAGACGGGAGTTTTTCCAGCGTCTCGCGAGGCGCGCTGCGACGGAAGGGAAAAACTGATTGGGCACGCGTTGATGCTTTGACCGATGAAGAAATCGAAGAGGCCGTTCGTAACGATCCTGATGCCGTGCCGCTCGATGTGGATTGGTCTAAAGCCGTCCTCGTCATTCCGCCGAAGAAGAAGGCGATCTCGATCCGCGTCGACGAGGACGTGCTCGATTATTTCAAGAAAGAAGGCGCCGGCTATCAGCGGCGCATCAACGCGGTGCTGCGCTCCTACATGCAGCAGAAGCGCAAGAAACGCGCTTAGGGCAGCCGATCCCCATCCGCCGTGAACGCGAACAGCCGCTGCACGCGGTAATAGCGCGCCGAGCGCGGCTGGGTGACGCCCCATTGATCAGAACGGTTGGGCGGAAACTTCCAATAGGTCGAGCCGCGCGGCTGATAGCTGTCGTCGATCTGCTCGACTTCGGCGGTGTATTCCAGCGGCACTTCGTCGGGCCCGCAGAAATAGCCGAACACATTATTACCGGCGCCGTGACGGCCCGGACCCCATTCCAGCGGATGGCCGTTGTCCTTCATGCGGCCGATCCCGCGCATCACCGCGTCGGCGTCCGCCATCTCGAACGCCACATGATTGAGTGTCGACAGGCCGGTGTTGGCGAAAACGATGGAGTGGTGGTCGGCATTGGCGCAATGCAGAAACCACAGCGGCGCGTTGTCGTCGACGAGCCGGAAGCCCAGTACCTTGGTGAAGAAGGCGAATGAGGCATCGAAGGCGCCGACATTGAGATTGACGTGGGTGATTTTGCGCGGCCGGTCAGGCTCGCTGGCAGCGGCGGAATGATCGGCGACCTCGCAGACGAAAGCGAGGTTGCGGCCTTCCGGATCCTTGCAGGCAAAACCAGTGCCGCCGCCGGGCGAATTAAGCTTCGCCGGCGCCGACGGCTTGGCACCTGCCGCCGCGACAGTTTGGTGCAGGACTTCAAGCGACTGCCGGTCGGCGACGTCGAAGGCGACGCGCATAACGGCAGGCCGCGCGCCGGCATGGAGGCCGAGGATATGGTGATAGTGCAGGCCGCCACGGAAATAGCACGCATCGTTACGCGCCTCGACCGGCTGCAGCCCCCACACGGTTTCGTAAAACCGCACCGCTTCTTCGAGATTGCTGACGACGAGATCGACTGATCGCACGCCGCGGATGAGACACAAGGACATAATCGCGATTTTCGCTTTCCTTCAGCCGGCGGTCTTGTAGGTCGGCTCGAGCCGCGAGCGCAGAAAATCGGTACCGCTCACCGGCTGGTATCGCACCGGCCGCGCCGCATCGGTACAGGTCGGCAGGCAGGCGACCGTGGCATCCGGATCGGGATCGAGAAAAAACGCGACCGAATAGCGATCCTTGCCCGGCGGCGTGACCACCTTGTGCGGCGTCGAGACATAAACATCGTTGGTCCAGCGCATCAGGCAGTCGCCGATATTGCAGATATAAGCGCCGGGAATGACCGGAGCGTCGAGCCAGCGGCCAGAGCGGTCGCGGACCATGAGTCCGCCGCTCGCATCGGTGGCGAGCAGCGTCACATTGCCGTAGTCGGTGTGCTCGCCGGCGCCGAGCTGGCCTTCGTCCAGCGGCCGGTCAACCGGCGGATAGTGCAGAAGACGCAGCGTCGCCATCGGTTTTTTGAACTTGTCGTCGAAATAAGCGGGCTCGACGCCAAGATCGAGCGCAAAGGCGTGATGCAGGATGCGGCCCAGGTCCCACATGCGCGTGAAATAGCCGAGCATGGTCGCGCGGAAGCCGGGCAACTCGGGCCAGAGATTGGGCGCGCGGAACGGCCTCTTCGCCAGGAGATCCGGGTCGTCGGGCGCAAGTTCGAGTCCGATGTTGAAAGCCTCCTTCACGTCGGGCGGCTTGCCGGGATCGAGCGTCTCGGTCCCGATCCTGATATAGCCGCGATTGCCGCCGGGACCGACGAAGGCTGATCGGGTCTTGGCCGCGAGCGGGCTTTGGAAGAAATCAGCCGCCTTGGTGAAAACGTCAGCGAGTTCGGCCGGCGCGACGCCGTGCCCGGTGACGTAGAAAAAACCGATGCCGCGGCAGGCTTGCCCAATCGCGGTGGCGACGCGGCGCTCGCCGGCGGCATCACCGGCCAACAGCGGCGCGACGTCGATCAGCGGGATCGGCGAATTCGTTTCGAGCGTTGATTTAGCTTCGATGGCCATCGGCCTTACCTGCGAACGGAACGTGTGGCGAGTTTAGCCGCTCAGCGACTTCTCCACCAGCGCGCCGGCCTTGGCATTGGCGACGTCACTCCGCATCGCGAACCATCGCATCAACGCCACCATGCTGCGGCGCTTCGGCGAAGACGCGATGCAAGCGCGCGAGGTCGAGCTCGACGCCGGTGAATTGCCGAAATGCTGCCGCGGCCTGATGCACGCACATGCCGGCGCCGTTTAGGACGCGCGCGCCTTTGCCGGCGGCGGCCTTGAGGAATGCGGTTTCGGTCGGTGTGTAGATGACGTCGGCAGCCCAATGCTCGGGCTTTATCGCGCCGACCGGCACCGGATTTCCCGGACATCCGGTCATGCCGGTCTGCGTTGCATTGACCGCGCCATCGGCGCAAGCGATCTCGCGCTCGAGTTCGCCGGCGAGACGGCAGCGCGCGGCGCCGTAGTGCCGCGTAACATCGGCCTGCAGTGCCCGGGCGCGCGCCATATCGAGATCGTGCACCACGACAACGCCGGCGCCGAGATCCATCAGCGCGAAGACGACTGCGCGCCCGGCGCCGCCGGCGCCGATCAGCACCACGGTCCGCCCGCGCGCGCTGTCCGCTCCGAGCGTTTCGGCAAAACTGTCGCGCCAGCCGCGGCGGTCGAAATTATAGCCGGTGGCGCGGCCGTCGGGCGCAATCGCAACAGTGTTGACCGCGCCAACCTCCGCGGCTTCGGGGTCGATCGCATCGAGAAGCGGAATGATATCCTGCTTGAACGGATAGGTGATGTTAACGCCGGCAAAGCCTGCGGTCTTGATGGCTTCCAAAAGCTGCGGCAGCCCGCGTCCGGGCAGGCGATCGGCGTCGAGCAGATGGTAATAGCCGTCTATCCCGGCTGCCTTGAACGCTTCAGCGAACAACGCCGGCGACAGCGATCCTTGGATGTTTCGGCCGATCAGCCCGACGAGCATCCTGCGCTTGGTCATAGTGCCTCGCGCCCGCGATTTAAGTCTTTATCCGCCGCCGAGCAGCTTCTTCACCTGCGCGCCGGCTTTGCCGAAATCCATCCGGCCGGCGAAGCGCTGTTTCAGCGCCGCCATGGTGCGGCCCATGTCTTTGAGCGTTGCGGCTTCGATCTCCTTGATCAGCCCCGAGATCGCGGAAGCGGCTTCGAGGTCGGACATTTGTTTTGGTAAATAGGCGGAAATGATCGTAATTTCTTCACGCTCTTGATCGGCCAGCTCGTTGCGGCCGGCCTTTTGGTAAATGTCGAGCGATTCCTGGCGCTGTTTCACCATCTTCTGCATCACGTCGACGATTTCGGAGTCGCTCAGGCTCAGGCGCTCGGGACCGCTCGTCTCGCGCGCCAAAATCCCGGCATTGATCAGCCGCAGCGTCGAAACGCGGCGGGCCTGGCCCGATTTCATCGCCACCTTCAAGGCGCTGTTGATATCGTCGCGCAACACGGCTAAGGCCTCTCGCAATGGCGCCCGTTGGGGCTGATGGGTGAGCGCTAAGATTTAGGCCCTTGCTTATGCCGACACAACCGCAGTCCCCGCAACTCTCCGCCGCTTGGGCGGAGCCGAAGCCGACGGCGTTGCTCGTGCTGGCGGACGGCACGGTGCTTGAGGGCATCGGCCTGGGCGCCACCGGCCATGCCGTCGGCGAAGTCTGCTTCAACACCGCGATGACCGGCTATCAGGAAATTCTCACCGATCCGTCCTATGCTGGGCAGATCATCACCTTCACGTTTCCCCACATCGGCAATGTCGGCACCAATGACGAGGACATCGAGACCGTCAATCTTGCGGCGACGCCCGGCGCGCGCGGCGTGGTGCTGCATTCGCCGATCACGCAGCCGTCGAACTACCGCGCCAGCCGCGATCTCGATGCCTGGCTCAAGAGTCGCGGCGTCATCGGTCTCGCCGGTATCGACACCCGGGCGCTGACATCGCTCATCCGCAAGAACGGTATGCCGAATGCCGTGATCGCGCATGAGCCATCCGGACATTTCGATCTCGATGCGCTCAAGCGCGAAGCCAAAGCGTGGCCCGGCCTCGTCGGCATGGATCTGGTGCCGATGGTGACCACCGGGCAGCGCTTCGCCTGGGACGAGACTCCGTGGCGCTGGGGCGAAGGGTATGGCCGGCAGGACCACGCCGAGTTCAACGTCGTTGCCATCGATTACGGCATCAAGCGCAATATTCTGCGCCAGCTTGCCGGCAACGCCTGCAAGGTCACCGTCGTGCCGGCGACGACGTCGGCTGCGGATATCCTCGCGCTCAAGCCCGACGGCATTTTCCTCTCCAACGGGCCCGGCGATCCTGCCGCCACCGGCGCCTACGCGGTGCCGGTGATCCGCAGCTTGATCGAGCAAAAACCGGTATTCGGCATTTGCCTGGGCCATCAGATGCTGGGCCTGGCGGTCGGCGCCAGGACGATGAAGATGCATCAGGGCCATCACGGCGCCAATCATCCGGTCAAAGACCTGACCACGGGCAAGGTCGAGATCACCTCGATGAACCATGGCTTTGCTGTCGATCGGTCGACGCTGCCGGACAATGCCGTCGAGACGCACGTTTCGCTGTTCGACGGCTCGAATTGCGGCTTGGCGCTCAAGGATCGGCCGGTGTTTTCCGTGCAGTACCATCCCGAAGCCTCGCCAGGACCGCGCGACAGCCATTTTTTGTTCAATCGCTTTATCGCTATGATGCGGGAAGCAAAACGCTGATAGCCGCGCGAGGCCGGCGAGGCCGGTGTTATAAAATCTCAACCCAAACCCGGGTAAAACCGCAGCGCCGCCGCCGCGGAGATATAGTACCGACGCCATGCCAGCCGACGCTCCGATCACGCACACATTCGCCGACGACGGCCGGATTCCGAATAATCCGGAATTGCCGCTTGTGCTTTATCGCGGCGGCATCGACCTCGCCGGTTCGCCCGATCCGGAGGCGGTAATCGAGAAAACCTTCGCGGCCAATGGCTGGGGCAATATGTGGCGCAACGGGATTTATCCCTACGTGCACTTTCACTCCATGATCCACGAGGCGATGGGCGTCGCCCGCGGTCGCGCCACCGTGCGGTTCGGCGGCGACAACGGCGAGGACATCGAGATTACGCCGGGCGATGTCGTGATTTTGCCGGCCGGCACCGGTCACCAGCGTCTGTCGCAGACGCCGGAGCTTGTCGTCATCGGCGCCTATCCGCCGACCGGGAAAAACGATCTGTGCCGCGGCAGCAGGCCGGACCATGCGAAAGCGATCGTGACGATTCCGAAAGTGCCGCGGCCGGCCACCGATCCGATATTCGGCGGCAACGGTCCGCTGATTTTCCTGTGGCCTAAATGACCGCTTTGCTTTGGCGCGGCGGTTTTCCGCTATGATCCTGTCATGAGCGCATCCTGGCTGGCGTTCTGGGACTCCACTCATTCGATCTATGTCAATGCGCGGCACCGGGACGTTCACTATCGTCTGGTCGCCCAAGCGATCGCGCAGCTCGTTCCAGGAGCGTCGGCGCGCGGTCTCGATTACGGCTCGGGCGAAGCGCTGCACGCTGCAATTGTTGCTGCCGCGGCCGGCGAGCTGTTGCTATGCGAAGGCGCGCCGGGCTTGCGCGCGCAGCTTGCGGCGCGGTTTGCCGGCGACCCGAAAATCCGCGCCGTTGCGCCGGCAGACCTCGAGCGGCTGCCCGCACACACGCTCGATCTGATCGTGCTGCATTCGGTGGCGCAGTATCTCGCGCCGGACGAGGCGGAGAAGCTGTTCGCGCTGTTTCACCGCCTGTTGCGCGCCGACGGCCTCCTGGTCGTAAGCGACATCATTCCGCCCGCGACGGCCGCGGCTACCGATGCCATGGCGCTACTGCGCTTCGCCGTGGCTAACGGTTTCTTGGCGGCCGCGATCGCCGGCCTCATTCGCACGCGGCTGTCCGATTACTGGCAGATCCGCAAACGCATCGGGCTGACGCGCTACGATGAAACGGCGATGATCGCTGAACTTGCGGCAGCGGGGTTCGCCACGCGCCGCACGCCGGAGAACATCGGACACAATCAAGCGCGCATGACATTCATGGCGCGCCCGCGTTGAAGTGGCGACTCAACTCGGCTTGATGTCGGCGAATTTGATAACTTTGGCCCACTTGTCGACCTCGGCGCCGATATATGTGTCGAATTCGGCCCGCGTCATCGGTGCCGGCTCCGCCCCGAGATTGGCGAATTTCGGCTTCATCGCCGGGTCGGTCAGCACGGCGTTGATCGCGGTGTGGAGCTTGTCGACAATGTCGTCGGGCGTTCCCTTGGGTGCGCCGATGCCATGCCAGATGCTCGCCTGATAGCCCGGCACCGTGGCAGCCACCGTCGGCGTATCCGGCAGCGCATCCGACGGCTTAAGGCTCGTCACCGCGATGGCGCGCAATCTGCCGGCCCTGATATTGGCGATGGTCAGCGGAATTGGCGTGAACGCCACTTGCACCTGGCCGCTGAGCAAATCCGGCATGAAGCTCGAACGATAGGGTACGTGCACCAGGTTGGTGCCGGTCATCATCTTGAACAGCTCGGCGGACATGTTCGGCGCGGTGCCGGTGCCGAACGACGCGTAATTGAGCTTGCCGGGGTTGGCTTTGGCATAGGCGATGAATTCCGCAACGGTCTTGACCGGAACGCCGAGATTGACCTCCAGCACGTTGGCCGACTGGATGGTGCTGGCGACCGGCACGATATCGTGCAGAAAGTCGAAATCGGCGGTCTTCGCGTACAGCGTGGTGTTGACCGCGTTGGTCACCGTCATGGCGAGCAGCGTGTAACCGTCAGACGCTGCGCGGGCGACTGCCTCGGCGGCGAGATTGCTGGCGGCTCCTGGCTTGTTCTCGACGACGAATTGCTGGCCGAGCCGTTCCGACAGCGCTTGGGCGAGAAGCCGCGCGACGATGTCGGTTGCCGCGCCGGGCGGAAAGCCGACTATGATGCGCACCGGCCGCGTCGGATAATCGAGCGCGAATGCGCTGCGTGACAATGCTGGCAGCGCGATCGCGCCGGCCGCAAGATGCAGAAATTTTCGGCGTGGAAATCTCATGATTTTCTCTCCCCAACCTCGGTCGCCGGCCGCCACATCGGCGCGGACCGAGATTAAATATTTTTTGGCCCTCTCGCCGCGGGCAGGATGCCGTCTTTGATCGCGGAGAACCCGGCACGTCCCGCTGACAGCTTGAGCGGCAGGCTACAACAGTCCGCGGTGCGAAAGTAGGGGAGCGACATCACACCGCGGCGGTGAGTGCGGCTTCGGCGAGGGCTGCCGCTCGCTGTTAAAGCTCCAACTGATAACTGACCGGAAGCCAGCGATAGTCGTCGGCGCTTTTTTCGATCATGCCGATGCCAGGGAACGGCATGTGGTAGCCGGTGACGAACAGTTTGTCCTCCACAGTCATGGCCAGCATGCGTTTGCGCGTGGCCGCCGCCTTGTCCTTGTCGTCGTCGACGTCGAGATGCCAATCCGGCCGCTGGATCGCCATGACGTAATGCACGCAGGTGTCGGCCCAGATCAGCAAGCGCTTGCCCTTGCTCTCGACGTGATACGCCAGCATTCCCGGCGAATGTCCGGAGGCGTCCACGGCGCGGATGCCCGCAACCACCTCGTCGCCCGGCTTGATGAAGCGCGCACGATCCTCGAGCGGCAAAGCGAGCTTCTGAAAGAGCTGGAGATTGAATTTCCGCGCCTCGCGCACGTTCTCGCCGCGCTTCCAAAAGTCGAACTCGGCGGCGCCGAAGACATAACGGGCGTTCGGGAATACCGGCTTGCCGCCGTCCATCAGGCCGCCGATGTGGTCGGGATGGCCGTGGGTGATGACGACGATATCAACGTCGGAGGGCCTATAGCCGGCCTGCGCCATGGCGCCGACCAGAGAGCCTTCCGACAGACGGCCGCGCAGTTGCGGATAGTCGCGCGCCAAGGCGCCGTTACCGGTGTCGAACAGGATCAATTCGTTACCGGTATTGACCAGCGTCGGGATAAATGGATGCACGTAGCGGTTGGCGTCGATGGCGTTCTTGCGGCAAAGCTCTTCGGCTTCTGCCGCGGGTCGCTCCGGTCCGAACCCCGGGTGCAGCCCGTCGCGGATCGCCTTGCCGTCGAGAATGTTAGTGATTTCGAAATCGCCGAGCTTGAAACGATAGACGCTCGGCTGCAGTTCGCCTTGCATGGACGCTCCCACGCGGTCCTCCCTGATTTGATTGAGCCCGATTTCTCGCGTGCGTGCGATAGTTTCCCATCGAATGCAAGCCCGGTCGCGCCGGCATGCGTACCTGCGGGCGATGGAACTTTCCGGCAAGCCCCGAATTAGGCACCGGGACAATTGCGTCCCGTCCGGGAGGCATGGCGCGATATCTAGCTGGAGCGCCTACCGTTGCGGCCCATAAAATCTAGGATAAAGACTTGCCGTTGCTAAAACGCCCGGCGCTAGTGAGTTACAACCAGGAGAATTGGACATGGCCAAGGAAAAGTCGTCACCGGACGGCCAAGAGATTTCGCGTGATCGGCTGGCGGAGCTCTTGAACGAAGATTTGTCGCGCGAATACCAGGCGATCATCTCGTATGTCGTCTATTCCCAGGTTTTGAAGGGGGCGGAGTACATGAG
>JBARER010000262.1:0-12373 GCA_049796395.1 Xanthobacteraceae bacterium
CTCGCTCTTTGATCAGCCGCACCGCCTCAAGCTTGAACTCTCGAGTAAACTTCCGCCTCTCCATGATCCACCTCCGGTTCCATTAAAACACCTAACTCGGTGTCTGCGGAACCGGGTGCAGGCCATAAATAACCGACTTATCAGCGCAGTGATCAATGTCGCCTTGAGCGCGATGTTGATCTGCACTTAGGCTCGCATGAATAGCTAGCAGAGTGCATGTGGTGCGGGATAATATCCCGCACCACGCAGTGCTTGTTGCATCCACCCGCCTTCAGTCAGATTACATCCAAACCAATTTCCCCCGGGGATCTGGATCTGCCTCCCGAAACGGCCGTTTCGCGCCAGCGTGCGCGCACACATCTACTCGCCCGCTATTACATCCCTTAGAGTCTCCAGCAATTCAATCGGGCCAAGCACCTCTTCATCCGCCTCGTCCAGCCTATCCAATAGCTTTTCCAGTCCCCGGCGTGCCGTCTTGAAACTCCTTAACACCGCCGGGTACAAGCGGGCCCTTTTCTCGCAATCCTTCTCGAGTGACGCAGCAAGCTCGTCCGCTTTCATATGATTTTCATTTTCACACTCTCTAAGGGTGGAGGCCACACGCTGGACTTCCTCCGCCGCGTCCATGAACCGCTCCGTTCTTCGAACGATTTCATCAAAACGCGCTTTGTACCACTCAACTTCGGCGTAGATCGCGTCGACGTTCGTGTTGATGCGGGTCTTCACACCTAGGGTATTTGCATTCTTCATCTTCGACTCCTTTTGGACCGAACGATCTCGGCCTGCGCGAGACAAGCGCTGAATATGAGTCGTGAATTACCCGTGCAAAGGGCGGCGATCCTATCTTGCCATTTCTTCAGCGAACCTTTCGCGCGATACTTGGTCAGTATCGTTTGGTCGAGACCACCAAACGCCTTCTCGAGCGGCATCTCCGGCTCGCCGAAGATACGATCCGGCAAGACAAAGGCGTCGCCGTTCCACCCAAGTCGCGTCGTCACTTTAAATATTGGTGGTTTGCGCTTCCATCCTTGCAACTTGTTGAGCAGGTCCGATTTGGCTTTGGGCGCGAAACCGTTCCAGCCCGCGTTAGCCAAGACGGCGAACAGGTTTGTGGGATCTCTAATGAGGTCGGCTACCTTGAACGGAGGAATATCTTGATCGCTCCCTTTGACTTGCAATTTAATGTAGCGGTTTTTCCCTTCATCAAGTCCCTCACCAACTATACGCACATTGCGAGCCGCGTCTGATGATTTCGATTTCTTTATCTTCGTTTTCATATTGTACCTGCGAGGCGATTTTTCAGCCGAGATCTAGTCGACTAGATCGTAAATTGAGAGTGCCCAAGATGATGGCGTGGCGATTATCTATCGACGAAGATAATCGCCACGCGATTATGAACGCTGCGAAAAATCACAGGGTGGCGGCAACGCTAACAGTTGGCGCGATGTTCTGATCTTCGCCAAGCGCATCTTTGAGAGGCGTCTTTAGGCGGCGTGGTCCCCGGGCAGCGCTTGCTGTGCGGCGAATTTCATCGAGATCGGAAATGCCCTGCGCGAGCAACGCCACGGCCTTCGCGGCTTTTTTGAAGGCGGCAATGTCCTTTTGGCCCCATGGACGCTCGATGGCCGCGAACTCGCCATTGCGGGAGCGTTCCCTGACGCTCAGGCGCATGACGGCACGGTCACTGCAATCCACGCTGATGCGATATTTGTTCTTGCTACGCTTTTTCATAGGACTCTCCTGTGCTGGCGTTGATTGATCCCGCTATCCGCGGCGCCAGCATTTTCCACGAATCGGCGCGAAACTCTCTCGTTAGCCGCCCGCCAAATCGGACGACTTTTCAAATCGACATCGCGTTTTTCACTCAGGCCGCGCCGGTTATTCCCGGCTGTTATTCACGCTCCTCTCCGTGGGTACGAATGATTGTCTTCAATTCGGGCAGCCTGGCGAGCCAAACCTCGGCGGCGTCCTGCGTGATCAGTGTGCGACGGCCTACTTTCACCGCCCGCAACCGACCAGCGGCGATCTCCTGATAGGCGTTGGTACGTCCGATTCCGTAACGGCAGCAGAATTCGCCGATCGAGAACGCTCGGGGGGAAAAGGGCGCAGCTCCCGCGACAACGTCGCGGCCGGCGGAAGCACCCTCTGGTTTGTCAAAGTTGGCCATGCCCGCTGTCCAATCTCGCATACATCGAAGATCACGCGGACATACGGTGAGCCGGTCTATTGCGCCATTCTGGTACTAAGGGGCCGATAGCTGGGCCGTTAACACCACCCCCTGAGATCGATTCACATCAGCGGTGGGTGATGACGGCGCATCTCAACGATCCGACTAAAGAGCCGCGCGGCCCCGAGACGACGCCTGACGCTTTTTCGACGCCAAGCGTCTTTCCAACTCTGCTTCAAGTTCCTGCCTTCGCGCTTTAACCCTGGGATAAAGCAGGGGCCCAAAACTCGGACGAATCCGTTCAACATGGCCCCGGAGCATCTCTCGAACAGTGCCGTCCGTTATTGGTTTTACGTGGCTTTGATCGCCGAGTTCTATGCTGTGGTTGCTGAAAACCACGTTGGTGACATTGGCAATGGTCGAGTACATCGGCTTTCCGAATAAATAGTCAGTTTCCTTAAACAGCATCGCAACAAATGTTTTGCGCCGGGTATCCCCACGTTTTCGCTTAACGAGCCAAGGATGACTCGTGAAATTAGGTTTGGTGACTGTCGCATCCGACTCGCAATCCTTTGCGACCTCAATTAATTTCTCCGCATAAATCGCTGTTACGCCAATCTCGATTGATTTCAGATCCTCTGCTAGTTTCCGCAGTTGTTTTGCAACCCCGCCTAACTTGTCCGCGATGCCCTGGGCATCTGCCGCCAATAGGGGTTCGGTGTAAAAAGCTGCTCGATACGCACGCATGAGAAATAACCGTGCCGCATGATCTTGCTCGCTCCAGCTTGGATCAAGTGGCTCGTCAGGTAATAATTCTATATATCGCGCTTCGAGCTCTAAGAATTCTGCATTCCGGTTGTTGACCTCGCCGCCCTGCCTTCTAAGTGCGGCCGCCTTTTCACGATAGGCCGCCGCATCCGATGCGTGTTTTAGGCACGCGGGATTGAAGAATCGTCCGTCCTCACCGCACTTTCTCCTGTATATTTCATTCCAAACACGCTTCATCAGTGGATTCGCAATCAACTGCTTAAGAACCTGCTGAGCCTTGGTGGGGTCTTTTTCCGTTGCAAGGTTTTCGCATAATTCTTTCGCGCAATGGCGAACCGCCTTTGGCAGCCAATCGGGAAGAGCCGGCGTAGATACCGTCCTCACATAAACCTCCAACTGCTGGCCCCCAGCTTTTGCCGACTGACGTGGACGAGGTCGCTCGGTCAAGCACTGCTCCTAGCGCCGCCGCGACCATCGCCACGGTCAGTATCACAGCTGGTCTATTCAATGTGTCGCGTCACGTCGGCGGCGCCATCGGCACGGCCTCGATCGAAACTCACGCACAGCTGAAAGCCAAAATCTTCGTTTCATCGCGAAGTACATCGAGGTGGTCCGCCCACCATTGAAGCATTCGCCGGCGCTCGGAAAGATACTCCGCCGCGTTGTACGCAGCGCGCGTCCGGTCTCGATCGACGTGCGCTAGCTGAAGTTCAATCCAATCTGAATTGAATCCTGACTCGTGGAGTACGGTGCTGGCCACCCCACGAAAGCCGTGCGTTGTCGCGCGGCCATGGTAGCCAAGCCGATAAAGGGCGTAGAGAAGGGTGTTGTTCGACATGAACCCCTCAACGCCCGGAGAAGGAAAGACAAACTCCGACTGGCCGCTTAGCGAGCGAAGCCGACGGAACACATCGACCGATTGGCGCGCCAGTGGCACCAGGTGTTCCCGCCGCTTTTTCATGCGTTCGGCCGGAATGCGCCATAATGGCATCACATCGTCTAACCTTTCCAATTCCGACCAACGGGCGGCCCGCAGTTCGGTTGTCCTGAGGAAAGTTAAAACGATAAGCTTTAAGCCCAAGGCAGTTTGTTTTTCACCGTCGTATTGCTCATTCGCTCGAAGAAAGGCAGGTAGATCGGCGAGCGGCATCGCTTTGTGACGTTCAGTCACAACGCGTTCCAGGGCGCCTTTCAAATCGGAGGACGGGTCGCGATGCACACCTCCGCCTTCTGCGATTGCGAAGCGGAAGATCTGGCCAATCACCTGCCGCAGACGGCGAGCGCTCTCAATTGCCCCGCGCTTTTCGACTTTTCGCAAAGTAAAAAGTATTTCCGGCGCCTCAATTTCGCGGATAGGACGACGCCCAATCTCTGGAAAGATATCGGTTTCCAACCGACGCAAGACTTGCGCTGCATATTTTTGGTTGAGCTCTTTCCTGCGCTTTTCCAGCCAAGTCCGTGCACGTCCTTCAAACGTATCGTCCGCAGCCACCGCCGATTCCCGCGACCGCTGCTGCTTCGCTGCGGACGGATCAATACCACTAGCCAATTCCTTTCGTGCGGCGTCACGCGCGGTTTTCGCCGCAGCCAACCCGACCCGAGGGTAAACGCCGAGCGCCAGCGTGCGCTGTTTCCCATACCAGCGATACGCCACGCGCCAGTACTTACGCCCGTCCGGATTGACGAGCAGATACAACCCGTCGCCAATAGTTAGCTTTTGCGGCTTCGCTTTTGGCTTTGCGTTACGGCAAGCCGTATCCGAGTTGAGGTTTGGCACCTGTTGGTATCTCCTTCGGCGAGGCGCCGAGATACCAACAGACATACCAACAGTTCGGGCGAATGTCACCAACCTTACGCGAACGGAACCGAACAAAAATATGCCAACAAGCTTCAATTTTTCAGGTACTTAGTAAACATACTCGAACCAGGGCGAACATCTGCGAACAGTATTCTGGCGGAGGGAGTGGGATTCGAACCCACGATACGGTTTCCCGTATACACGCTTTCCAAGCGAGCGCCTTCAGCCACTCGGCCACCCCTCCGGACACGGAAACGCGCACTATAACCGCCGGGTTTCGACTTACAACCCACCGAAAAAAACCGCTGTGAAGCGGCCGCGAACGGGCCAAAGACACGATTTCCCGGCAAGGCCGCGCCCCGGAACTTTCCCGCGATTCTGCCGTTATTCAGCCGGTTCCTGGAAGGCGACACAGGAGAAGGTCATGGGACGCGGGTTATTGTTGTGGCTCATCGGCATTCCGCTGCCGATCATTCTTTTGATTTGGGTGATTGGCGGCCTGCACGGCTGATATTGCCAAGCTAGAGACAGGCGATGTTTGCGACAGGTGACGTTTAAGGCAGGCGACGTGTTGGTTGGCGTGTGTGCAAAGGCCCGGCTTGAGCCGGGCCTTTCGCATAACGGGCGTCGCGTGCTTTCGCCGGCGCCGATGTTCGCCTACATTAATGTCATGCGCCCCGCTGACGACGGCTACCTCCTTCGCCCCGATCCCTCCGATCCGCGCCTGACCGAGCGTGTGACCGGACTCGATCAGAGCGGCGCCACCGTGGAGACCGCGGTGGTGGTCGAGCGCGCGCTGACGATTTTCCTCAATTCGCAGGAGATCGTCACCGCGATGACCATCGGCGACCATCCGGAATTTCTGGCGGTGGGCTACCTCCTCAATCAGAACATGCTCAAACCCGACGACGTCGTCACCGGCGTCGACTATGACGAGGAATTGTCGGTCGTGGTCGTCCGCACCAAGCGCAAGACCAATTACGAGAAAAAGCTCAAGAAAAAGGTGCAGACCTCCGGCTGCGCCCAGGGCACCGTGTTCGGCGATCTGATGGAAGCGCTCGAAAATGTCAGCCTGCCCCCCGCCGAATTGCGAACCTCGTGGCTTTACACGCTCACCCACAAGATCAACACCACGCCGTCGCTTTATCTTGAGGCCGGCGCCATCCACGGCTGCGTGCTGGCGGTCGAGGACAAACCGCTGGTTTATATGGAAGACGTCGGCCGCCACAATGCCGTCGACAAAATTGCCGGCTGGATGTTCAAGAACCACGTCACTGCCGCCGACAAGATTTTCTACACCACGGGCCGACTCACGTCGGAAATGGTGATCAAAACCGTCCGCATGGGCATTCCGATTTTGGTGTCGCGCTCGGGCTTCACCGCCTGGGGCGTGGAATTGGCGCGCAAAGCCAATTTGACGCTGATCGGGCGCGCTCGCGGCAAGCGCTTCATCGCGCTGGCCGGCCAAGACCGCATCGTCTTCGATCAGAACCTCGACTATGTCGAGGATGAGAGCGCCAAGCACCGCCGCAAGGCCGCGGTGCACGACGACTGAGCCGGCGCAGGCGTGACGATCCCTCCCACACTCGGCCTCGTGCTTGCTGGCGGCTTAGCGCGCCGCATGGGCGGCGGCGACAAGACGCGGCTGCTTATTGGCGGCAAGACCATTCTGCAGCGTGTGCTGGCATGTCTCGAGCCGCAATGCGATCGCGTCATCGTCAATGCCAACGGCGATCCGGCGCGCTTTGCCGATACCGGCCTGCCGGTAGTCGCCGACAGCATCGCGGATTTTGCCGGTCCGCTGGCCGGGATTCTCGCCGGACTTGATTGGGCGGCCGCGCACACGCCGGCGATCGAGTGGCTTCTGAGCGTGCCGGGCGATTGTCCGTTTCTGCCAAGAGACCTTGCCACGCGGCTGCACGCGGCGCGTTCGGCGGCAAAGACACTGCTTGCTTGCGCGCGCTCCGGCGAATGGCGGCATCCGGTCGTCGGGCTCTGGCCGGTCGATCTGCGCGAGGATTTACGCCACGCATTGGTCGACGACAGTTTGCGCAAGATCGAAATCTGGACCGCGCGGCACGGTGTCGCGATCGCCGATTGGCCGGCCGAGCCGGTCGATCCGTTCTTCAACGTCAACACGCCTGACGACAGCACGCGCGCCGCGGCACTCGCCGCGCAATATTCGGAGCTTCAGTGAAGCACGATCTTTTCGGGAAACCGGTTCCCACTTTTCCGGATCATGCTTTAGCCGATCAGCGACGCGTAAGACAGAAAACCGACCGTTGAACCCGGCTCGATTTGAGTCACACTCTCATCGAGTTCGGCCAGCCCATCGGTTTCCGTCAGCGAGGTGAGAACGCCGGCTCCGTCTTGCTCGTATTTGTGGGCTTCGACACTACCGTCGGCGGCTTTGCGCAAGGCCACGCGGACATATTCACGCCGGCCCTTGCGCTTCTTGTAAGAGAACGCCGCGCGGATCGGCATGGCGAGAAGCGGTTCGGGCGCGGCACCGGATAGCCGTAGCAATAACGGCCGCACCACGCGGACAAAGGTGACAAACACCGCGACGGGATTTCCCGGCAGGCCGACAAACGCCGCACCATTCCCCGTGTTGCCGGGGATGACGCCCATCGCGACCGGCCGTCCGGGTTTTATCGCGAGCCGCCAAAATACCAGCCGGCCAATGCCCTCGATGGCTGCGCGCACATGATCGGCTTCGCCGGTCGAAACTCCGCCCGAAGTCAGGACGAGATCGTGATGGGCGGCGGCGGCGGCCAGCGCGCGTTTGAGCTGTTTGGGATCATCGCTCAGGATGCCGAGATCGGTGACTTCGGCATTGAAGCGATCGATCAGTCCGGCGAGGAGGTAGCGATTGGAATCATAGAGCGCCGCGCGCGGTAATGCGGTGCCCGGCTCGACGATTTCGTCGCCGGTGGAGAACAAGGCGATGCGCACGCGGCGGCGCACGTCAAGCTTGGTGAGACCGAGCGCCGCGGCGAGCGCCACATGCTGCACCGAGAGCCGCCGGCCCGCGGGCAACGCGATCGCCCCTGCCCTTATGTCCTCGCCGGCCAACCGCCGATTGGCGCCGCGCCGCAAACCCGCAGGCACGACGACACAATCGCCGTCAAGCCGGCAGTCTTCCTGCATGAATACGGTATCGGCGCCGGCCGGCATCGGCGCGCCGGTGAAAATGCGAATGGCTTCGCCGGCCGCCACTGTATGCTGCGCGGCATGACCGGCGGTGACCCGATCGACAATGCAAAAACTCTTTTCGCTGTCGAACGCGAGGTCGTCGCCGCGCACCGCGTAGCCGTCGACCGCTGAATTGTCGAACGGCGGGACATTAACCGGCGCAATAATATTTTCAGCCAACACGCGACCCGAAGCGGCACGCAATCCCACAGTGTCGCGGCCGTCGACCGGCGCGATGCGCTCGGCGATCAGTTTCTCCGCCTCGGCAACCGGCAGCAGCGGACCGTTGAAGGCAAAGCAATCGTCGCTAAGTTGCGCCATCGCGTCCCGTTCCCGGCAATGCCGCGATCCGCTCGCGCGGCAACGCCTCGGCTTGCAACACGTTCGCAACACCTTCGATGTCATCGAGCATCAGCACCGGCAGCTGCGCCTGCGCCAACGGCGCGTCGGTCGCGATCGCGACGATGCAATCGTCGTCAAGATGCAGCAGCGGCTTGCCGACGGCAGCGCGATAGACTTCGAGTTTCGGATGCGACTGCCGCTTAAAGCCCTCGACGATGACCAGATCGACCGGCGACAGCTTCGCCAGCATGTCCGCCAGCGGCGGCTCAGCCTCTTCGTTCAATTCATGGACGATGGCCCAGCGGCGGCTGGAAACGATGGCGACTTCGCTGGCGCCGGCCGCACGATGCAGCCATGAATCCTTGCCCGGCAGATCGGTATCGAAGGCGTGATGCGCATGCTTGACGGTCGCCACTTTCAGGCCACGGCGGACCAGCACCGGGATCACCTTCGTGACCAGCGTCGTCTTGCCGGAACCACTCCAACCCGCCAGACCGATGATGCGCATGTCCATATTATATGGATGCTTGGTCGGCTGGTTCCATGCCCAGTGCGCGGATGCGGGCGCGGGTCGCCTCGTCGCGCAGCACCTCAAGAAAAGCCCGCATGGCCGGGCGTTCGCGACGCGCTTCGACCAGCAGGAAATCGTAATGTTCGGGGGAAATGGGTAAGAAAGCGAGCCCATACATCCGGGCCACCGGCTCGATCGCCACGCCCCAATCGGCGCGATTTTGCGCGATGGCCGCGGCAACGGCATTGTGGGAACGCGGCTGATTGGCGTAGCCGGACGGCCGCGCGCCGCGCAGTAATCCGTCGATGAGAACCCGCGTGCCGGAGCCGGCATTGCGGTTGACCATCAAGATCGCGGGATCGGCCAGCGCGGCCTTGAGCGCGCCATCGGCGCTGCTGTCCTCGAACCGGCCGTCGCCTTTACGAAAGACGAAACCCTGCATGCGCCGCCATCCCGGGACAAGGCTCAGGCCCGGCGCCAGAAGATGCTTGTTATAGAGTCCGGTCGCCGGATCGACGAGATGCACCGGCGCCACGTCGCACTGGCCGCGGCTTGCGGCATTCACGCCGCCCTGACTGCCGACGGCGATGGTGCGCGCGCGAAAGCCGCGCTCGGCCAGCGCGCCGACCACCACGTCGAGCGCGACATCGTGACTGCCCATGATGACAAAGTCGGGCGCGCCTTCGCTCTCGCCGATCAGGGTAACCTCGGCAACCGAGTCGGCGGCGAGCGAAGAAGCAAGCGCATCGATCGCCATAAAGCCATCGGCTTGCGAGAACGCAGTGACCGCGCCCGAGCCCTTGGCGGTCGGAAACGCGATCAGGCCGTCGTCGCCGGCAACGAGCGACACCAGCACGAATTCCTCGCGGCCGAGCTCCGAAACGAGCGGCACCGGCACACGCGCGGTTACGGTGCGTGCTGCCTCGGGCGAGAGTCCGGCGCGGGCGCGGATCAGTGGCGCAACGAAGGCATGAAAGGTGAAAATGGCCGAGGTCGGAAATCCGGGCAGCACGATCAATGGTTTTTCGCCGATTACCGCCAGACACAGCGGCTTGCCCGGCTTGAGCGCCACGCCATGAACGAGAATGCCGGGCTTGCCGAGCCGCGAGACGATACGATGCGACAGGTCGCCCGCACCTTTCGAAGTACCGCCGCTCAAGACCACGATGTCGCAGGCATCGAGTGCGCTGCGCATGGCAAGTTCGAGCGCCCCTTCTTCATCGGGAAACGCGCCGAACGGCACCGCATCGCCGCCGGCCTCGGCGACTGCGGCGGCGATGATGGCGCTGTTGCTGTCATAGACGCCGCCGGGCCGCAGCGGCCGGCCGAGTTCGACCAGTTCGTCGCCCGTCGATAGGACGGCGACGCGCGGGCGGCGGACGACCTCGACCGCGGCGAGGCCGCACGCGGCGAGCATGCCGATTTCGCGCGAGCCGATTTCGGTGCCACGGCGCAGCAAGGTCTCGCCGCGCGCAATATCGGAGCCGGCATACGAGATGTACTGTCCGCTCGTGGCCGGCCGGCGAAGCGCGATGGCCGGACCTTCGTCGATGAGCTCGGTCTGCTCGATCATGACCACCGCATCGGCGCCGCGCGGGATGACGCCGCCGGTCGCGATCGTCGTCGCGGTGCCAAACGCAACTTCGATCGCCGGCGCGACGCCGCAGGCGACCACTTCGGCATTGAGCGTGAGGCGCTTCGGTGTGCCGTCGCTGGCGCCAATCGTATCCGCTGCGCGGACCGCGAACCCGTCGACATTGGCGCGGTCGAACGGCGGTGCGTCGACAGGCGCGATCACGTCGGCCGCCAGTACGCGGGACAGCGCCGAAGCTAACGGCAGCGATTCGGAGCCGAGCGGCGCATGATCGACACAGGCCTCGAAGCGCCGGCGCGCTTCCGCAGCCGAGACAACTTCGAGAAATTGCTCCTGCCGCGCCGCACGCCGCACCGCGTCCAAGATTGCCGCACTGCGCTGTTTTGGATTTAGGGCCATGATCTCACGGCGACTGGTGTGCCTGCTGGAAAACCTTCGCTCTCGGCGGGAACGACGATCCAGCCGTCGCTCTGCGCCAGCGCCGTCAATGACAGATAACCGCTGGCGAGTGGCTCTGCCATATCGTCCGTGCGCCGCACCGGAACAAGCTCGGTCAGGCCGATCGTCGACGTTACTTTTCTCTTCAGCGGCAGCACCGCCGGCGTCGCGTCGTCGCGACCGCCGGCGAGCGTGGCGAGAAGCGGCAGGCCGAGCAGGAGCCAGCCTGCCAAAGCGGCGTCGAGGCGGCCCGGCAAGAGCAGCACTGGCCGCGCCCCGGTGAAACCGAACGCCGCGGTCTCGCCCGGCGAAATGGCGATGCCATGCGCCGCGACCTGGCCGAACCGCGCCAAGGTCCGCACGCTGTCGTCGTCGCGTCCACCGCCGGTGCCGCCGATGGCAATCACCGCGTCGGCCTCGTCGCGCGCCAGCGCATCATGCAGTTGCGTCGTTTCGCCGTGGATGACGCCCCCCGCCTTGTCGACAAAGCGCGCCAGCATCGCCAGACCGGCATCGACCGGCGGCGGCGCCGCGGCACGCGCGCGCGCGATCCAGATGCGCGGCTCGCGTACGCTCAGTTCGGCAAAACCAACCGACCCGGCGACCGCGCAGTCGAGGTCGCGCAATCGCTCGCCGGCACGGCGCAAGACAGTCTGCGCCGCGGCGTCGCCGCCGGCCGGCAAGACTCCCTGACCGCTCGCGACGGGAGCGACGACCTCGAAGCGTTCGCCGCGCTGCATGACCGCGTCGAGCGGCGCCACCGCATCGGTTCCGCCCGGCAAGAACGCGCCGGCACCAACCCATTGCGGCAGCGACTCAAGCAGCACGGGCGTGTAAGGGCCCGCATCGGCGACCGCCGCGGCGTCCACGGCAAAGCCGTCGGAGAGCGCGATCGACGCGGTGGGACGTGCCGCGGTGACGATGTCGTCGGCCAGCGTCAGACCCCCCGCCGCCGCGGTCGCATATTTTCGTGCTTTGACGGGACTGACGCGCGACTCGATGAGCGCCAGGATGGCGCGCAGCGGCGTCAGCCGTGAAATACGTTGGATGCCGGCATCCCGGTCGCTGGAATCCTGAGCCATCGCCACTATGATAAAGACGTTTTCCCGGTTCTACGACTCAACGCGTGAAATGACTGAAAAGACCCTCAATCTGCGCGGCCTCAAATGCCCGTTGCCGGCGCTGCGCACCAAGAAGGCGCTTAGCCAGGCGCAACGCGGCGACATATTGATCGTCGAATGCACCGATCCGCTGGCCGGCATCGACATCCCGAACTTGCTCAATCAAACCGGCGACACGCTGGAAGACACGCGCAAGGACAAGAAGCTCATGACGTTTCGTATCAGGAAGGCATGATGGGGCACGGCAGCGTCGCACGCCGCCGCGATTTCGGCGGGCGCGAGCCTTCTTCTCACAATGTCAAACAGCATAGTCTCCTCGTCACCGCCGGACTTGATCCGGCGGTCCATGCTGAGATGAAGCGATCTCAGCCAACCCGAACTTTTGTTTTAGCCCCTTCGCCGCGTGGATTGCCGGATCAGCCCGGCAATGACGAAGGTA
>JBARER010000263.1:0-4238 GCA_049796395.1 Xanthobacteraceae bacterium
GGTCACGCTCGCTGTGCTGGCGGCGCTGGCGCGGCGCGGCGTCGCTGTGCGCGCGGCCAAGGCCGGACCCGACTATATCGATCCCGCCTTCCATGCCGCCGCAATCGGCTGTGCCAGCATGAATCTCGATAGCTGGGCGATGCCGGCAGCGCTGCTCGACAGTCTCATGGCGCAAGCGGCCGACGCCGCCGACCTTCTTGTCATCGAAGGCGTGATGGGTCTGTTCGATGGTACGGTCGGGCCGCCGGGGCAGCGCGGCGCCACCGCCGATCTGGCCGCACATTTCGGTTTGCCAATTGTTCTGGTGGTCGACGTGGCGCGGCAGGCGCAGTCGGCGGCGGCGATGGTGCGAGGCTTCGCCGCGCACGATCCCGCCGTCAAGATCGCCGGCGTCATTCTCAATCGCGTCGCGAGCGAAAAGCACCGCGCACTGGTCGCCAATGCGATTGCCGCCCTCGGCGTTCCCGTTCTCGGCGTACTGCCGCGCGAGCCGGCTTTGGCGGTACCGGAGCGGCATCTGGGTCTCGTGCAGGCCGGCGAGCATGCCGATCTCGCCGCGCTGATCGATCGGCTGGCCGCGGCGGCGGAAAGCCATTTCGATCTCGATGCCATCATGTCTGCTGCCGCGCCGCTCCATATCAAATCATTGTCGAATGTCGCGCCGGCGCTGCCGCCGCCGGGCCAGCGCATCGCGTTCGCGCAAGATCGCGCCTTTAGCTTTGCTTATCCGCATCTCATCAAAGCCTGGCGCGGCGCCGGTGCCGAGATCATGCCGTTTTCGCCCTTGGCCGACGAGCCGCCGCCCGAGACTGCCGATTGCTGCTGGCTGCCGGGTGGTTATCCGGAGCTCCATGCCGGCGCGCTGGCGGCGGCGGAGCGTTTCAAGTCTTCCTTGCGCCGCTTCGCGCGAACCCGGCCGGTGCATGGCGAGTGCGGCGGTTACATGGTGCTGGGCGAAAGCCTCGAGGACGCCGCCGGCACGCCTCATGCCATGACCGGATTGCTCGGCCACACCACGAGCTTTGCCAAACGCAAATTGCATCTCGGTTACCGCAGCGCGCGGCTCCTCGCCGACAACGTTCTTGGCGCCAGCGGCAACACCGTCCGCGGCCACGAATTTCACTATGCCTCGCTGGTTTCGGCCGGCGGCGACGCGCCTCTCGCCGAACTGCGAGACGGCGAAGGCCGAGAGCTCGGCCCGGCCGGTGGCCGGCGCGGCCGCGTCAGCGGCGCCTTCTTTCATGCCATCGCCGCGGCATAAGCTCTTTTCATGCTCTAACATTCCAGCAGCGCCACGGTGCCGACGCCGCCGTCGCCGCAGATACTCACAATGGCGCGGCTGCCGGCCGGCATCGCGGCAAGCTCCTTGACGGCCTGACTCAAAATTCGCGCGCCGGTCGCCGCGAACGGATGGCCGAGCGCGACACTGCCGCCGTTCGGATTCATGCGCTCGACCGGAAAGCGTCCAAACGTATTCTCGATGCCGGCTTTGGCGCGAACGAAGTCCTTATCCGCCAGCGCCTTGATATGGCAGGCAACCTGCGCCGAAAACGCCTCGTGAATCTCCCACAGCGCGATGTCCTCGTAGGCGAGCCCGTGCCGCGCCAACAGCCGCGGAATGGCTGTGACCGGCGCCATCAACAGCCCTTCGTGGAAAATATCGATGGCGGCCATTTCAAAATCGATCATGCGCACGCGTGGCAGTGTCGCCGGCAAACGGGCGAGCCCCTCGTCGGTCGCGACCCACAGCCCGGCGGCGCCGTCGGTCAGCGGCGATGAATTGCCGGCAGTGATGGTGCCGCGGCCGCTTGAGCGGTCGAACACCGGCTTGAGCTTGGCGAGCTTCTCCAGCGAGGTATCGCGGCGCGGAAAGTGATCCCCGTCGACGCCGTCGAGCGGCACGATCAGGTCGTCGAAGAAGCCGCGATCCTGCGCGGCGACCGCGCGGCGATGACTGTCGAGCGCAAGCGCGTCCTCCTCCGCCCGGCTGATAGTCCAGTACTTCGCCATATCCTCGGTATGCTCGCCCATGCTGCGGCCGGTGACGCGGTTCTTCACTTCCGGCACAAAAAGGCGGATGTCGGAGGGCCGCAGCCGGCGCAGGATGCGCAGGCGCTCGCGCGCGCTCTTCGCCTGGAACATGCGCCGCAGCCATACCGAGAGATTCATGCCGAGCCCGAATTCGACGCGGCTCATGCTTTCGACGCCGCCGACCAAAGCCAGCGCCGCACGCCGAGAATGCCGACCGCTTCGAAGGCGGCGACCATGCTGGTCGAGCACTGCATGACGGTGGTGAAGGTCGGCACGTGCGGATCGAGCTTGCTGTCGAGCCAGATTTCGCGCGCCAAATTGGCGTAAGCGAGATTGCCGACGACGGCGCCCCAGACGCCGAAATCGATCGGGCCGTCGACCTGCTTCGCCATGGCCTGGACGACCGGCACCGAAAGCGCCAGCGAGTCGCGCCCGGCGAACGGTCCATCGACTTGCACAAACGGCGTGCGCAGCCCCGCCGCCAGCCAGATCGGTCCGCCATTGCCCGGCATTGGCGGCTCCTCGTTGCTCTGCCGTTAGCTCGCCGTCTGCGGCACGGCCGCGTCGTCGTCCGGCTTGTCCGACACACCGGCCTCGGCAAAGGTCGCCATGCCGGTGTGGCAGGCGAGCGCGGCGCGCAGAATGTTCAACGCAACCGCGGCGCCGGAGGCTTCGCCGAGCCGCATGTTGAGATCGATGAGCGGCGTGAGCTTGAGCTCGTCCAGCAGCGTGCGATGCGCGGCTTCGGCCGAAACATGGCCGGCGATCGCGTGCGACAGCGTGTCGGCGCGCAATTTATAGAGCGGCGCCACCGCAGCGGTGCAAACGAAGCCGTCGAGCACGACCGGAATGCGGTAGCGTCGTGCCGCCAGCGTGGCGCCGAGTATGGCGGCAAGCTCGCGGCCGCCGAACGCCGCGGCAATGGCCAGCGGGTCGGATAGCGCGGTGGCGTGGCGCACGAGCGCTTCGTCGATCACCGCGCGCTTGCGCGCAAGACCATCTTCGTCGACGCCGGTGCCGCGGCCGGCCCAGCGCGCGCCGCCACCGCCGAACAGCGCCGCAGCAATGGCCGCCGCTGCGGTCGTGTTGCCGATGCCCATTTCACCGAGACACAGCACGTCGCAATCCGGCGCGACGGCGTCGTAGCCGGTGGCCACTGCGGCGAGAAATTCCTGCTCGGTCATCGCCGGGCGCTCGGTGAAATCCCCGGTCGGCGTTTCCAGCGCGAGCGGAATGACGCGCAGGCTCGCGCCTGCGTTCTTAGCAAGTTGATTGATGGCGGCGCCGCCGGCGGCGAAATTCGCCACCATCTGCGCGGTCACTTCGGCGGGATAGGCCGAAACGCCGCGCGCTGTGACGCCGTGGTTCCCGGCAAACACCAGAATCTCGATATGATTCAGCCGCGGCGGCGCATGATCTTGCCAGTGCGCCAGCCAGGCGACGAGGTCTTCGAGCCGGCCAAGACTCTTGGGCGGCTTGGTCAGCATGGCCTCGCGCTGAGCGACGGCGGCGCTTGCCGCCGGATGCCCGCTCGGCAGGTCGAGACAGGCCGCGCGCAGGTCGGAAAACGAGGTAAAATGCGTCATGGGAATTGCCTCTCACCGGCCGGGTTGCAGCGACAGCATTAGCAAGTTCACGGGACCGGGGCCATTGCCGAGCATCGACCCGAGTACGCCACCATGACGTCTACATCCTTCGTCGAAGACCGCGTCGAGGAACTCAAAGCAGCGCTTGTTTTCAGCACGCGCCTGCCGCTTCTGCGCGCGACGCCGGTCGCCGGCGCAGCCATCGGCAAGGCCGCCTGGGCTTTTCCGCTGGCCGGCCTTTTGGTCGGTCTGATCGGCGCCGCGATCTATGGACTGGCGCATCACTTCGGTTTGCCGCCTTGGCCGGCGGCGGCGCTTGCAGTCGCCGCGACGTTGTTCGCGACCGGCTGCCTGCATGAGGACGGTCTCGCCGATACCGCGGACGGTTTCGGCGGCGGCAACAGCCGCGAACAGAAACTCGCCATCATGCGCGACAGCCGCATCGGCACTTATGGCGTTTGCGCCTTGGCGCTGTCGCTTCTGCTGCGCGTCAGCGCGCTGGCGAGCCTGCCAAGCGCGCATGCTGTCGTCTGGGCGCTCATTGGCGCGCATGCCGCCGCGCGCGCCGCGATGCCGGCACTCATGCTGATGCTGCCGCCGGCGCGCAGCGATGGCCTGTCG
>JBARER010000264.1:0-19718 GCA_049796395.1 Xanthobacteraceae bacterium
CGCTCGTTCTGGGCACGGCGATCTGGGCGCCGTCGGCGTCCGCGCAGCGCCTGGCGCCGGCGCTCAACTCCACCGGCGCGATCCTCAAATGGATCAATTCCTACCGGCATAAGCCGGATCCGGAGAGCCTGCCGGTTGTCGTCCACGCGCTGAGCACCATGCAGGCGTTCAAGGACGCCGAAAGCTCTGGGCCCTATATCGGATTTATTGCCGGCGTGCTCGGTGCCAATCCGCGGCTGGCCGAAGACCTGATCCTGAAAATGCTGTCGATCGATCCGGCCGACCATTGGGTGCTGGTGCGGGCCATCGCCTATTCCGGGCTGCCGAACTGGAAAGACATGCTCGCCACCTTCGTCGACCGCATGCCGACGCGCCGCGAGATGATCAACCAATATCTCGACGGCAAGCTGCCGACGCTGCAGCAGATCGATTTCAAGAGTGCGAAACCGGGTATGCTCGACAAGATCGAGACCTCACTGCACATCGGCGAGAAGCCGAAGAAGATCGTGGCGCTCCAGCCGACACCGGAACTGATCGACGTGCTGTGGGGCTATTATCTCGCCACCGGCAGCTACCCGCCGATCGAGAGCGTGATTAAGCTTTTGCCGCTGTCCAACGATCATGACAACGTCGACAATCTCACCACCGGCAGCGCGGCGAAGTTCACGCTGGCGAGCAATGCGGTGCGCGACAACGATCTGCTGGCGATGCTGCAGGCGGCGGAGAAAAAGCAGCCCGAGGACATCAAACCCGTCCTGCACGACGTCATCGAGACCGCCGAGACCGTCGACACCGTGCATATGCGCCAGGAATCGCTGGCGGCGATCGAGGAGTTGAAAGAGAAAGGCCCCAATTCCAAGCGCGAGCTCTCGGGCTGGGGCCAGGTCGGGCAGGGCGCACTGTCGATGGGCTGCGTCGTCGCGGCGGCGACCGGCCAGATCGAACTCGGCATTCCCTGCGTGATCGGCGGCGCCGCTTACACCGCCGGCCTGCAATATGCGACGCACTAAAGGGCGAGCATGCGTCGCTAAAATGTTATCAAGCGATCGAGGGTGATCGGGAATTCGCGCACGCGAATGCCGGTGGCGTGCCAGACGGCATTGGCGATCGCGCCGGCGGTGCCGGTGATGCCGATCTCGCCTACGCCTTTGATGCCAAGCTCGTTGACATGCCGGTCGTCTTCCTCGACGAGGATCGCTTCAAGCGAGGGTACATCGGCATTCACCGGGACGTGGTACTCTGCGAGGTTGGCGTTCATCGTTCGGCCGGAGCGCCGATCCATCACCGCCTGCTCGTGCAGTGCGAACGATACGCCCCAGATCATGCCGCCGTAGAGTTGGCTCTGTACCAGCCGCGGATTGATGATGCGGCCGGCGGCGAAGGCGCCGACCAGGCGTGTCACGCGCATCTGTCCGAGGTCGGGATCGACCTTGATCTCGGCGAAAACGGCGCCGTGTGCGTGCATGGCGTAATCCGACGGGGGGTGCTCCATCGGGTTCGGACTGCCGCTCGCGCCGCGGCCTTCGATCTGCGCCAGCCCGGCGCGACCGAGAATATCGGCATAGCTTTCGCTGCGGCTGTCGTCGTCGCGGCGCGACAGGCGGCCGCCACGGGCGATGACGCCGGCATTGCCGGCGCCGAACAGCGGTGAAGATTCATCGTTGGTGGCAAGGTCGGCGAGTTTTGCGATCGCGTCGGCGCCGGCATTGTGGATCGCCACGCCGGCGGTGGCGGTGTGCGCGGAGCCGCCGGCGATGCCGGCGTCGGGCAGATCGGATGTACCCGAACGGAAGTCGAGCCGGTCGAGATCGAGCCCGAGCCCGTCGGCGGCAATCTGCGCCAGTGCCGTCCAGGCGCCCTGACCCATGTCATGCGCGCCGATCTCCATGACGCCGGTGCCATCGCGGCGCAGGATCGCCTTGGCCTGGGCCGCAAACATATGCGCCGGAAATGTTGCCGTGCCGATGCCCCAGCCGATGAGGAAGCCATCGCGATCGCGCATCTGCCGCGGAGCGAGTGGCCGGTGCTGCCAGCCGAACCGCTCGGCGCCCTGCCGATAACATTCGCGCAACGATTTTGAGGAGAACGGCTTGCCGGAGATCGGCTCGACCTCGGCATAGTTTTTGAGCCGAAAGGCCAGCGGATCCATGCCGCAGGCTTGCGCCATTTCGTCGATTGCGCTTTCGAGCGCGATCGAGCCCGGCGCTTCACCGGGCGCTCGCATGAATAGCGGTGTGCCGATATCGGCGCGCACCCCCTCATGCGAGGTCGCAACCGCGGTGCTCGCATAAAGAGTTTGCGACGGCGTGGAAGCGGGTTCGAAGAAATCGTCGTAGGTGCTCGATAACGTCTTAGTGCGATGATCGAGCGCAACCAACGCGCCGTCGCCGTCGGTGCCGAGATGCAAGGTCTGCCGCGTCGGCGCGCGGTGACCCACCGGGCCGAACATCTGCTCGCGCCGCAGCACGAGCTTGACCGGACGGCCTACGGCGCGAGCGGCGATAACGCCGAGAACCTGCGGCCCCGACAGCAGACCCTTGCTGCCGAAGCCGCCGCCGAGAAACGGACTGCGAATGTGAATCTTGTCGGGAGCGATGCCGAATAGTCCGGCAAGACGTCCCTTCGCCATCGCCAGACCCTGGCTCGGCGTATCGATCGAGAGCGTGTCGCCTTCCCATGCGGCGACGATGGCATGCGGTTCCATCGGATTGTGATACTGCGGCGGGGTCTCGTAGGTCTGGGTGAGCGTCCGCTTCGCGGTGGCAAGCTCAGCCGCGACATCGCCGCGATGCGCTTGCGCCGGAAAGCCGGGCCCGACGGCCTCCAGCATGAAGCTTTCGCCGGCATCTAAACCGACCCGCGCCGTTTCGACCTCGTAGCGCGGCGCGAGCAGGCTTGCGCCTTCGGTCGCGGCTTCGAGTGTTTCGGCAATGACCACCGCGATCGGCTGGCCGGCATAGCGGACCCGGTCGTTTTGCAGCAGGTCGAGCCGGAACATGAAGGGGTTGGATTTCTCGTCCGGGTCCTGCGCCAGCGCCGGCCGGTTTGCCGGCGTGATCACTTCGACGACGTCCGGATGGGCCTTGGCCGCGGCAATGTCGAGAAAGGCGACGCGGCCGCGTGCAATGCTCGCGGTCGCGAGCACGGCATACAGCATGCCAGGCGGATGGTTGTCGGCGGCGTATTTGGCGGCGCCGGTCACTTTGAGCACGCCGTCGCGGCGCGTCAGCGGCTGGCCGATACTCGAGCTGTGGCGGATGTGAATCGGCGTCTGCGTCGGCGCGATCTCAGGCATGGGCGAGAACTCCGGAAACGGCGGCAAAGGGTGAGCCGGGCAGCGCGGGCATTCGCTCGGGCGTGCCGGCCGCGGCGAGCGCCAGCGCACGCGCCACGACGCGGCGGGCGAGCTCGATCTTGAAGGCGTTGTCGCCGGACGGTTTGGCGTCGGCGAGGGCAGCCGCAGCCGCGCGTGCAAACAGCGCCGCATCGGGTCGCGCGCCGGTCAGAATCTGTTCGGCTTCACGAGCACGCCACGGCTTCGAGGCCACACCGCCCATGGCGATACGCGCCTGCATGATGACGTTTTCCTCAATGCGCAGGGCAGCCGCCGCCGAGACGATGGCGAAGGCATAGGAGGTTCGATCACGCACTTTCAGATAACGGGCATGACCGGCGAACTGCGCGGCCTCGGCGGGCAGGCGCACCGCGACGATCATCTCGCCGGGCTCAAGCACGGTCTCGCGGTCCGGCCGATCGCCGGGCAGGCGGTGCAGCGCCTCGAGCGGCATTTCGCGCCGGCCGGTTTTGCCCTCGATCTCGACGACGGCATCGAGCGCGACCAGAGCCACACAGAAATCGGACGGCTGCGTGGCGATGCAGCTTTCGCTCCACCCCAATATAGCGTGCAGCCTGTTGTCGCCGCCGCGGGCATCGCAGCCCGCACCGGGCGTGCGTTTGTTGCAAGCGCTCGCCGGATCGTAAAAATAGGCGCAGCGCGTGCGTTGCAGGAGGTTGCCTCCGACGGTCGCCGCATTGCGCAGCTGTGCCGAGGCGCCGGACAACAGCGCTTCGGCCACCGCCGGAAAGGCTTGAGCGAAATTGCGGTCGTGGGCGAGATCGGCGTTGCGGACCAGCGCGCCGATGCGCACGCCGCCATCGGCAAGTTGTTCGATCCGGTCGAGGCCGGAAAGATGCGTGATATCGATTAGCCGATCGGGCTTGGTCACGCCGCCCTTCATCAGATCGAGCAGATTGGTACCGGCGGCGAGAAACGCGGCGCCGGGTTGGGCGGCCGCCGCCACCGCCTCGGCAACCGTCGCCGGCCTGATGTAATCGAAGGTTTTCATGCGACCTCCTTGCGGCTCGCCGCGTCGAGAGTCTGTTGCGCCTCGAGAACCGCTTCGGTGATTCCGCGATAGGCGCCGCAACGGCAGAGGTTGCCGCTCATAGCCTCGCGCACGCGCTCCGGATCGTCGCCGGCCTGTCCCTCCTGGATCAGACCGATGGCGCTCATGATTTGCCCCGGGGTGCAGAACCCGCATTGCAGGCCGTCATGGGCGATAAACGCCGCCTGCACCGGATGCAGCCGGTCGCCTTGCGCCACGCCTTCGATTGTCAGGATGTCGGCGCCGTCGTGGCTGACCGCGAGCGCGAGGCAGGAATTGATCCGCCGGCCGTCGACGATGATCGTGCAGGCGCCGCATTGGCCGCGGTCACAGCCTTTCTTGGTTCCGGTCAAATGCAGCCGTTCGCGAAGCAGATCGAGAAGCGTGACGCGTGGATCGTCGAGTTCGATGGTCCGCGTGACGCCGTTGATGGTCAATGTGGTCGAAAGGCCCATGCAATGCTCCATATGAGCGATCGGGAGACGATTTCCATCCGTCGACGGAATTCGGCGATCGCGGACCATCCCGCATCACTCGCCGTCAGGGACCTATCCCCGACAAGCTGTGGCCGTAGCGGGCTTGGAAGTGTGCTATGGGTCAGCGTCGCTAAATGCAGATACGGAGGAACCCTCCGGTTTTCAAGTCGCTACCGTCGGAAAAAACGTCAGCCTCCCGGAAGTTGGAAAAAGCCCTTGGATAAGAGGACGTTGCATAAAAAGACACTGGGCAAAGCCTTGCGCAAGCCGCGCGCCGACGCGCTGCGCAACCGCGACCGTTTGCTCGAGGCTGCGCGAACTGTATTCAGCGCCGGCGGCCCGGAGGCGAGCCTCGAAGCGGTTGCCGATACGGCAGGCGTTGGTATCGGCACGCTGTACCGGCATTTTCCGACGCGCGAAGCTCTGTTCGAAGCCGTGTATCGCCGCGAGGTTCAGCAATTGGCCGATCTCGCCGAACGATTGAAGAAACAATCCCGGCCGACCGAGGCGCTGCGTCAGTGGATACGCGCGGTCGTCAAATTTGTCGCGACCAAAAAGGGCATGTCGACGGCGCTCGCGCTTGCCTTCGCAAAGGACTCGGACCTCGCATCCTATTCAGCCGACCGGTTGACGCGGGCGATCGGTTTGCTGCTGGAGCAAGCCGTCGCCGCCGGTGAACTTCGCAGTGACGTCAGCGCCGAAGACCTGCTGCGGGCGATCGTCGGCATGTGCTACGCGCACGACCAGCCCAGTTGGCAGAAGAGCGTGCTTCGGCTCCTCGACATTTTCGTCGATGGATTGCGCAGCCGGCCGGCCAAACGCCAACGGCGCCAAACAAGAAAACCCCGCGCCGATTGAACCGCCGCGGAAATTGCCCGCTGGATGGCCTATACCCGAATGCCGCTGGCGAGGATGACGTCGGCGAGTTCGGCAGCGGGCCCGCGCACGGCCTTGTCGCGACCAATCAGCACGAACTCGACGAGGCCGAGATCCGGCAGGCCATGACCACCGGCAATTCTGGTCAGGCCGGCAGGGACGAGCCCTTCGGGGGCAGCGGTGATCCCCAGCCCGGCGAGCGAGGCTGCGCGCAGGCCGCTTAGGCTGTCGCTCGTACATACGATGCGCCAGGGGCGTCCACTCCGTTCCAAGGCGGCGAGAGCGATCTCGCGCATGATGCTGGGCGGCGAAAACAGAATGAGAGGCAAAGGCGTCGCCGGCGCGAGCGAATAGCCGCTGCGCGAAACCCAGACCAGCCGGTCGCGCGACACCAGCCGCCCCCGTTCGTCGCCGGGAGCGCGCTTGCCGCAGATGAGATCGAGCTCGCCCTGGGCCAGCCGCTCTTGGAGCTGGGCGCTGCGCCCCACGGTGAGCTCGAATTCCACAAAAGGGTGAGTACGCACAAAGTCACGCAACACGTCGGGCAGCCGCGACGTCACAAAGTCCTCCGAGGTGCCGAAGCGCAATCGTCCCCGCAACTGCGAGCCGGCAAAATAACGCTCGGCGCGATCATTGGCCGACAGGATTCCCCGCGCCAATTCGATCATGGCCTCCCCGTCAGGCGTGGTGGCGACCGAATGGGTGTCGCGGACCAAGAGCCGCCGTCCGGCTTCTTCCTCGAGCTTGCGGATTTGCTGGCTGACGGTGGACTGGCGCAGCCCCAGGCGTTCCGCCGCCTGCGTGAAATTGCGGGTTTGCACCACCACCAGGAAGGTCTGCAGCAGGGCTGGCGTGAACATGGGCCGCCTATCGCGAATTGTGATTACAGTAATAGCTGTATTCGCAATTCACAATAATGGCCGACCCGTCTAATTGGGGGACGGAGCATTCAAATGTTTCTCAGCCGCGTCTTGTCCCGCGTCGACCGCTTTCTCGCCGCCATTCTGCTCATGGTGGCTTTTGCCTCTGTCGTGCCGGTTCGCGGGCAGGCGGCGCATGTCGCCACTTGGCTGACCGATGCCGCCATCATGCTGCTGTTCTTCATGCATGGAGCGCGGCTGTCACCCGAAGCCGCGTTGGCCGGGGCGCGGCATTGGCGACTCCATGCCGTTGTATTCCTGAGCACATTCGCCCTCTTTCCGCTCCTCGTCGTGATCGCCCGCCAGATGGCGCCGGAACTGCTGCCGCCGCCGCTGTGGGGCGGATTGATTCTGTTGAGCGCCCTGCCGTCGACCATTCAGGCTTCAATCGCTTTTACATCGGTTGCCGGCGGCAACGTGTCGGCCGCGCTGTGCAGCGCCTCCGCCTCGAACATGATTGGTACGATTCTGGCGCCGCTGATCGTCGGCGCGCTGCTCGCCGGCAGCGTGCCGCCGTCGGGCCACGCGATGCTCGCGATTGTGCTGCAGCTTGTGGTGCCGTTCGCGGCTGGTCAGCTCGCGCGGCCGCTGGTCGGTGTCTTCATAAGCCGGCATCCGCTGGTTTTGAAATGCGTCGACTATGGCTCGATCCTGTTAATCGTCTACACCGCCTTCAGCGAAGGCGTCGTCAACGGCATCTGGCATCAGGTGGGCGCGGCGCAGTTGCTGCGGGTTGCCCTGATGGACGCCAGCCTGTTGGCGATCGTCATGACGCTCCTCATGTTCGGTAGCCGGTGGCTGGGCTTTTCGCGCGCCGATGAGATCACGATCGTCTTCTGCGGGTCGAAGAAAAGCCTGGCCAGCGGAATGCCGATCGCAACGGTGCTGTTCGCCGGCCATGTGGGGCTGGCGATCATACCGATGATGCTGTTCCACCAGATTCAGCTCATGGTTTGCGCCTCGCTGGCACGCCGCTACGCCAGCCGTAAAGAAGTCGCCGGAGCGGTTGCCAATCTCTCCGCGGCGCGCTCCTGAGCCGGGGAGCGTTCTCGCGTGGACGATGCCGTCAGTCGGCAGCGATTTTATCTCGGTGTGTCGTGATTTGTGCGGAGTTGCATTTCGACCGCCGCCAGCGCCTGCTGCGGCGCGACCCATTCGAATTCCGGTAGTTGATTGCGAAACCATGTTGCCTGGCGCTTGGTGTATTGCCGCGTTTCCAGCTTGGCGTGCGCGATGGCTTCGGCAAGCGTGACTTCGCCGGCGAGGTGGCGAACGAGCCACGGCACGCCGTGCGCCTTCATCGCCGGCTGGCTGGGACTAAGCTTGCGCGCCGCGAGCGCGCGGACCTCATCCAGCGCGCCGGCTGCCATCATGGCGTCGAACCGGCTATCGATGCGGTGGGCAAGCTCGCCAGGGTCCGGCATCAGAAAGATTTTCGCCGCATCGGCGAGTGCGACCGGCGCAGGCTTGTTGGTCTCCTGCCAGTCGAGGATCGAGCGTCCGGTCGCCAGTACGACTTCGAGCGCGCGGGTGATGCGGGCGCGATCGTTCGGTTTCAGCCGCGGCGCCGCCTTGGCATCGCGCATCGTGAGGTCGGCATAGAGCGCGGCGACGCCGTCGCGCGAAAGCCGTCCGCGCACGTCGTCGCGAATGTCGGGGGGGATCGGCGGCATTTTTGCGAGGCCGCGCGTCAGGGCGTTGAAATACAGCCCAGTGCCGCCGACGATAATCGCCGTGTCGGGGCTATCGATCTCTGCCAGGACCGCCGCCGCTTCGTCACACCAGCGGCCGACGGAGTAGGTCTCGGCCGCATCGATATGGCCGTAGAGCCGATGCGGCACGCGCTGCTCTTCGTCAAGCGCCGGCCGCGCGGTGATGACGCGCAAATCGCGATAGACCTGCATGGAATCGGCATTAACGATCGTGCCGCGGTGCCGTTCCGCCAGCGTCAGCGCCAATGCCGACTTGCCGCTCGCCGTCGGGCCTGCAATGAGAATGATGCTCGGCACGTCGCAGTTTTTCCTTTTTTTCCACCCCCGGATCGCACGGCATGTTCTATGTGGCAACGCTGATTTCCGCTCCCGGCCGTCCGGCGGTCACCGACGTTTTGGCGCGTCAGGCAGCGCGTTATTTGCCGCATGGCCGGCCGGTCGATTGGCTCGATCCGGGAACGGCACTCGACATCGCGTTTTTGCTCGAAGGCGGCGAACCCGGTGAAGAGGCGGCTCTACTGAAGGATCTCGCCGCCGATCTGCGCGATATTATCGGCGCCGAGCCGATCGATGTGGTGATCCAGCAGCAGGAGAACCGCCGCAAGAAGCTTCTGGTGGCCGACATGGATTCCACCATGATCGGCCAGGAATGCATCGACGAGCTCGCCGATTATGCCGGCGTCAAGGACCAAGTCGCGGACATCACCGCGCGCGCCATGCGCGGCGAACTCGACTTCGCCCCGGCGCTGCGTGAGCGCGTGGCGCTGCTCAAGGGCCTGCCTGCCGCGGTGATCGGGCAAGTGCTGGCCGAGCGCATCCGGCTGACGCCGGGCGGCCCGACACTGGTCGCGACCATGCGCGCCAACGGCGCTTATACGTGCGTCGTGTCGGGCGGTTTCACTGCTTTCACTGCCAACCTGGCCGTGGCGATAGGCTTCGACGAGCAGCGCGCCAACACGCTCTCGGTCGACGCTCAAGGGCTGCTGACCGGCGAAGTCGCCGAGCCGATCCTGGGCCGTGAAGCCAAGCGTGACACGCTGCTCGAATTACGTGCGCGTTTTGGGCTTGCCTCGGAGGATACGCTTGCCGTCGGCGACGGCGCCAACGATTTGCCGATGCTGCAGATAGCCGGCCTCGGCGTCGCCTTCCACGGCAAGCCGGTCCTTCGCCAGGCTGCCGCCGCCTGCATCGACCATGGCGACCTGACGGCGCTGCTGTTCGCCCAAGGCTATCGGCGCGAAGAATTCGTCGAACGCGGCTAGATCCTGGCGCGCTACTGCAAACTCAGCGCCACGAAGCGCGTCTCGCCATTGGCGTTCGACACCAGCAGCACCGCCATTTTCTTGCCTTGCGACTTGAGCTGGTCGATCCGCTTTTGCATGTCGGCTGGCGTGGCGATGCTCTGATATTGCACTTCGACGATGACGTCGCCGGGCGCCATGCGCTTGTCCGGGTCGGCGGTCGCCACGCTCTGGTCGACGTCGGTAACGACAACACCTTTAATGTCGTCCCTGATCTTGAACTTCTTGCGCAGATCGTCCGACATGCTGGATAGCTCGAGGCCGAGCGTCTTCTGCACCACGGATTTGTCGGCGGGCGGATTGTCCTTGTTGGCGTCGGCTTCGGCAACCTTGGTATTGTCCTGCAGCCTGCCGACCGTGACCTTGTGGGTTTCCGTCTTGCCCTTGCGGATGATCACGACGTCGACGGTCTTGCCGACCGGCGTATCGGCGACGATGCGCGGCAGGTCGTGCATTTCCTTGATGTCGTGACCGTCGAAGGTGACGATGACGTCGCCGGGCTCGATGCCGGCGGGCTTGGCCGGGCCTTTGTCGTCGATGCCGGCGACCAGCGCGCCGTGCGGCGGGCTGACGTTGAGGCTCTCGGCGATGTCGTCGGTGACCTGCTGAATGCGCACGCCAAGCCAGCCGCGCCGTACCTCGCCGTATTGGCGCAATTGATTGATGACGTCGACCGCGGTGTCGGACGGCACGGCAAAGCCGATGCCGATCGAGCCGCCGGACGGCGAGATGATCGCGGTGTTGATGCCGATCACTTCGCCGTCGAGATTGAACAGCGGTCCGCCGGAATTGCCGCGATTGATGGGGGCGTCGGTCTGTATGTAGTTGTCGTAGGGCCCGGAATTGATGTCGCGATTGCGCGCCGAGACGATACCTGCGGTGACCGTGCCACCGAGGCTGAACGGATTGCCGATGGCGATCACCCATTCGCCGAGCCGCAGCTTGTCGGAATCGCCGAACTTGACCGCCTTGAGCGGCTTGTCGGCGTGGATCCGCAGCAGCGCCAGGTCCGCTTTGGTGTCCTTGCCGACCAGATCGGCCTTGAGCTTGGTGCCGTCGTTGAGGATGACGCTGATCTCGTCGGCATCGGCGATCACGTGATTGTTGGTGACGACGAGGCCGGACGGATCGATGATGAAGCCGGAGCCAAGCGAATTGATGCGGCGCGGCGTGTCATCGGAATTGTCGCCGCCCTGGCCGCGGTGGTTCTTGAAGAATTGATCGAAGAACTTCTCCATCGGTGAGCCGGGCGGCAGATCGGGTAGCTCTTCGGCGCGCGGATCGATCTTCTGCGACGTGGAGATATTGACCACGGCGTCGATCACTTGTTCGGCGACGTCGGCAATGCCATCCGGTCCCCGCGCTGCCGCCGGTTGCAGCGGCAGAAGCATGATGGCCGCCGCGTGCGCCGTCCCTACTGCCAGCTGACGGCACAGCCGGGCGGCCGGGACTCGGCCGGCCAAGGTCGCCGCAATCGCAAACAGCCTCAGCGGTTTGGCCGGTGAATCGGCGAGCGGCTTGCCGAAGGATCTGGCAAAGGACTTGGACATCGGCACCACGTCGGCGCTCCTGGCATCTGTGACAGAAAAATGAGGCTCAAGGCTGAGACTCGGGGGAAAACGTTGCTCCGGTCGCATCCGCGACGCAAGGCCAAAGCCGGACCGGTTTGCCATTAGCGGGCGGATTAGGGCGGAATAGCGGCTCCTGGAATGCCTCAAAAATATTCACTGCGCATGACTTTTCCCGAGCATGCTCTATCCGCGCACCAGCCAGACGATGAGCACGCCTACCACCGCGGAGACGATGCCGGCGATGCGCAGCGGCCCGTCGGGCATTTCGAGCACGGTCGCCATGGTACGCTTGGCGCGGTCGGGAAACGCAGCCAGGAAAATGCCCTCGAGCGCAAAGAACAAGCCAAGCGCGGCGAGAAAATCCGACATCACGCCTTTGCTCACGCCACGCTATTTCGCGGCGGCATTCGGCCGTGCCGCAGCACTCGCTCCCGGTCCCGTCGCGGCCGACGGCGCCGCAACCGGAGTGCCGTCAGGCAGCGTCTTGCCCGATGGGTCGCCGAAAAACCGGAAGAAATCGGTGTTCGGCCGCAGCACCAGGCGCGTGTTGTTCTGCTGCATGCTGTTTTGATAGGCCTGCATCGAACGGTAGAAGGCGAAAAAGCCCGGATCCTGGCCGTAGGCATCGGCAAAAATCTTGTTGGCTTGGGCATCGCCTTGGCCGCGGAGGATCTGGCCCTGAGAATTGGCATCCGCCACCAGCACCGTCACGTCGCGGTCGGCCTTGGCGCGGATTTCGGTGGCTTTCTGCGCGCCCTCAGCGCGGAATTCGGCGGCCTCGCGCTGCCGCTCGGTCTGCATACGCTTATAGACCGCCAGGCTGTTCTGCTCCGGCAGGTCGACGCGGCGGATGCGCACGTCGACGATATGGATGCCGAACGGTTGCGCATCGCGGTCGAGCTGATCGCGCATCTGCGCCATCAGGTCCTCGCGCCGGTTGCGCACGGCGTCGGCGAGCGTAGCGGCGCCGAGCACGCGGCGCAGCGCCGAATTCAGCAATATCGCAAGCTGGCCGGTGGCGCCGTCCGGCCCGACGGTTTGATAATATTTCAGCGGATCGACGATGCGGTAGCGCGCGAACGCGTCGACCACCAGCCGTTCGCCGGCCTGCGCGGCGGCGGCATCGCCATTGTCCTGGCTGGAGGCGATCACCTCCTGCGCCGGCGATTCGATATTGAGAATGCGCTTGTCGATGTAGATCACACTGTCGACGAACGGCAGTTTGACGTTCAGGCCGGGCTGGGTGATGACGCGAACCGGCTGGCCGAGCCGCACCACCAGCGCTTGCTTGGTCTGATAAACGGTAAAGAAGGTGCTGTAGGCGACGATCGCCGCGATCATCAGAACGATGGCAACGACACCGCCAACGAGGTTCGGTCTCATTGATTGCCTCCCGACGGCTCGGAGGGCGCGGGCTCGGATGGCGCGGGCTGCTGCACCTGCGGTTTTGCCGGGGGCAGGCTGCTGAGCGGCAGATAAGGCACCACGCCGGAACCGCCTTGCGTGCCGGTATCGATGATCGTCTTATCGGTGTCGGCGAAAATATGTTCCATCGTTTCCAGATAAATGCGCTGGCGGGTCACGTCGGGCGCATTCTTGTATTGCGCATAGATCTGGCTGAACCGCGACGCCTGGCCTTTGGCATTGGCGACGACTTGCGCGCGATAGGCTTCCGCTTCCTGGATGATCTTGGCGGCGCGGCCGCGCGCCTCCGGCACCACCTGATTGGCGTAGGTTTGCGCCTCGTTCTGCAGCCGCTCCAGATCGGAGCGCGCCGCCTGCACGTCGCGGAAGGCATCGAGCACCTGCATTGGCGGATCGACCTTCTGCAACTGCACCTGCGGCACGAGAACGCCGGCGCCGTAGTCGTCGAGCGTCTTCTGCATCGATTGCTGAACCGCCGTCTCAATGGTCTGCCGGGCGCCGGTCAGGATCGCCTGGATGTTCGAATGCCCGATCACTTGGCGCATGGCGCTTTCGGCCACGGCTTTGACGGTCGCTTCCGGGTTCTGGATATTGAACAGATAATCGCCGATCTTGCTGGGATCGACCTTCCAGAACACCGAGAAATCGACGTCGACGATATTCTCGTCGCCGGTGAGCATCAGGCTTTCTTCGGGCACGTCGCGCATCGCGGTGCCACCGCCGCGCATATCGAAGCCGATATTGATGCGATTGACGCGCAACGCCGGCGGCGTGAGCGCGGTCTCGATCGGATAGGGCAGGTGATAATTGAGGCCAGGCTGCACTTCGCGGACGAATTTGCCGAAGCGCAGCACCACGCCGACCTCATCCGGCTCAACCTCGAAGAAGCCGGACAGGCCCCACAGCGCCACCAGGATCAGCGCGATCAGTGCGATGCCGCGACCGCCTAGATTACCGGGCAATAAGCCGCGCAGCCGGTCCTGGCTGCGGCGCAGGAATTCCTCAAGGTCCGGCTGCTTCGGCCCCTGCGACTGCGGTCCCGAGCCCCAAGGCCCCCGGGGTCCGGAACCCCACGGCCCGCCGGGCTGGTTGCTCCACGGCATTTAAATTGTCTCCTGAGCGGGGGATCGTCCCCGCCTGCTTGATTGCGGGGGGTATAGGGAAATCCGGGGTTCCTGGCAACGCGCAGTTATGCCGCGCCTGCGGCGTCATTGACCCGTTCGTAGTGCACAAAAGCAAACGAAACGTCGTCCTCGGCCGCAGGGGCGTGCTCGCTGCGCGCGATCTCGCGCCAGGTCTTAGGATTGAGCGATGGGAAAGAAGTGTCGCCGTCGACACGCTTGTGCACTTCGGTGATGGCGAGCCGCGCGGCGAGCGGCAGCGCCTGGACATAGATGTCGCCGCCGCCGGCGACGACGATTTCGTCGGCACCGCGGCGCAAGGCATCGCCGCGGGCGGCGGCAAGAGCGTCGGCCAGATTGGCGGCGACCAGCACGCCCGGCGCCGTAAAGCTGCGATCGCGGCTGACCACGATCGTGGTGCGGCCTTTCAGCGGCTTGCCGATCGACAGATAGGTCTTGCGGCCCATCACCACCGGCTTGTTCATGGTGCAGGCGCGAAAATGCGCCATGTCGGATTTGAGCCGCCACGGCAAACCATTGCCGCGGCCGATGACTCCGTTCTCGGCAACGGCGGCGAGGAGGACGATGTCCATGGTCAAACCGCCACGGCGGCCTTGATGTGCGGGTACGGGTCGTAGCCTTCGAGCACGAAATCCTCGTAGCGCAGCGCAAACAAATCCTTGGCGTCCGGATTCATCCGCAGCGTCGGCAACGGCCGGGGCTGGCGCGTGAGCTGCAGCCGCGCCTGCTCGAGGTGATTGAGATAAAGATGCGCGTCGCCGAAGCTGTGGATGAAGGTGCCGGGCTGCAGGCCGGCCACCTGTGCGACCGCCACCGTCAAGAGCGCGTAGGAGGCGATGTTGAACGGCACGCCGAGAAACACGTCGGCGGAGCGCTGGTAGAGCTGGCACGACAAGCGGCCGTCGGCCACGTAGAACTGGAACAGGCAATGGCACGGCGACAGCGCCATTTTCGGCAGATCGGCCGGATTCCAGGCGGTGACGATGATACGCCGCGAATCCGGATCGCGCCGGATGGTGTCGAGCGCCTGTTTGATCTGGTCGATCGCGCCGCCGTCCGGCGTCGGCCACGAGCGCCACTGCCGGCCATAGACCGGGCCGAGGTCGCCGTTGTCGTCGGCCCATTCGTCCCAGATGCGTACGCCGTGCTCGTTGAGATATTTGACGTTGGTGTCGCCGCGCAAAAACCACAGCAATTCGTGGATGATCGATTTGACGTGCAGCTTCTTGGTGGTCACCAGCGGAAATCCGCTTTGCAGGTCGAAGCGCATCTGATGGCCGAAGATCGAGCGCGTGCCGGTGCCGGTGCGGTCGCGCTTTTCCGCGCCCTCAGACAGCACCCGTTCCATCAGGTCGAGATATTGGCGCATGGTGTTCCCGTGCCGGCCGCCGACTCGGTCAAGAGTCTAGCGATAAATGAGAGCCGGATGAAAGCGCCGCAAGCGGGCGAAATCACACCGCCTCCATCGCGACCTGGCCCAGTCCTTCGACGCTAAAGACCGCGCGCTGGCCGGCGGCGATGGAAACCGTTGCAATCAAGCTACCGGTGATGATCACCATGCCGGCGGCCAGTCCGCGGCCGCGCTCGGCAAGAAGGTTGGCGAGCCAGGCGAGCGTCGCTGCCGGGTCCTCGGCGCGGCCTTCGCCGACGAGTTTGCCGTCGAGCGTCAGCCGCCCGGCGATTCCCACCAGACTGTCGGCCGCAACCGCTTTGGCCGCGCCGACCACGATGCCGCCGTTCCAGCAATTCTCGACGATCAGTGAAGAAGCCTCGGTCTGCGCGTAATCAGCATTGCGGTCTTCGATCAGCTCGAACGCCGCCATGGCGCCTGTCGCCGCCGGTGCGACCCGCTCACGTGTCCACGGCGCGCCCGACGCCGGCAAATCCGCGCTGAGCATCAGCGCGATTTCGCTCTCGATGCGCAGGTTGACGAAGTCCGCTTTGCGTAATGTAGCCGGCGAGGTGTGGATGGTGCGGGCGAAGATCGCGCCGCCGCATGGGTGGTCGATGCCCATCAACTGCTGCATCACCTTGGTGGTGGTGGCGATCTTGGCGCCGGCCACAGCGCCATAGACCGGCTCGGCCAAGCGGTAATAGGCCTCCTGCGCGGCGTAGGCTTCGGCGATCGAGGCCGGCCGCAAGTCGCCCGGCAGATTGCGATAGGGCAAACGCCGCCGCCGCGCGTCCCACATCCATTGCGCCATGGCGCTGAAGCGATCGGTGTTCATGATCGTATTTCCGGCTCGGGACTGCAGCATGAGAGAGGGATGGAGCGGACGCAAGGCCGCCGGAAGCTCACAGCACGCCGCTCATGCCGATCACGGCGGCGATGGCGAACATCCATAGCGGATGCACGGGGACGAAATAGGCGACCAGCGCCGTGCCGAGCGTGATGCTCACCGCCAGCCAGTTATAGCCGGCCGTCGCCGCGATGATGGCGGCGCTGGCGGCGGTCAGCCCGATGGTCACCGGTACCAGCGCGCGGCTGAGCACGTTGTGCCAAGTCTTGCCTTTGAAGCGGTCGGACGCGGTACCCACAAAAAAAGCGAACACAGCCGGCGGCCCGCACATCGCCAGCGTCGTTATCAGCGCTCCGGCGATGCCGGCGACGTGATAGCCGATCAGCGTGACGATGATGATGTTCGGCCCCGGCGTGAGCTGCGCCAGCGCGAAGCTGTCGGCGAATTGCTGGTTGGTGAGCCAATGCTGGACGTCGACGACGAAGCGATGCATTTCCGGCACTGCCGAATTGCCGCCGCCGACGGCGAACAGCGACAGCACGCCGAAGAAGCCGGCGAGGGTGAGGAGCGTACCGTGCCCGGACTTCACAGCCGCACCCATGCGAGCGCGATGCTCACCGGCACGATGACCGCCAGCACCAGTGGCAGCGGCCATTGCAGCACGCCAATCGCGGCGAAGGTAACGAGCGCGATCAGCGGATGCGTGACGGCGCTACGCTGAAATAACGGCCGCGCCATCTTGGCGACCGTCGCTATCATCAGTCCGGCAGCTGCCGAGGCGACGCCGGTCAGCGCCCGGCGCAGCACCGGCAGGTCGCCGTAATGCGCATAGATGCCGGCAATGACCAAAACCAGACACAGCGGCGGCCCCATCAGCCCGGCCGCCGCAACGGCAGCGCCGGGCGCGCCGCGAAAGCGCGCGCCTAAAATGACCGAGAAGTTGAGGATGTTGCCGCCGGGCAGAAACGAGCACACCGCATAGGTCTCATTGAACTGCTCGGGGGTGAGCCAATGGCGCTCTTCGACCATCATGCGGCGCGACCAGGCCAGCACGCCGCCGAAGCCGGACAGTGAAATCGTGGCAAAGGCAACGAACAGCTCGGTAAGAGTCGGCGGTTGTTGAGGCGCTGCTGCGGCAGCCGGCGAGGGTAAGGCCGGCGGCTCTGCTGAACCGGGAATCGGCGATGGCGAATTCATGCCGTTCATTTAGCGCCACCCGGCGGCAACGGCCATACGGTTGCGCGCAGGCGCTTCAGGTTAGTCGGCGGTCTTTACGCGATGACTACTTCCTCCGTGATAACTCTGAATTGGGCAAGCGTGCACGGGCCGAACGAGGTGACGATCGCTACGTCCGTGGCGTCGCGTCCACGGGCCATCAAGATGCGGCCGATGCGCGGCTTGTTGTGACGCGCGTCGAACGTGTACCAGCGGTCACCGAGATAGACTTCGAACCACGCACTGAAATCCATCGGCGCTGGATCGGGCGGTACACCGATGTCCCCGAGATAACCCGTGCAATAGCGCGCCGGAATGTTCATGCACCGGCACAGCGTGACCGCAAGATGAGCAAAGTCCCGGCAGACGCCCCAGCCTTCGGCATTGACGTCCCATGCCGTTTTGGTCGGACTGGCGTGCTCATAGCTGAACTGAATGCGATCGTGAACGTAGTCGCAGATTGTCTGAACCAGACGCCATCCGCGGGGAACGTTACCGAACTGGGACCAGGCGAAATTAATGAACCGGTCGGTTTCGCAATATCGGCTGCCGAGCAGGAAAACGAGCGTGTCCACCGGGAGATCGTCCAGGGCATGCTGCTCTGCCTGTAGATTCTGCGCGTCCGGCTCGCCGCTGTCTTGCACGAGAAAATCCGTGGACATGGTCAGCCGTCCCGCCGGAGCATGGATGACATGACAGAAATTGCCGAAAACGTCGTGGTAGGTATTGGCCGGGACGGGCGGATTGAGCTGCACGCGATCCCACGTTACCAGGTCGGGAATGCGGGATGGATGAACGCTCAACTGCAGAATCATCGGCGTCGGTTGCGGGCAGTCATAAGAGATTTGGTAGCCCGCATGAATTCTCATCGAAATCCTCTTTAACGCCCACGCAACAAAACCTGCCGGACTGGGAATGGCAAAAGCGATGCATGCATATTCTACGCCACTGGTCGACGCATCGATGACGTTCGCTCGAACGAAACGCAGTTCCCTCATGACCGGGTCAATCTGTCCCGATGAGAGCTGTCCGAGATGAGCCGCGAAAGTTCGAAGTAACGCGGCCACCCGGGCGTTCGCTCGCCCTATGACTCCAAGAGTGCGCGGATGAATTTCACTGCCCGCGCGTAAATTCCCGGCGCTTCGCTCTCGCGCGGGCCGCCGATGGCGAGCGTCAGACCGTTTCCGTGCCGCGCCTTTTGCACGCGCAGCCACAGCGCGGCGTGCTTGACCATGTCGAGTTTGCTCAAATCCACGATAAACACCGGCTTGCGGTCGCGGTGCGCCAGGTCTTGCGCCAGCGCCGTGCCCGCCGAAACGGCGAGCCCGCCAGCATCGGCGACGATCATGCAGGCGTCGGCATCGTGCACGTTCCACTCGGTGCGCTGCGCCGGATCGGCGAGCGGCGTTTCCTCAAGCACCGGATAGCGGGCCAGCAGGCCCGGCGGCTGTGGAAAATCCTCGGCCCAGCCGCCTTTCGGGCACCAGCCGCCATAATCGACGCCCCGCTCGATGGCGACGTCGAGCACCGCACGGTCGACACCGCTCTGACCCCCACAAATGAGCTTCACGGCCAACTCCTAGTGGTTCGATTCCTGCCATCGATTCCGGGCTCTTTTTTCGGCAACCTTTTGGGCCTATATTGCATGGTGCCGGCGCAAGCCGGATATGGCGATAAATGGCCGTTGTAATAAACCTTTCGGACCCGGGGGCAGTACCCGGCGACTCCACCAATTCTCCGGAGGGCAGACGACGGGGCTGGATGACAGAAAGATCGCTTAGTCTGTCCTCCGTCTCCTGTCCTCTGCTCTCCGATATGGGGTCGAACTAGGATCGACGAGGGCGTAAAGGGCGTGCTTTTGCTCGGCATGGTTCCGCCGTTATCGGGCCATTTCATAGTTGCAAACGACAACTATGCTCCGGTTGCTCTGGCTGCGTAAGCAGTCCGAAAGACCGACTTAAAGCCCTAACGGGTTAAGCTCCGTTAGGCGGGGTTCGGAGGCACCTGGCAACAGAAGCCTCCACTTTCCAGAGGACGGAAGTGTTGGGACAGAGGACAGAATCGGTCTGGACCTCTATAATTCCCTGACTATCTGTCCACCGTCGTCGATCATCCGTCGCAGGTCAGCCGTTATCCGATGTCCGCAGATCACATCCGCTACGACATACTGGCACAGCAGGCGCTGCGCGGCGTGGTGCGCACCGTGCTTGCCGATGCGGGGAAGAACGGCCTGCCCGGCGAGCATCATTTCAAGATCACTTTTGCAACCACGGCGCCCGGCGTGCGGCTGTCCGATCGCATGAGGTCGCAATATCCTGAAGCGATGACCATCATCCTGCAGCACCAATTCTGGGATCTGATCGTCGGCGACGAGGGCTTTGAAGTCGGCTTGTCGTTCGGCGGCGTGGCCGAACGCCTGGGGGTGCCGTTCGAGGCCATCACCGCGTTCTTCGAC
>JBARER010000265.1:0-8666 GCA_049796395.1 Xanthobacteraceae bacterium
GACCTTGTCCTCGCCGGTTGCCTGCTTGATGGCATCGAGCGCGGCCAGCGGCCCCAGCTCCATATAATCGTCGAAGCTTTTCTGGGCGAGGTGGGCGTCGGGATTGACCCAGGAAATGCAAAACACCGTCAGCCCCTGATCGACACACCATTTGATGAAGGATTTTTCCGGCGTGAGATCGAGCACGTAATACTTGTTGATCCAGGGCGGAACGATCAGCAGCGGCCGCTTGAGCACGGTCTCGGTCGACGGCGCGTATTGAATGAGCTGCATCAACTCATTCTGTAAAATCACCTTGCCCGCCGTGACTGCCAGATTGCGCCCGACCTCGAACATCGAGGAATCGGATTGCCGGATCTTGAGACTACCGCCGCCGGCCACAATGTCTTCCGCCAAGATGTGCATGCCGCGCACCAGGTTCTCGGCATTCGAGGTCAGCGTTTCGCGCAACAGCTCCGGATTGGTCAGGACGAAATTCGTCGGCGACATCGCATTGGTGATCTGCCGCATATAGAATTCGGCCTTTAGCTTGGTGTGCGGATTAAGGGCGGCATCCGTCACCAGCTTGTCCGCCCAGCCGGCCGTAAGCAGATAGGCCTGTTTGAGAAAATCGAAGAACTGGTTTTGCGTCCATTCCGGATCGCGAAAACGTCGGTCGGCTGGAGCCGGCCGGATGACCGGTGGGCCTTCCTGGCCGGCGAGACGCTTGGCCGCCGACGCCCATAAATCGAGATAGGCCTTGCCGAGCCGGTTCTGCAATTCGACGGTGCGCTGCGGATCGGCCATCCAGTATTCGGCGACCTGCCCGAACGTCTTGACCACCTCGGTGACTTCGTCGGCGAATTCACTGTCGTCGCGGCCCTGTTCGCGCGGCTTGAGATAGGCCGCTAGCGCCCGGCCGCCTTCTTCGATGAGCCGCGCCAGATTGCGTGAGAACTGCTCGACATCGACGGTCCCGATCTTCATCGGAGATTGGGACGCCGGTTCCTTCACCGGCTCTTGCGATGGAGCCCGCACGAGCGTTTCCTCCCTGGCCGACTCGGCCCTTTCGCCAGACATGGCTTGTGTGCTCGCCGTGCACAAGTCATGCCGGCCGGGAGGATCCGTGAGCGTGCGAATTTATTGTCGGCAGAGGGACGAAAACCTGCTGTCCTCGTTTCGACATATTGGGATTTTAGTTTCACGGTTTGTGCGTTGTCTCAGGTGATCCACCCAATTCATTGGGTTTTATGGTTTTTTAGGATTCGTAGGGGTTGGCGGGCTGGATTTTCGGGCCGGAAACGTCCGAAATGGGGCGCTTTGCCAAATGACGTCAGGTGATGTCAGGTCAAGTCGGAGGAAGCGGTGCCGCGCCGCGGGGTCAGGGTTGTTGCCGTTTTCGCTTTAGTCGCCTCGGCCGCGCTTGCGATGTCGGGTTGCTCGCCCGTGAGCTATCCGTCGCTTTTCCCATCGGTCGAAGAGGTGCCGCCGCAACGCGCCGATACGCCGATGGACGCCAACCAGATTCAGCGGGCCACCGAGGATCTGATCACCGATCGCAATCGTTTGAGCGCCGAGACGCAAGGGGACGATCAGGTGGCCCCTGCCGCGGCGGTGACCAAGCCGGCCGGCGCGGCACCAAACGCCGGTAGCACCACCCCGGGAATTACGCCGACAGCCGATACCGAAACCAAGTGATCCTGACTGAAATCAAGTGAAAAGACTGCGATCCTGGGTTAGTGTGTCGCACGACAATCCGCTGGGACCACCATGGAAGATTTTTATCGTATCCGCCGGCTGCCGCCTTATGTTTTCGAGACGGTCAACCGTGCCAAAGCAGGCGCTCGTAACGGCGGCGCCGATATCATCGATCTCGGCATGGGCAATCCCGATTTGCCGACGCCGGCGCATGTCGTGGAGAAGCTGAAGGAAACCGTCGGCAGGCCGCGGACCGATCGGTACTCGGCCTCCAAAGGCATTGCCGGCTTGCGCCGCGCGCAAGCCGCCTATTACGCCCGCCGGTTCGGCGTGAAGCTCAATGCCGAGACGCAGATCGTCACGACGCTCGGTTCGAAAGAGGGCTTTGCCAACGTGGCTCAGGCCATCACCGCGCCGGGCGATATCATCATTGTTCCCAATCCGACTTATCCGATTCACGTGTTCGGCTTCCTGATGGCCGGCGGCGCGATCCGGTCGGTGCCAGTCGAGGCGGGCGATGCGTTTTTTGGCGCGCTCGAACGCGCGGTGCTGTTCTCGATCCCGAAGCCGATCGCGGTGGTGGTGTGTTACCCGTCAAATCCGACAGCGTGCGTCGCCAGCCTCGATTTTTACCGGGAACTTGTCACCTTTGCGAAGAAGCACTCGCTTCTGCTGCTGTCCGATCTGGCTTATGCCGAGGTCTATTTCGACGACAATCCGCCGCCTTCGTTGCTGCAGGTGCCGGGCGCGATGGATGTCGCGGTCGAATTCACCTCGATGTCCAAAACCTTTTCGATGCCGGGCTGGCGCATCGGCTTTGCTGTCGGCAATGAGCGCATCATCGCTGCGCTCGCGCGGGTCAAATCCTATCTCGATTACGGTGCTTTCACCCCCGTCCAGGTAGCGGCGACGGCTGCGCTCAACGGGCCGGACGACTGCATCAAGGAGATGCGCGCCATCTACAGGCGGCGCCGCGATGCCCTTGTCGAGTCGTTTGGCCGCGCCGGCTGGCCGGTGCCGGCGCCATCGGCGTCGATGTTTGCCTGGGCGCCGATTCCGGAAGCGCTTCGGCCACTCGGCAGCGTGGAATTCTCCACCATTCTGGTCGAAAAGGCGGGCGTCGCGGTGGCGCCGGGCGCGGGTTTTGGCGAGCACGGCGAAGGCCATGTCCGTATCGCGCTCGTAGAGAACGAACAGCGCATCCGTCAAGCCGCGCGCAATATCCGGCGCTTTCTTGAAACAGCCCCGGAAATGCTGCACAACGTCGTTCCCTTGGCGACGCGGCGTTAATCAGGCGTCGCCGTACCTCTTCAGGCTGGCGACGTTTATGGCTGAGCCGCTCAAAGTCGGGCTTGCCGGGCTGGGCACCGTCGGCAGCGCTGTGATTCGTCTTCTCGATCAGGGGCGCGACAAACTTATTGCGCGCAGCGGCCGGCCAATCGAGGTGGTGGCGCTCACCGCCCGATCCCGCGCCAAGAAGCGCGATTTCGACGTCAAGAAATTTCGCTGGTTTGCCGATCCCGTGGCGCTAGCGGCCGACCGGTCGATCGATGTTCTGGTCGAGGTCATGGGCGGGGAGGGCGATCCGGCCAAGCGTGCCATCGAAACGGCGCTGGCGGGCGATAAGCCGGTGGTGACCGCGAACAAGGCACTGCTGGCGAGGCACGGTCACAAGCTTGCCGTGCTCGCGGAACGCCACGGCGTGGCGCTTAATTTCGAGGCCGCCGTCGCCGGCGGTATCCCGATCGTGAAGACGCTGCGCGAAGGCCTCAACGGCGCGTCGTTCACCCGCATTTACGGCATCCTCAACGGCACCTGCAACTACATCCTCACCCGCATGGAGCAGGATCGGCTCGCCTTCGACGAATGCTTGCGTGAAGCGCAGCGGCTCGGCTATGCGGAGGCCGACCCGGCGTTCGACATCGAGGGTCACGATACCGCGCAGAAACTTGCGATCCTGGCCAGCCTCGGTTTCGGCACCAAGATCGATCCCAATGCGGTTTATGTCGAAGGCATTTCTTCCATTGCGCTCGCCGATCTCGATGCCGCAGCGGAACTCGGCTATCGCGTCAAGCTCCTGGGCGTCGCGGTGAAAACCGAGGCCGGCATCGAGCAGCGCGTCCATCCGACCATGGTGCCGAAGGACTCCGCCATCGCCCAAGTCATGGGCGTCACCAATGCCGTCACCGTGGACGCCGAAGGGCTGGCGCCAATCACGCTGGTCGGGCCCGGCGCCGGCGGTGCTGCGACGGCCTCGGCAATCGTCGCCGATCTTGCCGATATCGCCCGCGGCGTCGTGACGCCGCCGTTCGGTCGTCCGGCGGCGCGCATGACCGCGATCCGCAAGGCGCCGATGCAGCATCACGAAGGCGGCTACTATATCCGGCTGTTGGCGCGCGACCGGCCGGGCACCGCGGCGACCATCGCGCGGCGGCTGGCGCAGCAGAAAATTTCGCTGGAATCGATCGTGCAGCGTCACCCGCCGGGTTCCCGCGGTGCGGCGCAGCCCGGCCGTTCCGGCGAGGCGGTGCCGGTGATTCTGATCACTTACGCGACCAGTGAGGATGCCGTGCACAAAGCACTTGCCGCGGTGCGGCACGACCGGGTCTTATCCGGTCGTCCGCAAGTCATCCGCATCGAACGAGCATGACCTGAGGATTTGTTTCATGTCGACGAGACCAGCATCTTCCCATCGGGCGCTTGAACGTGTGCTAGCGCTTGAAATCGCCCGCGTTACAGAACGGGCCGCCGTCGCCGCGGCGCGGCTTCGCGGACGCGGCGCCGTCAAGGAATCCGATCAAGTCGCGGTGGACGCCATGCGTCAGGAACTCAACTCACTCCTGATCGACGGGACCGTGGTCATCGGCGAGGGCGAGATGGACGAGGCGCCGATGCTCTTCATCGGTGAAAAGGTCGGCACCAAAAGTGGACCCAAAGTCGACATCGCCGTCGATCCGCTGGAAGGCACTACGCTATGCGCCAAGAACATGCCGGGCGCCATTGCTACGCTGGCGGTGGCTGAGGCAGGAACGCTTCTGCATGCGCCGGATATTTATATGGACAAGATCGCCATCGGTCCCGGCTACCCTAAGGGGGTTGTCGATCTCGACGCCCCGGCCGAAGAAAACATCCTCAATCTAGCCAAAGCGAAAGGGGTGAAGCCCGGCGCGATAACGGCGATGGTCCTCGACCGGCCGCGGCATGCCGATCTGATCGCCGCGGTGCGCAACGCCGGCGCCGCGGTGAGCCTGATCACCGATGGCGACGTGGCCGGAGTGATCCACACCGCCGACGCGGAAAAAACCGGGATCGACATCTATCTCGGCATCGGCGGGGCGCCGGAGGGTGTACTGGCGGCGGCGGCCTTGCGCTGTATCGGCGGCCAGATGCAGACCCGGCTCATTATCGATACCGACGAGAAGCGCGAGCGCATCGCCAAGATGGGCATCAAAGAGGCGCGCAAGAAGTACGAGATCGAGGATATGGTGAAGGGCGATTGCCTGTTTGCCGCAACCGGCGTCACTGACGGTCCTATGCTGCGCGGCGTACAATTCGGCAAGGGCGTGATCGAGACCGAGACGGTGGTGATGCGTTCGGCAAGCGGCACCGTCAGATGGATCCGCGCCGAGCACCGCAAACTTGATAAATTCGAATAGTGTTTGAGCCGCCACCACCCGCGAAGACGGGTGATCGGTATTTGCTCAACAATGCATATATGTGCTCGGTGCCCCGCCTTCGCGGTGCATGACAATGTTACGATTGCACTGATGGCAGAGAATCGTCTTTTCCTCGGCGTCGAGAATTCGGCGACCGGACGCGCATGGCGTGACCGGCTCGATGAGCGCGGCGCCGCGCGGGCGCTGGCCATAGCGCAACGCCACGGCCTGCCGGAGCTTTTGGCGCGCATTCTTGCCGGCCGTAACGTCGAGGTCGACGCGGTCGAGGCTTTCCTCGATCCGACAATCAAGCATTCGATGCCGGATCCGCTGGTGCTCACCGCCATGCGGGAGGCCGCTGAGCGCATCGCCGACGCCGTGATACGCGCAGAACCCGTGGCGATTTTCGGCGACTATGACGTCGACGGCGCCACCTCGGCGGCACTGTTGGCGCGCTATCTGCGCCAATGCGGCATCGAGCCGATCATCCACATTCCAGACCGCTTGTTCGAAGGCTATGGCCCGAACGTCGAAGCCGTCCGTGCGCTGGCGGAGCGTGGCGCGACCCTGCTTGTCTGCGTCGACTGCGGCACGACCAGCATTGAGCCGCTGGCAGAAGCCAAGAAGCTCGGCTTCGACACTGTCGTCATCGATCATCACCAGGCCGATGAGGAGCTGCCGCCGGCGGTGGCAATCGTCAATCCGAACCGCCGCGACGATCTAAGCGGACTTGGCCATCTGGCTGCCGTGGGCCTGACTTTCATGACGGTCGTCGCCGTCAATCGCACGCTGCGCGGCCGCGGTTTTTGGACGCCGGGGCGGCCGGAGCCCGATCTGTTGTCGTTCCTCGACGACGTGGCGCTCGGCACAGTCGCCGACGTGGTGCCGCTCATCGGGCTCAATCGTGCCTTCGTCGCCAAGGGACTGATCGCGTTGCGCCGGCGCGAGCGGGTGGGCCATGTCAGTCTGATGGACGTGGCGCGCCTCAACGGGCCGCCGGAAGCGTGGCATCTCGGTTTTTTGCTTGGACCGCGCATCAATGCCGGGGGCCGTATCGGCCGGGCCGACCTCGGCGTGAAACTTTTGATTGAGAGCGATCCGATCGAGGCGGCCAAGATTGCCGCCGAACTCGACCGGCTCAACCAGGAGCGGCAGGTCATCGAACAGGCGATGCTGGCGCAGGCGGAAGCGGAGGCGAGCGCCGCGCTCGGCATCGAAGAGAAAGGCGCGGTCGTCGTAACCGCTGCCGAGGGCTGGCACCCGGGAGTCATGGGGCTTGTTGCCGCGCGGTTGAAGGAGAAATTCGGCCGGCCCGCTTTCGCCATCGCACTTGAGCCTGGCGGCACCGGCACCGGCTCGGGCCGCTCGATTGTCGGCGTCGATATCGGCCGCACGGTGCGCCGCGCCGTGGCCGAGGGCTTGCTGCTCAAGGGCGGCGGTCATGCGATGGCGGCCGGCGTTACGCTGCGCAAGGGGGGGCTCGCCGAATTGCGCGCCTTCTTCGAAGCGACACTGGCGGCCGATGTCGACAACGCGCGCCGGGCCGCTGGTTTGCTGATCGACGGGGCCGTGACGGCGGCGGGGGCGGACGCAAATCTGGTGGCCATGCTCGAGCGCGCCGGTCCATTCGGATCGGGCAATCCGGAGCCGCTCATCGTGCTGCCGTCACACACGGTCGCCTATGCGGAGGAGGTCGGCCAGGCGCATATGCGCGTACGCCTGAAATCCGGAGACGGTGCCGCGGTCAACGCCATCGCCTTCCGGGCGGTCGGCGGCAAGCTCGGTGCGGCGTTGCGCGATAGCCGCGGCCAGCGTGTTCATGCCGCCGGCACTGTCGCGCTCGACCGCTGGCAGGGCGAGGAACGCGTACAGTTCAAGCTGACCGATATCGCGCCGGCGGAACAGTCGGCAGGCCGATCTTGATCACGGCGTATTTGCGCACCACACGCCGCGGGCCTCGCGAACCATATCGTTCGGTGCATCAAACGGACCGAGCGGGCCGATCTCCTTTTTTCCGGCAGCGTCGTAGAGCCAGTACCAGTCGTAACTGCCGCCGAGCGCGAAATAGCGGTGCGCCAGCACCACGAGATCGTCCTTGTATTTATTGGGGCAGAAGCCCAGCACCAAAAGGTCGTTGGCTGGCGTGACAAAACGATCCTCGCTGCTGCGCGTGTCGAGGACATGGAGCGCATCCGATGTCGCCCAGCCCGGCGACAGGAAATAAAGCCGGCGGCCGTCCGAGCTGAATTGCTTTTGGCGAAAATCGCAAAGCTGATGCTTGGCATCGCCTTTGCGGCCTTTCAGCAGAAGTTTATCGCCGCTGCCATCGACGTTGATTCGGCGGAGTTCATCCGGCCGCGGCTCAGTGCTGCATTCTTGGCTGGCGTCGTAACCGTGAAGGGTGCGGCCGCGGCCTTGCCGGGTGTAAACGACATAGCTCCCGTTCGGCGCCAGCACCGGCTCGACGTCCATCTCCGATGTAGTGAGCTTGGTCTTCACGCCATTCTTCGTGCCGTTTTTGGCGTCGTCGCGGTCGATATAGATATCGCCGGCGTCGCTATAGACATGCGGTGACGCACTTTGCGCCCGGCTGTGGTCAGGTGTCGCACAGCACAGCATGATCGCCACTGCGGTCAGCGCGAGGCATTGCCAAATCATCATAGAATCCCAGCCATACGGCGCATCGTGCATCAAGCCACTGGGAAAAGGCATCTTGGCACGACCCGCCGGACGCGGCTATCTAGCGTCTGACCTTTGCGGTCTGCAAGTCTTTGAACAGGGAAGCGAAATGGCCAAGCTCAATCTATCCGTCGCGGTCGGCGATTACGACCGCAACCGGGCGCTGTTTGATGGCAGCGTGCAGATCGACGGCGTCGATCCGGTCTATATGCAGCTTGTGCCGGAGGAGATTTTCTTTCGCGCCTTCCGGGCGGCGGAGTTCGACATTTGCGAATTGTCGCTGTCGAGCTACACGGTCAAGACCGCGCAGAAAGACTGCCCCTATATCGCGATACCCGCTTTCGTCTCGCGCGCCTTTCGCCATACCGCGATCTATGTGCGCACCGACCGCATCAAGAAACCGGAAGACCTCAAAGGCAAGAAGGTCGGCGTGCCGGAATATCAGCTCACCGCCAATGTCTGGGCGCGCGCCTTTCTCGAAGACGATTACGGGGTCAAACGTTCGGACATTCACTGGATCCGCGGCGGCATCGAGGAGGCGGGTAGGCCGGAGAAGATTACCGTGAAACTGCCGCCCGGCGTGCGGCTCGATAACGCGCCGGAGGGGGCGACGATTTCCGGTCTGCTCGAGACCGGCGAGATCGACGGCTTCAT
>JBARER010000266.1:0-10233 GCA_049796395.1 Xanthobacteraceae bacterium
GCGGTGCGGCGACCGGAGCGGCAACCGGGCGCGACGCCGCCGCAGTCCGCGGTTCCGCGGCGGTGGCACTACCGGAATTGGGACGCTTGCCAAACACTAACGCAACTCCAAACCTTTAGCCCAACAGCTTTTCCCACAGCGGCGACAACAACCCGGAACGTTGCTTCTTGGGCTCCGACCGCCCCGTCAGAGTTCGCGCCATCTGCCGAAACATTTCGGCGGTGCGGTGGCCAGACGACACCTCGGCGATCATTTGCCCGTTGTTGGCCGCCGCGCCGAAGACTTGCGGCTCGAACGGAATGATGGCCATCGGCTCGTCTTCCAGCGCCTTGGCGAAATCCGCCGCCTTGATTTCCGGACGTTTGGGGACACCGACTTGATTGAGGCAATAGCGCGGATGATGATCGTTGGGCCGCGCGGCCTTGAGGAAATCGTAGACGTTCTTGGTGTTGCGCAGGTTGGCGAGATCGGGAGCGGCAACGATCAATACGTCGTCGGCGCCGACCAGGGTCTGTTTGGTCCATCCGGTCCATTGGTGCGGAACGTCGAGTACGACGCACGGCACCGTGGCGCGCAACGAATCGAGGATGGACTCGAAGGCGTCGGCGCCGAAGTCATAGACGCGATCGAGCGTGGCCGGCGCGGCCAGCAGATTTAAATGATCGGTGCACTTGGCGAGCAAGCGATCGACAAAGGCGGTATCGACGCGGTCGGGCGAGAACACCGCTTCGGCGATGCCCTGGGGCGGATCTTGATTGAAGTCGAGACCGGCGGTACCGAAGGCGAGATCCAGGTCGGTCACGACGGCGTCGAGCTTGAGATCGTTGGCGATCGAGAAGCTGATATTATGGGCCACGGTCGATGCGCCGACGCCGCCTTTGGCCCCGACCACCGCAATAATGCGGCCGACCGGCTTGGCGTCGGGCGCCGAAAACAGCCCGCAGATGGCGCGCACGACCTGCAGGACGCTGACCGGCGCTATCAGATAGTCACTGACGCCGCGCCGGACCAGTTCGCGGTACAGCACGACGTCGTTCATGCGGCCGATGACAACGACGCGGGTGCCGGCATCGCAATACTCCGCAAGATGATCGAGCCCGGTGAGAACGTCGTCGCCGCGGTTCTCCGATTCGAGAATGATGACGTTCGGCGTCGGCGAGCTCTGATAGGCTTCGACCGCGGCGCGCATCCCGCCCATCTGGATGCGCAAATGCGCCTTGGCCATGCGCCGGTCTTCGCCGGCCGCCTGGATCGCAGCGGCGGTGTCGACGCTCTCGCAGAAAGCCTGCACCGAGACCCGCGGCGCCGGCGCGATATGCTCGTCGTGGCCGGCAATCTCGGCGGCAGGCGTCTCGAGCGCAACTTGATTGGCTTCTCTCGTCATTGACCGACTGTGCTGATCTTGCCGGAGTTCGTTGTCGAGTACTGGGTATCGGTGGCTTTGCCCTCGGCGTAGTTTCCCAACACCGCGGCGCGCCGCATGGTGTAAGCCGGCGTTTCGCCGCGCGGCTGCACCAGATCGCTCGGATTGGCTACCATGGCAGCGATGTTGTGTTGCTGGGCGCAGCCGAAATTCCAGGGCGCCCGATTTTCCACCCAGTCGCGGCTGAAATTCGGTCCGAGGTCTTGCGGCCATAGCCCGCATGGTCCTACTTGCGCGACGATCTTGGGATAACCGATGCGGACCGGCGCCACGCTCGCCCCAGTCGCGGGATAGGTCTGAACGACGATGCTCGGTGGCGGCAGCCCGGCCGCGGCCAGGATCGACACGATCTCGGGCGTCGAATCCGAAGCGGCCTGTTCGTTGCCGGCGCCGACCGGGCGCTCGACGACGATGCCGCCGGTCGCGGCGCGCTTCCAGCCCAGGCCGAACGACAGGACTTGCGCGCGCTGCGTCGGATTAAGCTCGCCGCGATTGGACCCAATGAACAGTTGCAGCGTGCGCTGGCTTTCCTGCAGTGTAATCGGGTGCCGCAGGCGATAGTCGGTCGGCACGTCAGGAGCGACGGCGGTGGCTTGCTGGTCGGTATTGCAAGCGCAAACCGACAGCGCGGTGGCGGCGACGGCGGCGGCGCGCAGCGCGATTGCCGAGACGGAGCGGCAACTGGCGGTCAGTGCGAGAACGGTCTGCATCGTGGTCTCCAGCGGCGGCATCAATCGAGGATGAAGCCGTACTTGCCGTGATAGCCGTCGGGCGGCGCCGGATCGCCAACGCCGTAAATGCGGTTGAGCCGGCCCAGCAAGACACTTTCGGGATCGCTCGGATCCGCGAAACCGTCGTCGGGCCGCGATAGATCCTTCTCGGCGACCGCGCGCACGATATAGGGCGTCACCAGCACCATGAGTTCGGTCCGGTTGTTGATGTAGTCGCGGCTCCTGAACAACGTGCCGAGCACCGGCACCTCCATCAGCCCGGGCAGACCCGTGATGTCCTGTTTGGTGTCGTTCTGAATCAAACCGGCGACGGCAAGCGAACCGCCGGAGGGAATCTCCACAGTCGTGTCGGCGCGCCGCACGCTCAAGCCGGGAACGGTGGTTCCCGCGACCGTCACGGTATTCTGGTTGTCGAGCTCGGACACCTCGGTCAGCATGTTCAGGCTGATGCGGCCTTCCGACAGCACGACCGGCGTGAAGGTCAGGCTGACGCCGAAATTCTGGAATTGGATGGTCGGCGGACAGGGCGTGGTCGTGCAGCTCGTTACGCTGGGATAGGGAAACTCGCCGCCGGCCAGAAAATGCGCAGATTCGCCGGAAATCGCCGTCAAGGTCGGCTCGGCCAGTGCGCGCACGACGCCGGCCTGCTCCATCGCCTGCAACGTCGCTGTGACATGATTGGTCCCGCCGGCGATGGTGTTCGATGGGGTGCCGTTGATAGGGAACAGCGGCGGCGTGTAGCCGGAAGCGACGTTCGGATTCGCGGTGTTGTTGTTGAAGTTAATGACTGAAGTGCCGTAGCCGAATGAACCGGACAGGTTGATGCCGAGCTGCTTGACGACACTGCGGTCGACTTCCGCCACGGTGACCTTCAGCATGACTTCGTCGCGGCCGCGCACGACAATGGCATTGATGATCTTGCCGGTCTTGTCGACCAGCCCGGAGGCAACATCGCTGGCCTGCTGCGCCTCCTGCGGGCTCGATACGCTGCCGGACAGCACGACGTTGTCGCCGACGCCGTTGACCGTGACATCGGCATCCGGAAGCACCTGATGGATGGCTTGACGAATGCCGTCCATATCGCGCGTCACCGCGATATCGAAGCCGGCGATCTGCTTGCCTTCGCTGTCGAAGAAGAAGACGTTGGTCTGGCCGACCGTGTTGCCGATGATGAATGCGCGGCGCGACGAGCGCACCACGGCATTGGCGATCTTCGGATCGGCCACCAGCACGTCCTTGATATCGCGCGGCAGATCGATGACCACCGACTTGCTGACGCCGAGATTGACCGGCTGCGATTGGGAGTCGCTGGCAGCGACGTGGATTTCCTGCATCGGCGGCGCGCTGAACACCACGTTGCCGGCGAGCGCGCGGGGAACAACGCTCGAGCCGGCCGCGAGCACGGCGAGCGCTAGCGCCGCTCGAACGGTCGTGGCTCCTGTCATGGGCCCTGTCATGGCAGCTCCCTCCCGCTCACCGGCCCGCTCCCGCTGCGCTGACGCCGAAACGAATGGTATTGATCGCCTGATCGTGCCCGTCGTCGTTGCTCTCGGGACCGGACGAAGCAGAATCGAGTATGCTGCGCAGCGTCAGCGAAACCGTCCCAAGCTGCTTGGCCTGCTCGAGTGTCTCCGCCTGCGCCTCGGTCAATTCCAGCGTCGCGGTCTTGCCGAGAATGACTTTGGTATCGGCTTTCTCGTCGATGGACTGGTCCACCGCCAGCACTCGTACATTGCTCAGGATCGTGTCGCTGGTGGTTTTCTCGCTGCCGCTCGGACCCGACCGCTCATGGCGCGTCAGTAAGACGTCGACGCGGTCGTCGGGCAGGATGAAACCGCCGGCGCTGGACACCGCGGTGATATCGACCGCGATCGCGCGCATGCCTTTGGGCAAAATAACGGCCATGAAGCCCGAGCCCTTGGCCGTCACCACGTCGGGAGGACGAATCGGATCGCCGGCGAGCACCGTCACGCGAGCGATCGAACCGGCGAATTCATTGATGGCGTCGGGCCGCTGCGATTTTTGGATGAAATTAGCGTTGGCCGCGTCCTTGGGCCAAGTCTGCCAACCGATGTCCTGATTCTGGATCACTTGTCCCCGTGACAGGTCCGACTTGGCGACCAGAACGTCGACTGTCACCATTGGTGGCGCCGCGGCGACCGGCGGCGGCGCCGGCGGCGCTTTCCTGCCGGCTGCCAAATACGCGGCGATGCCGCCGGCGGCGACAGCGACACCGAGTACGACAAGACGCGCGGCTTTCATTACGCTTCACTTTCCACCGGATGGCAGCGCCCGAACCGGCTATCTCGACCGGATTTCAGCAGCTAAACGTCAAAGCATGGTTAATGAGGCGTATCCAAATCGAGTTAACGTTGCGTTGACGCGCGCTCATGCGCGCCGCGACGCACCATGCAAAGACTGGAAAACGTCGGCTTAGAGGCCGGCCGCCCGCATCCATTCGGTGTGCGGATAAACCAGCAACGCGGCCGCGGCGAGCGCCACGCCGTAAGGCACGCCGGCGCCCTGGCAATGCAGCCGCTCCGCCCATTCGCGCCCCGCGAGCAGGCGCGGCAGCGGCAGCGTGCGAAATTGCACGATCAACAAAGTCAGCGCCCCGCCGAGCAGCGACGCGTAAACGAGATAATCAAATAGGCCGGAAAAACCGAGCCACAGGGCGGTCGTCGCCGCGAGCTTGGCGTCGCCGCCGCCGATCCAACCGCAGGCAAAGCAGCCGAACGCGACCACCAGCACCGCGCCGCCCGCGCCGAAATGCGACAGCATGTCGGCTCCGCTCATGCCGGTGAGCAATGCAAGCAGGACGAACCCGGCGACGAGCACCAGCGAGACGCGATTGGCAATCGTCATTGTCAACAGATCGCTCGATGCGGCAAACGCCATCATTGCCGGAAATAGCGTCAACTGGACCGCTTCCATCATCATGGCATCGCCGTCTTAAATCGCGCGAGTCCTGGACACCGGATGCGGCCGCATCGACGGCTGCGCTTTCGGCGTGCCCGGAAATCGAAAAGGCTCCGGTATGCGCCCGGAGCCCTCTCGTAGCAACGAAGAACGACGCGGCTTACTTGAGGGCGGCGGAAACGCTGCTGAACGTGGTGTTCAGCTTGCTGCCGAGGCCCTGCACAACGGCGATAATCGCAACCGAGATGCCGGCGGCGATGAGACCGTATTCGATGGCGGTAGCGCCGGACTCGTCCTTCACGAAACGAGCAAAAAGAGTTTTCATGTCATGGCTCCTTAAGGTCCACACGTGGCTGTCTGAGCTGACCCAGCGGCTTTTCGCGCCGTTTGGATCGTGCCAGACCCTACCCAGGACAAATTTCGACGGGGTTAAATCGATCCAAGAAACCTAAGCCCAATCGCGCTTTTCCCTACGTAGTTAACATCGGCTTGCAGCGTTCCGCCGCGCTGCTGTTTCCGCGGCAACTGGCGCCCGCCCGGCGGCACTATTCACGATCAATAAACCAAGGTGGAAAACTCGGATCGTATCGAGCGGATACCACCGAGGCGTATGCATACCAAACAAGGATTGCATTTCGGTAAGAACACAAGTTTCAACTTGCATCAAACACGCATCAGCTCAGCCGACGCCGCAAAGCTTTTCGAGCGCGGATTCACGGCGTCTTAATGCGCTTCTTCGATACAATATCGAGATCATCTCACTCGCGAATGCGACTTCCCAGGTTTGAGGCATGTACCAGGAACTACTCTCGGTTTTCATCAGTTTTGGCCAGACTTTCATGAAGACCGTGCCGATCTCGCTGGCGCTCGCGGCCGTGTTTACGGTTCTTACCTGGTTCTGGGCGTGCAATCCCGGCCAGGCGTGGTGGCACAAACGCGATCTCGTCACCGACCTGTGCTATTGGTTCTTCATCCCGGTCATTGCACGCTATTTGCGCATCGGCATGCTGATCGTCGGCGCCGCGATCTTGTTCCGGATCACCACCGCGGACGGACTGATTGCCTTCTACGACAACGGCCACGGCCCGCTGGCCGCCCTGCCGCTGGCGGCGCAGATGGCCATTTTCCTGGTTGGCGAGGACATCATCCTGTACTGGACGCATCGGCTGTTTCACGGTCAGCGGATGTGGCGCTATCACGCGGTGCATCACTCGTCGGAGGAACTGGAGTGGATCTCGGCGGCGCGGTTTCATCCCGCCGAATTGTTCCTGCGCAATGTGGCCGCCGACGTCATCATGCTCCTGATGGGCATCTCACCCAATGTACTGGTCATACTTGGACCGTTGTCGATCGCGCATTCGGCCTTCGTCCACGCCAATATCAATTGGACACTCGGTCCGTTTAAATACGTGATTGCCGGGCCGGTCTTCCACCGCTGGCATCACACCGCGGCCGACCGCGGCGGTGAAAAGAACTTTGCCTCGACGTTTCCGGTCCTCGACGTGCTGTTTGGCACGTTTTACATGCCGGAAGGCGAGCTTCCCGACAATTACGGCATCGGCGAACGCGAATATCCGGCGAGTTTCCCTGCCCAGATGATGCATCCCTTCCTGCAATAGCGGGAGGGCCGAGCGTCGGCGCCCGGCCAATCATCGTTAAGTAAACGTCACCGGCGGTTTCGGCCGGTTCGATTTGCACTTCATTCACGAATTTGCAGTGAAGTGGCTAGCCGGTGGACGGCCTCGGCAAGTTCGAATTCCGCGTAGCGTTCCGGAGCGTATCGATGACGGCGTTTTGCGTGCGAGGCGCGCTGGTTTGGCTGTTCGCGGCAGTCGTCATCGCCGCGGCGCCGGCGCTCGCCGAGGAGCCGATCACCGTTCATCTCGATCAAGCCAAGATCCTGAAGCTTCCCGACCGCGCCACCACGGTGGTGATCGGCGATCCGCTTATTGCCGACATGTCGATTCAGCCCGGCGGCTTGGCGGTCCTGACCGGCAAGGGATATGGCGAGACCAATGTCGTCGTGCTGGACAAAAGCAGCGCCGTGCTGATGGAGAAGACCATCGAGGTCAAAGCTCCGGCCGAACCCCTGATCATGGTCTATCGCGGCCAGACGCGGCAGACTTACAGCTGCACGCCGCTCTGCTCACCGCGGATCACGCTCGGCGACACCAGTAAGGCCGATATCGACGTGGATACCCAGTTGCCGTCCGATTACTTCAGCAAGACGCTCACTCAGAGCGTCACCCGCAACAACCAGGCGCTGGCCGCCGGCGGCGCGCATTAGCACGCCATCGCCGGTGCAGGGTTAGCGGCGGCTTAAGCCGCAGGCCGTCGATCTCGCCGATTGCCGCAATAAATCGCCAACGGGCGGGTGCTATCGCTTCATCGTGAGGCTTCGCGGTAATCGCGACCTTCATCGGGTGAGGCGCCCATGTTGAATCGGACCAGTCGGCATCGGGCCGACTTTGCGCGGCTCGTCAAGAGCTTCATTGCAGGAACCGTATCGGCGCCGCTCCTGCGCCGCTTCGCCACGCAAAGCGAGGCCGGGACGACAGTCGAGTTCGCACTCTTGGCTGCGCCGTTCATGGCGGCGCTATTTGCGATTCTGCAGACGGCGCTCATCTTCTTCGCCGGCCAGACGCTCGAGGCTGCGGCTGCCAATTCGGCGCGACTCATCTTGACCGGCCAGGCGCAAACCGCGGGCTGGACCGCGGCGCAGTTCAAGACGCAAGTCTGCAATCAGATTCACGGCATCTTCAATTGCAGCAACGGCGTCTATGTCGATGTCGAGACCTATCCGTCCTTCGCCGCGGCCAACCTAGGCCTGCCGATCGTGAACGGCATCTTCAATACCGCAGCCCTCAACTACAATCCTGGCGGGCCCGGCGACATCGTGATGTTGCGGCTCTATTATCAATACCCGGTGTTCGTCAATTTGCTCAGCTTCAACTTAAGCAACCTGACCGGCGGCTTCAATTTGTTTGCCGCCACCGCGGTCTTTCGGAACGAACCTTACGCATCGTCTTGAGGGGAACGCCATGAGACCAGGCATGAGCCTATTTGCCCGGATAGTCCGTTGCACGGCGCGATTGCGCCGCGACCGCAGCGGCGTTTCCGCCGTCGAATTTGCTATCTTGGCGCCGGTGATGCTGACGCTGTTTCTCGGCAGCGTCGAAGCGACACAAGGCATCGCCGCGGACCGCAAGGTCGAACTGACCGCCCACACGCTGGCGGATCTCTCGAGCCAATACACCAACATCGCCGATCTCGACATGGCCAATATCCTAGCGGCCGGCTCGGCCATACTCGCGCCCTATCCCACCTCCGGCCTGCAAGAGGTGGTGTCGGAGATCGCCATCAACAACCAGGGCGCCGGCACGGTGGTGTGGAGCGACACGCTCGGCGGCACCGCGCTCACCGTCGGCTCGACGGTAAGTATTCCGTCCGCGCTCGCGGTGCCGAATACCTATTTGGTGCTGGCGCAGGTCAAATACAGCTATAATCCGGCCTACGGTTTCGTCATGACCGGTTCAATAAGCTTGAGCGACCAGAGCTTCATGCAGCCGCGGGAATCGAACTCGATCGCGCGCACGGCGCTGTGATCGGCGGCAGCTGTTTGTCGTAGCATGGCCTTTTTGCAAAATCGGTTTCCACCCTCGGATCAATTACGAGGGCAGGCATTCTGCGAGACATGCTCTAGGATTTGATCTCCGGCAGCGGCAGTGCCGTGGTGGATTTGATTTTTTCCATGGCGAAACGCGAGGTGACGTTCTTCAGCGGCACCGTCGCGATGAGCCGTTTGTAGAACGCATCATAGCCGGCGATATCCGGCACCACGACGCGCAGCATGTAGTCGACGTCGCCGGCCATGCGGTAGAACTCCATGACTTCCGGCATGTCGGTGACGGTCTTGGCAAAGCGGTCGAGCCAATCCTGCGAGTGGTCGCCGGTCTCGATCGACACAAAGACGCTGATGCCAAGCCCGATGCGGTCCTGATCGACCAGCGCCACGCGCTTGAGAATGACGCCGTCGGCCTCAAGGCGCTGGATGCGCTTCCAGCATGGCGTCGACGACAGGCCGACCCGGGAGCCGATTTCAGCAACCGACAGCGCAGCGTCATCCTGCAGAACGGCAAGGATTTTTCGGTCTATGGCGTCCATTGGCGGTATTATTCCAAAATCAGAATATTGAATTACTTATAGAGAATAATATTCTAAATCAAGCCGCCAGAAATCCCGCAGCCCCGAACCGGTTACCGCAAGCCCACCGCCCCCGAACTACCGCCGGGCGGGGCCGCGCCGCCACAAACTCAAAATAATGACCGGCGCCGCCTCAACGCGGCGGGCAGACCCGCACCAAGTGCGGCCGGTAGGGCGCGAAATCCTCGACCCAGTAGCAGTTCTCGTAGCGGGTGAAGCCCAGAATCGGGTGGTAGCGATAATCATAAAGGAGATAGTCGGTCCGCGGCCTGACGCGGTGCGCGTTACGATAGTGCGCCTGCGCCGCGCTCGCCGCCGCGAGCGTGATGGCCGCCGCAAGCACCACGGCAAGGCCTCGGGAAAGAATCTGCAGCATCGGTCCTCCTTCGGTCTTGCTTCGATCTTGGCGATTATACCGGGTTTGATCCTGCAAATCTAAGTCTGTAACGCGGCACCGCTTTGCGCCGCGCCTCGGAGTTCGCTCTCGCTCCCGGCCAAAAACGCATTGACGTCCGCGCGGGTCGGCGCACCGGACGAACCGCCAAGCCGCGTGCACTTGATGCCGGCGGCCGCCGCGCCGAACCGCATTGCCGCAATGACGTGCTGGCCCTCCGCCAGCGCCAGCGCGAAGCCGCCGTGAAAAGCGTCGCCGGCGCCAAGCGTATCCACCGCCGCGATCTTGAACACCGGCAGCCGGTGCAGCGCGCCGCGATCGAGATAGATAATGTCGTCGGGCCCGTTGCTGACGGCGAGAAACGCATCGGTCTCCTTGGCGATGCGGCGTAGACCGTCGCCGAGATCGGCCATACCGGTGGTCTCGCGCAGGCATTCGGCGGAAAAGATCACGTGCGAAGCAAGCCGAAACAGCGGATCGTTCTCGACCGTCGGGCGGTCGCCATCGAGAATGACAGGCATGCCGCGGCGCCGCGCCGCTTCGCAGATCGGCCGCACGAAATC
>JBARER010000267.1:0-5653 GCA_049796395.1 Xanthobacteraceae bacterium
GACCTTGCCGGCGGACGATCTGAAAACGCTCGTGGCTTGGATGAAGGCAAATCCCGGCGACGCCAAATTCGTCAATCAGAACGCCTCGGCGCAAGTCGGCGGTTTGCTGCTGCAGAAGCTCAGCGGCACGCAGGTGCTGTTCGTGCCTTATCGCGGCGCCGGCCCGGCGATGACCGATCTCATTTCCGGGCAGGTCGATCTACTGTTGGTGCAGGGCGCCGTCGCCTTGCCGCAAGTGCGCGCGGGCACCATCAAGGCGCTCGCCGAACTCGCGCCGCAACGCTCGGCGTCGATGCCGGACATCGCTTCGGCCGATCAATCCGGCTTGCCGGGCCTCTACATATCCGGTTGGTTCGGCCTCTACGCGCCGAAGGGCACGCCGCCGAGCGTCATTGCCAGCCTCAACGACGCGATGGTGCAGGCTCTTGAAGATTCCAAAGTGCGCGCGCGCTTTGCCGAGCTTGGGCTCGACATTGCGCCGCGCCAAGACCAGACGCCGGCGGGCCTCGCGGCCTTTCAGCAGGCGGAAATGGACAAATGGTGGCCCGTCATCAAGGCGGCCGGCATCCGGGGAGAGTGAAAATGCCCAAAAGCTATTTCATGGTGCGCGCGGCAGTCGACGAGGGGCTGCGCGAAAAATTCGATCGCTGGTATTCGACCGATCATCTGCCCTGGGCGCTGAAGGATTTTAAGGCCGAGAAGGCGTGGCGGTTCTGGAGCACGGCGGATGCAAACGTGCATTACGCCGTCTATCAGTTCGCCGACGAGGCAAAATTGAAAACGGCGATGCGCGAGGAGGTGCTGAAACCTTTGATCGCCGATTTCGACAAGAACTGGCCGTCGGGCGTCACCCGCTCGCGCGATCTGTTGACGCTCGCTGAGGAGACGGAATAACCGCGTGACTGGCGAGGCGACCCGCGCTAGTGAACCAGTCCGCAAATCATCGGGTCGCCGGACCACACGCCATGTCGCGCCGCATCGAAGACCTCGCCATATTCGCGGCACCGGGCGTGTTCGTGCTGTTGTGGGCATCAGGCTTCATCGGCGCCAAGCTCGGGTTAGGCTATGCCGAGCCGCTGACCTTCCTGGCGCTGCGTATGCTGATTGTGGTTGCGCTGGTTGCCGTGATCATCGCGGCAACGCGGCCGAAATGGCCAAACGCCAACGGCATGATGCATTCGGCGCTCACCGGGCTCTTGGTGCACGGGCTTTATCTCGGCGGCGTCTTCATTGCCATGGAGAACGGCTTGTCGGCTGGCGTGGTCGCGCTGATCGTGAGCCTGCAGCCGGTTCTGACCTCGACCGTGGCCAATCGCCTGTTCGGCGAGCGCGTCGCGGCGCGGCAATGGCTCGGTCTCGCGCTTGGGCTCGCCGGGGTCTACTTGGTGCTGCAGGCGAAGATGCAAAGCGGCGAGGCGACGCCCTTGGCCTGGATCGCCGCCACGGTGGCGCTCCTCGGCATCACCGTGGGCACACTCTATCAAAAGCGCTTCGGCGGCGGCATCGATTGGCGACCGGCCCTGTGCATCCAATATGCGGCGGCCGCCGCCGTGTTCTTGCTTGGCGCCGTGCTGTTCGAGACCCGCGCCGTGGAGTGGACACCGCAATTCATGTTTGCGCTCGCTTGGCTGGTTCTGGTGCTTTCGCTTGGCGCGGTGTGGCTGCTGTATTTCCTGATCCGCCATTCGGCGGCAACGCGAGTGGTGAGCCTGTTCTACCTGACGCCGCCGGTGACGGCCTTGCTCGCCTGGGCCTTTTTCGACGAGCGGCTCAAGCCCTTGGCGCTCCTCGGCATGGCGGTGTGCGTCGCCGGAGTGTTCCTGGTGAATTGGAAACCACGCGGCGCGATTTGAGCGGATCACCGCCAGCCGCCGCCAAAATTCATCGGCTTGACGGCGACGTTTCACTCAGTGAAATGCAGGGTGAATACTGTTTGACGCGCCCGCCGTTGGAGAAGAGCATATCGGCAAAGCCTGTTGCGGCCCGAACGCCGGCCGAGGGCATGCAATACCTCGCCAATTCGCGCCGACCGCGAACGCGGGCAGGGAGGAAACCATGAAAAGCGCGCCGCGCAAGAACAGTTCGCCGCGTCTAAGGAATTCACTTCGCCTATTCGCCGCCTTGTCGTTGTGCGCATGGCTTTGCGCGCCCGGCGCTGGTTACGGCGCGGAATACCCGGATCATCCCATCCGCATCATCGTCGGTTACGGTGCGGGCTCGCCGCCCGATATCGTCACGCGAACCGTTGTCAGCCACTTTCAGGACTTGCTCGGGCAGCCGGTCGTCGTCGAAAACCGGCCCGGCGCATCGGGCACGCTCGCTCTCCAGGAGCTCACGAAACAGAGCGCGGACGGCTATACGATCGGCTCGCTGGCGTCGGCGACCACCGCGGTTCTTGGTTTATATCCGAACTCACGGATCAATCTCGCCGCCGATTTCGCGCCGATTGGGCAGGTCGACTGGGATTACAATGTGCTGGTCGTCGGCAACAGCTCACCGGCCAAATCGCTCGCGGATTTGATCGCGCTGCTCAAGGCGCATCCCGGAAAAATGAATTTTGCCTCCGGCGGTTACGGATCGCCTGCGCATATGCTCGGCGAGTTGTTGACGCACGAGACCGGCACATCCGCGGTGCACGTTCCCTACGCGGAATTTCCACAAGCGATCTCCGATGTGATCACCGGCCGTGTCGATTTCATGATCATGGGCGCGCCGGCGGCCGTGGCCCAGGTCAAGGCCGGCAGGCTGCGGGCGCTCGCCGTGACGAGCTTGAAGCGGCTGCCGGATCTGGCGGATGTGCCAACATTTGCGGAAGCGGGCTATCCCAAGGTGGGCGTGCCGGCATGGGTGGCGCTGATCGGCAAAGCGGGAACGCCGCGGCCCATCATCGACCGCCTCAATCGCGCGATCCATGACGCGCTCATATTGCCGGATGTGCGCAAAGGCCTGGCCGCCTTGCAGAGCGATGCCATCACGGGAACGCCGGAAGCGGCCGGCAAGCTCATTCTCGGCGACGCCGCAATGTGGAAGGGCGTGATCGACGAGGCCCACATTACGTTACAATAGCAACTGGCGGCGCTCAGCCAAGAGCCGCGGATGGGACATGACGATGATCAAACCAACGCTGCATCACGTTACGATCAAAACCACTCGCCTTGACGCCATGATCGCCTGGTACGGGCTGGTCCTCGGCGCCGAAGTGCAATTCAAGAACCCGGGGGCCGCCTGGATGTCGAATGACGGCGCCAATCACCGGATCGCATTCCTCGCTGTAACCGGCCTGGAAGACGATTCTGCGAAAGTCAGCCACAATGGAATGCACCACTGCGCCTTTGAATACCGCAGTTTCGCCGATCTGATGTCTTCGTTCGACCGATTGCGCAGCGCCGGCGTGGAGCCGGCATTCTGTCTCGATCACGGGGTGACGATCTCGCTCTATTACCAAGACCCCGAAGGCAATTTCGTCGAACTGCAAAGCGATAATTTTTCCGATTGGAAGCTTTCGACGGAATGGATGCGGACGTCGCAGGATTTCGCCAACGATCCGATTGGCACTTTCTTCGATCCGGCCAGCGTTTATCGGGAATTCCGTTCCGGCGTCGATTTCAAGACGTTGCAGAAGGCAATCCGCGGCGGCGCTTATTTGCCGGCCTCCATTCCCAACATCGGTTTACCGCCGCCATAGCCGCGACGGCCGCGCTCGCGCCGCGTCAAGGCAGCGCGCATGGTCGCGGCGATAGCGGCGGCGGCGTCCTGCAGGTCCGCCAGATGATTCTTGATGATCGTGTCTTTCAGCCTCAGATGACGCAACCAGACGACGTTGAGGCAGCCTATGATCCGGGTGCCGCCGACGATCGGAACAGCGATGGCGTCGAGATGATCATCCTCCAGATCGAGGCGCCACAACCCGTTGACCAAGGATGGATCGCGAGTCGCAAATCCGTTGCGGCGCGCTTCCTCGAGGGCCCGTTTGAGCTCGACGCGGTCGACCGGACCGAGCGCAACCCGGCTCTCCGGATGTGCGGCAATGTAGTCGATGATGCGCTCGCGCTCCGGCGCGGGACAAAACGCCAGATAGGCTCGCCCGATCGCCGAGGCCGCAAAATCGAGCCGCTTACCCAAACGGTCCCGGCTCAGCGACAGCGATGCAAGGCCCCGGCTTGTCTCGACGAGCTCCATGAAACTTCCGCGTCGAACGGCGAGGTCGGACGGCCACAGCACCGTTTTTTGCAACTCGGCCAAATGCGGTCCGGAGCACTCCGCAAGCCGCTGACGATCGTGCTTCGTGCCGACAAGAGCTCCGCCGCGATAGCGATAGGCCCCGTCGCCAAGCGAGCGCCATACGATGCCTTCCATTTCGAGCGTACGCAGCAAGCGCAGCAGGGTAGCTTTCGGAAGCTTTGTCGCCGTATTCAGCTCGGCGAGCGTGCAGGCCTGGGCGCGCGTCAGCTCGCGGATCACGGCGACGCCGCGTTGCAGGCCGCGCACCAATTTCATGGCCGCCTCATTGTTTCACCCCGTGCAACGATAGCGAAAAAGCCGTTGACCCGTCAATTTGCGGCCGGGAGTGCTCGACGGCCGATCGTCTCGGAACGAGGGCTTGATTGCATCCGCCGCAAAAATTGGAGAGCACCGCGTGCCGCAGGTTAAAAATATTCTTTTCATCATGTGCGACCAATTGCGCAACGATTATCTTGGTTGCTACGGACATCCGTCTCTGGCCACGCCGCATATCGATGGATTGGCCGCGCGCGGCGTGCGGTTTACGCGAGCATACGTGCAGTCGCCGATCTGCGGGCCTTCCCGCATGTGCACCTACACCGGACGCTACGTGATCGCTCACGGTTCGACGTGGAACGGCGTGCCCTTGAAAGTCGGCGAGAGCACGCTCGGCGATTATCTGCGGCCGTCGGGCATGCGCGTGGCGATCGCGGGCAAGACGCACATGGTCCCGGACGCGGAAGGCATGGCCCGTCTTGGCATCGATCCGCAGTCGATGATCGGCATTCACCTCTCGCAGTGCGGTTTCGAACCTTATGAGCGCTATGATGGGGTTTATCCCGATCAATCCAGAGAGCTGCCCGAGTACAACGACTATTTGAAGTCGAAAGGCTACGACGGATTTAACCCGTGGCACAGCTGGGCCAACAGCGCCGAAGACGATGAGGGTCGAATTGTCTCCGGCTTTTTCATGAAACACGCGGGGAGACCGGCGCGGGTGAAGGAGCCCGATTCCGAGAGCCCGTACATTACCGACCGTGCCATGGAGTTCATCGAGGAGACGGGCGAGCGGCCATGGTGCCTGCATCTGTCCTATATCAAACCCCACTGGCCCTATATCGCACCCGCGCCCTATCACAATCTCTATGGCGCCGCCGACGTGATCCCAGCGGTGCGGTCTGACCAGGAGCGTGTCGATCCGCACCCGATCTATCAGTCGTTCATGAACGAGCGCGTTTCGCGCGCATTCTCCGGCAACAAGGTGCGTGAAACGGTGATACCGGCATACATGGGTCTCATCAAGCAGATCGACGATCAGATTGGGCGTTTGCTCGATTTCCTCGCCCAGAAAGATCGCGTGAAGGATACCTTGATCGTGTTCACCTCGGATCACGGCGACTACCTCGGCGATCATTGGCTTGGCGACAAGGAA
>JBARER010000268.1:0-11711 GCA_049796395.1 Xanthobacteraceae bacterium
TCGCCAGCAATGCCACCTTCCTGCGCGACGCGTTCGACAAAGCCGGGATCGAAGCCCAATTCATCGCACGCGGCGAATACAAGTCGGCGGCAAATCGTTTCACCGAGCACGGCTTCACCGAGGCCCACCGGGAAGCCGTCACCCGGATGCTGGACAGCCTGCAAGAACAGGTGTGGCAGGCGATCGCGGAGTCACGCAACTTCGACCCCCGCGTGCTCGACACCTTGGCCGACCGCGCCCCGCTACTGCGCGAGGATGCGGTGGAGTCGGGTCTGGTCGACCGGATCGGATTCCGCGACGAAGCCTATGACCGTATTGCGGAACTGGTTGGCGTGGAAGACGTTTCGGATGACAACGCTCCGCCCAGGCTCTATGTGTCGCGCTACGCCGGTGCTGCCCGGTCCCGGTTGGCCCCGCCGGTGCCATCGGTTCCCGGCCGCCTGCCGCGTGATCCTCAAGATATTGGATTGTCTGTTCCGCGACAAAGCTGGTCGGGTAGAGTTCTTCCGGCACGGCTGTCCGCCAGGCTTGCGGTGCCGGCAGCCCTGACGACGGCAACGCATTCTGCCAGCCACGTAGAGAATCCGGATCGGGATGACGGTCGCGCAGCCACTTGGTGTAATGACCTTGAACTTGGTCGCCATGGCCGTCAGCGAGGCGAACCTCCTCGAATCCGTAATACGGCGTAGGAAAGGCACGGTCAGGATCGGCGCGCCACAAATGCGTCAGTTCGGCCTCGTAGTCCGGCCCAATCCGGCGTTCGCGGCTGGCGTCGCGAAGTTCTTCGGGGAACGACGCCGGCAAGCCCGGCGGCTTCGGCACGAGCTTGTTCGTCATGTTCTGCAGATGGCATTTTCCGATCAGGGCCGTGCGATATCCGTCATGGCGCAGAAGGTCGACGAATGTCACTGCATTCCGGTCGAGCGGAATCCCGTTATGGCGCGATCCATTTACGCTCGGCATCCGCCCGGTCATGAAAACAATTCGGTTGGGCATGCAGATCGGGCAGGCGACATAGAAATGCTCGAACCGGATTCCCCGCGCTGCGATCGAGTCGATGTGCGGGGTTTGCACGACGCCGTTGCCGTAGCAGCCCAAATGATCGGCGCGCTGCTGGTCGGTCATGATCACGAGGAAGTTGGGCCGGTTCATGGGATGCGCACCTTGTTGGCCGAGCGCCGGTAGGGGCGGCGCTATTGCTCCGTCGACGAGGATATCAGCACCATCATCTCCCGCCGCTCGACGAACCGATTACGTGCTGGTTCCGCCACGCGGAACGGATTGCCCCGCCGTCCGGCGGGAAAGCCGCTACTCTCCGCGCGTCCCTTCGGCATCGCCAATCGGGGCAGACGCCAACCGGCGCATCAAGACGCCCGGCATCAGCGGGAGGAGCAAAGATGATCGACAAGCGCATTTTTGTAAAAGGAGTGACCGCGGCGGGGTTTGTATTCGCGGCGAGGAGTGCGCTTGCGCAAACCTATCCGGCGAAAGTGATCCGGGTCATCTCGCCGGCGCCCGCCGGCTCGCCGCCCGACATCATGGCCCGCATCGTCGGCAACGGTGTCGGGCAAGCGGAGGGCTGGACTATCGTGACGGAAGACAAGCCGGGCGGCGCGATGACGCTCGGCGCGATGGAGGTACTCAAGCTGCCGGCTGACGGCTATACGCTGCTGACGGTCTCCAGCCCCATCGTCGTCGCCACCGAACTTGTGCCCAATGCGCATTTCAATGTGGAGACCGATTTCGCTCCCGTCATTCAGATCGGTTCGACTTACAATGTTCTCGTGGTCAACCCGTCGCTGCCCGTCAAATCGCTGCACGAGTTCATCGACTATCTTAAAAAGAGCCCGGGAAAATACACGTTTTCATCGGGCGGATTCGGTACCCCGGCGCATCTCTTGGGCGAAATGTTCAAGCAGCAGACCGAAGTGCAAACTGTCCACGTGCCGTATCAGGAAAACGGTCGGGCCATCGCCGACATCATAAATGGTACCAATACCTATCAATTCATCACCGCCGTCTCGGTCGTCGACTTGATCAAGAGCGACAAGCTGCGCGCGCTCGTGGCGCTAAGCCATAACCGCGTGCCGTCGTTGCCGGACGTTCCCACAGTCGTTGAAGAGGGCTATCCGAACCTCGCCAGTGAAGACTGGGGCGGTATCTTGGTGAAAGCGGGGACACCCGCTTCGGTGATAACGGCGCTGAACTCCGCCATGAACAAGGCGCTGCAAACCGAAAAGGTCCAGCAGGCTCTTACCAATCTCGGCACCAGGGTCGTCGGCGGAACGCCGGCGGCGTTCGGCCAGTTGATCCACGAGCAGGTCGGGCACTGGACCAAGGTCATCAAAGATGCCGGCATCGCGATCAATCAATGATCCGTCCGATTGACGCGCCCGTCGAGATGTCGCCATGCTCTTTCGTCTGAGCAATAAAATCGGTTTATGGAACGATTCCCATGCGTCACCGTGATTTCGGGTTGCTGACACTCGACCGGAATCGCGCAACGCCCGGAGCGACGTTGTTTTCGCCGTTGAATGGCAAGGCGACCTATCTCATCGGATTGCGCGGCGATGTTCTCCATCAGTGGGACCATCCGCTGGTGAGCGGGACTTATGGCTATCTCCTGGACAACGGAAATCTGTTGTGGGCCGGCCGATTGCCCGAGGGTCCGCAGCACATGGGCGGCCGCGGCGGGTTGCTGCGCGAATACGATTGGGACGGCAAGGTTGTCTGGGAGCACAAGCATGTCGGCCAGCATCACGATTTCCGCAGACTCACGAACGGCAACACGCTGTTTCTGGGCTGGGAAAAAGTGCCGAAAGACATCGCCGACCGCATCGCTGGCGGAATTACCGGCACGAGTCACCGCGACGGCTGCATGTATGGCGACACCATCCTCGAGATCACGCCGAACGGCGAGACGGTTTGGGAGTGGCATGCCTGCCGCGACATGCAGGTCGAGAAATATACGCTCATCTGCAGCCAGATCCGCGACGAATTCGCTCACGCCAACGCGATTGCGCCGCTCGCCAACGGCGATATTTATATCAGCTTCCGCCGCCTCAACATGATTGGACTGATCGACAAGAAGACCAAAGCGATCAAATGGGAGCATCGCGACGATAGCTTCGGGATGCAGCACGATTGCGAACCGCTGCCGAACGGCCACATCACGCTGTTCGCGAACGGTACAAACACCATCAACAATCCCTTTTCCCGGGTGATCGAGCTCGATCCGGCCACGGGCAAAATAGTGTGGGAGTATCGCGGCAAGCCTAGCTACACGTTTTTCAGTCCCCACGTCAGCGGCGCACAGCGGCTATCAAGCGGTAATACCCTGATCTGCGAAGGACAATGGGGGCGCCTTTTCGAAGTGACGTCCGAAGGCGAGATCGTGTGGGAATATGTTAGTCCGTTCATGGGTCCGGATCGCAACGGCGATCCGTCGAACGAGGTTTTTCGCTGCTATCGCTACGCCTGGGATTCGCCGCAGATCCGAAACCGGATCCAGCCGGCATACGGATAAAACGTCGAGGCCACCGAAGCCGCAAGCTCCGGTCAACGATGACTTGCGACATGACAGATTCAAGTTTCAACGCGTCTTCCCAACCAATTTACGATGTCGCCATTGTCGGCTGCGGTCCGGTCGGCGCCGTATTGGCCAACTTGCTTTCGGTCCACGGAATGCGGGTCGCCGTCGCCGAAAAAGCCGCGGATGTTTACGACAAGCCGCGCGCCATCGTGATCGACCACGAGGTTCTTCGGGTCTTTCAGGCGTGCGGATTGGCCGATTTCATGGAGCAAACGACAGCTCCGCACCCTGGCACGCATTACCTGGGGGTGGACGGCCAGATCATTAAAATTTTCGATCTGATGCCGCCGCCCTATCCGTTGGCATGGACGCCGACGGTAAGCTTCTTGCAGCCGCTGACCGAACGCAAATTGCGGGAGCATCTCACCGCAAATGCCGTCGATCTCTTTAGCGGAGCTGAGGTCGTCGATGTTCGGCAGAACGCTGAGACGGCAACGCTTACAGTTCGGCGGGACGGCAGAACGGAATGTCTGACGGCACGCTACGTGGTCGCTTGCGACGGCGCCAACAGCTTCGTTCGCAAACAGCTCAAGATCTCCCTGACCGATCTCGCTTTCGATGAGGAATGGATCGTGGTGGATGCGCTCACCTCCGATCCGACGAAGCGGCCCAATAAGTGCTTCCAGTATTGCTGGCCGTCCCGGCCGGGTACTTATGTACCGGGGCCCGGCGCGCTGCGGCGCTGGGAAGCCAAATTGTTGCCGGGCGAACGCGCCGCCGACTTCACCAAGGACGACAAAATTCTCGAAGTGCTCGGCGAATTCACCGAGCCTTCCGACCTCACGCTATGGCGATCGGCGGTCTATCGCTTTCACGCGCTTTTGGCGCGGAGCTGGCGTGTCGGCCGCGTATTTCTCATGGGTGACGCCGTCCACCAGACCCCGCCGTTTCTCGGGCAGGGATTTTCGGCTGGTGTTCGCGACGCATTCAATCTCGCCTGGAAATTAAAATTTGTGCTGACGGGCAAGGCGACAGACCGGCTCCTTGATACTTATGAGATCGAACGGGCGCCGCATGTGAGCGAACTCGTTGCAACCGCCAAAGCGTTCGGCGAGATAATCGGCGAGCTCGATCGTGAGGCGGCTCTGCGCCGCGACGAGCGGTTGCGCGAGGAATTGCGGACAGGCGCCGCGCAGACCAACCGGCAGAAGTTCATTCCGGACCTGCGCCACGGACTGATCGGCGCAGATGCGAAACTATCCGGGACGTTGTTCGTACAACCCATGGTGCATCGGCCGTCCGGACAGCGGTGCCGGCTCGATGATCTCCTAAAGCTAGGTTTTGTGATGGCATCGAATTCATCAAAGGCCTTCGAATCGCTGGGCGACGGTGCATTGAATCTGTGGCGGCGCATCAGCGGCGAATTCGTTGTCGTTACGACGGAGGCAGTGAAGGACCGCGCGGGCTTTCCGACTGTTCAGGAAGTGGGGAACCTCTTCGGGTCCTGGATGAAAGCGAACGGAGTCTCTGCGGTCATTGTTCGTCCGGATCGCTATGTTTTTGGCGCGGCTAACAATAAAAATGATCTCAACAGGCTGGTTGAAGAGCTGGCAATCGGGCTCGGTGTCCTGTGAAGACTGGCGACAAAGCGGATATTTCGTTGACAGGACGGAGGATGACTATCCGCGCGCGTCCTTTATCGCCTGCCAAACCCGCTGCGGCGTCGCCGGCATTTCGACGTGGCGGACGCCGAGTTCCCATAGCGCATCGACGATGGCGTTGACGGTGACGGCGAGCGCCGGAACGGTGCCGCCTTCGCCGGCCGGGCGGATGCCGAGCGGGTGGGTGGAGGAGGGCACCTCGCTGATCTCGGTGATGTAGTTCACCAAGTCCGAGGCGCGCGGCATGGCGTAATCCATGAATGAGCCGGCCAGCAACTGCCCACTCTCCGGATCGTAATGCGCATGTTCGAGGAGCGCCTGGCCGACTCCTTGAGCGATACCGCCATGCACTTGGCCGTGGATGATCAAAGGATTGACCGCGAGCCCGACGTCGTCGACCGCGACATAATTGATCAGCGCGACTTTTCCCGTATCGGCATCGACTTCGACCTCGCAGACATGCGCGCCGTAAGGATAGCTCGCGTCGAGCACCGTCTCGTCGCATTCCGCGTGCAGCGGCCCCTGCAGGTCTTGCGGCAAATCCTTGCGTTCGGCAGCTGCGCGCGCGACCTCGAACAGGCCGACGGCGTGATTGGTGCCTTTCACCGCAAAGCGGCCGTCCTTGAACTCGATATCCGCGGCGGCGGTTTCCAGAACATGCTCGGCGATGCGCAAACCCTTCTCGATGATGCGGTCGGAGGATTTCTTGATGACGATCGAGCCGAGCCGCATGCCGCGGCCGGAATGGGCGCCGCCGCCGAAGCTGACCCGATCGGTATCGCCGGCGACAAAGCGCACCAGTTCGATCGGCACGCCGAGCCATTCGGTGACGAGTTGCGCGAAGCTCGTCTCGTGGCCCTGGCCCTGCGAAACGATGCCGATGACAAGCTCGACGAAGCCGTCGGGCGACACCGTAATCTCGGCTTTCTCGCGCGGCACGCCGGTTGATATGTCGACATAGGTGCCGACGCCGATGCCGCGATATTTGCCGCGCTTGCGCGCCTCCTTGCGCCGCCGCTTAAAGCCGTCCCAATCGCCGAGCTTGAGCGCCCAGTCCATGGCGCCGATATAGTCGCCGTTGTCGTAGACGACGCCGAACGGATTCTTGTACGGCATCTCCTTTTCGGTCACGAGATTCTTGCGGCGCAGCGCGACGCGGTCGTAGCCGCATTCGTGCGCGGCGAGATCGATCAGCCGCTCCATCACGAAGATCACCTCCGGCCGGCCGGCCGAGCGGTAGGGCCGGGTCGGCGAGGTGTTCGACAGCGTGGCACGGGCGCGAAAATGCGCCGCCGGCACCCGATAGATGCTCGACATCATCTGCACGCCCTTCTGCACCATGGCGAAATTGGTGGTGTGGGCGCCGAGATTTCCGAGGTTCGAGCCGCGCATTGCCAGGAATTTACCCTTGGCGTCGAGCGCAAGTTCCGCCTCGACGACCAGATCGCGCGCCTGGTAGTCGGAGAGGAACGACTCGCTGCGCTCGATGATCCATTTCACCGGCCGGCCGAGTTTCTTCGCCGCCCAGGCGACGGCAGCGAATTCCGGATAGATCATGCCGCGGGTGCCGAAATTGCCGCCGACGTCCTGCATGAAGACGCGCACTTTGTCCGGCGTCACGCCGAGCATCAGCGCCAGATCGGTCTTCAACCGCACCGCGCCGCCATTGCCGGCATAGACCGTGTAACGGCCAGTCGCGGCATCGAATGACGCCAGCGCGGCGCGTGGCTCCATCGGCACGCCGGTGACCCGCTGCACCCAGGTCTCGAACCGCGTCACATGCGCGGCGCAGGCGAAGGCCGCTTCGGTCGCAGCTTCGTCGCCGAGTTCGGCGTCGAAGCAGACATTGGAGCGGATGCCGTCGTGGACGATCGGCGCATCCTGCCGCGCTGCCGCCGCGGTCTCGACCACCGCCGGCAAAACCTCGTAATCGATCTCGATCGCCTCGGCGCCGTTCTTGGCCGCGTAGACGGTCTCGCCCACTACCATCGCCACCGCTTCGCCGACAAAGCGCGATTTGTCGGTCGGCAGCGGCCAATGCGGCGGCTCGAACGGCGGTTCGCCGCTTTTGTTGCGCAGCGTCGTCTCCGCCGGATGCGGCGACCACGGCTTGTGCGGCACCGGCTTCAAGCCGTCGGCAAGGACGTCGGCGCCGGTCAGTACGGCGAGCACGCCGGGTACAGCCTTGGCCTTGGCGGTATCGATCGAACGAATCCGCGCATGCGCATGCGGCGAGCGCAGCATCACCGCATGGACCTGGTCCGGCAGGTTTTCATCCGCGGTATAGCGGCCGCCGCCGCGGACCAGCCGTAAATCCTCGCGGCGCCGCACCGGCGCACCGATGCCGGAACTCTTGGCGGGGGGATAATGGGCGGATTGGTCCATGGGCCTCTCTTACCGCGCCGAATGTAATTGAGCCGCCCAGGCTGCGCCAGCGCCGCGCGTGCTGACAATATTTTGCCGCGGATGTAGAGAGGGGTAGGGAGGCACGTTGCGTCAAATGACCGAACAGCTCGGCAAGCGCATGCTGCGCAAGGAAGACCCGGCCTTGTTGTCGGGGCGCGGCCGTTACGCCGACGATCTGCCGGTCGCGGTCGGCACCCTGCATGCCCACGTCATCCGCTCGCCGCACGCGCATGCCGACATCGTGCGGATCGACGTGTCGCGGGCGCTGGTGCATGACGGCGTCTGGGCGGTCATCACCGGCGAGGAGGTGCAAAAACTCTCCGATCCGTTTCTCGCGCCGGTGAAGACGCCGGTGCGGCAATGGTCGCTCGCGGTCGAGCGCGTGCGCTATGTCGGCGAGCCGGTGGCGCTGGTGGTGGCCGAAAACCGCTATATCGCCGAGGACGCCGCCGAACTGGTCGAGATCGAGTACGCCGTGCTCGCCGCCGTGATCGATCCGCTCGCCGCCTGCGAGGCCGGCGCGCCGCTTGTTCATCCGCAGGCGCAGACCAACGAAGTCTCGGTGCGCGAATTTACTTACGGCGATCCAGAGGCCGCCTTCGCGCGCGCCGACCGCCGCATCGCCATGACGGTGCCGTTTCACCGGCTCTCGTTCACGCCGATCGAATGCTACGTCGTCGTCGCGTCGCACAATGCCGCCGAAGGCAGCTACGACGTTCTCGCCAACTTCCAAGGCCCGTTCTCCATGCATCCGGTGATGGCGCGGGCGCTGCGGGTGACGGGCCCGAAAATGCGGCTGCGCATCCCGCCCGATTCCGGCGGCAGCTTCGGCATCAAGCTGTCGGTGTTTCCCTATGTCGTGCTGATGGCGATTGCCGCGAAAGTCACCGGCCGTCCGGTGAAATGGGTCGAGGACCGCATCGAGCATCTGGTCGCCGCGAGTTGCGGCCCGAACCGGGTTACCGAGATCGAGGCGGCGGTGACAAACGACGGCCGCATTCTTGCGCTCAAGCTCGACCAGCTCGAGGATTACGGCGCGTTCTTGCGCGCGCCGATGCCCGGCCCGCTCTACCGCATGCATGGCGCGGTGACCGGCGCCTACGATATCGAGCATGTCGCGGTGAAAAACCGCGTGGTGCTGACCAACAAAATGCCGGCGAGCCTCATTCGCGGCTTCGGCGGCCCGCAGCTTTATCTGGCTCTGGAGCGGCTCGTTGCCCGTATCGCGGTCGAGCTCGCGCTCGACCCGCTGGCGGTGATCAAGCGCAATCTGATCGCGCCGCAGAAATTTCCCTACCGCGCCGCGGCCGGCGCGCTCTACGATTCCGGCGACTATTTGCGCGCGGTCGAGATGACGACCGGGCAGGGGCGGCTCCACGCGCTCATGCGCCGGCGCGAGGAGGCGCGCGCCGCCGGCAAGAAATACGGCATCGGCTTTGCCGCGGTGGTCGAGCCGGCGATGTCGAATATGGGCTACCTGTCGACGCTGATGACGGCGGCCGCGCGCGAAAAATCCGGGCCAAAAAGCGGTGCTGTGTCGATGGCCACCGTCAATATCGATCCGCTCGGCGCCGTAACCGTCACCGCCGACGTCACCGTGCAGGGCCAGAGCCACGAGACCGTGCTGGCGCAGATCGTCGCCGAGCAGCTTGGGCTGCAAACCGACGACGTGGAGGTGGTGCTGGAAATGGACACCGCCAAGGATCAATGGTCGATCGCGGCAGGCACCTATTCGAGCCGCTTTGCCTCCGGCACCGCGGTCGCTGCCCACATGGCCGCCGTACAGATGCGCGACAAATTGCAGGCGATCGGCGCCAAGCAGCTCAACGTGCTGCCCGACGACGTCGAGCTTTCCGGCGGCAAGATCAGAAGCCGCTCCAATCCCGACAACGCGCTGCCGTTCGGCCGTGTCGCCGGCACCTCGCACTGGTCGCCGGTGCTGTTGCCGGAGAGCATGGCGCCGGCGCTCTCCGAAACCGGCGTGTGGACGCCGGCCGAGCTCGAGCCACCGTCGCGCGACGACCGCATCAACACTTCGCTCACTTACGGCTTCATCTTCGACATGTGCGGTGTCGAGATCGATCCGGTGACTTACGCCGTGCGCGTCGAGCGCTATGTGTCGATGCATGACGCCGGCCGCATCATGAATCCCACCATCGCCGAGGGGCAAATCCGCGGCGCCTTCGCGCAAGGCGTCGCCGCCGCGCTCTACGAGGAGTTTTCCTACAACGAGGAGGGCGCGTTTCTGTCCGGCACTTTCGCCGATTATCTGGTGCCCACGGTCGCCGAAATCCCTGCCGTCGAGATTCTCCACATGGAATCGCCGTCGCCGTTCACCCCGCTCGGCGCCAAGGGTCTCGCCGAAGGCAATTGCATGAGCACCCCGGCCTGCATCGCCAACGCCATCGCCGACGCCTTGTCGGTGCGTGACGTGGTGCTGCCGGCGACGCCGCGGCGCATCCACGAGCTGATGCAGAGCACGAAGCAATGAAACCGCGTCCGTTTGATTATGTCCGGCCCGATACTGTCGAGGAGGCTTTGGCGCTGCTCGCCGACTACGGCGACGACGCGCGCATTCTCGCCGGCGGCCAGTCGCTCGTACCGATGCTGAACCTGCGGCTGATCGATCCGGCGGTGCTGATCGATATTTCGCGCATCGCCGAATTCGATCGCATCGACGACCGCGGCGATTTTATCGAGATCGGCGCCGCGGTGACGCAGAACAGGCTGATGGCGTGGCAGGACCTGCGACAGAAGCTGGCACTCCTTGCCGTGGCGCTGCCGTTCGTCGGCCATTTCCAGACCCGCAACAAGGGCACGGTCTGCGGCTCGGTCGCACACGCCGATCCGAGCGCGGAATTGCCGCTTTCGCTGGCTGTCCTCGGCGGCGCGGTGGTGCTCCGCTCAAAGCGCGGCGAGCGCGTCGTTGCCGCAGAGGCGTTTTTCCAGGACATGCTGACCACCGCGCGCGCGCCGGACGAACTCGTCGCCGCGGTGCGTTTCCCGGCGATCGAAGGCAAGGGCGCGGCCTTCAACGAAGTGGCGCGGCGCCACGGCGATTTCGCCATGGTCGCCGTCGCGGCCGTTGCCGACGCGCGCGGCGCGGTGACGCTCGGCGTCGGCGGCATGGCCGGCCGGCCGATGGTGCGGGAGATCAATGGCGACGCCGCTAGCGCGGTCGGCGCCTGGGCAGAAGAGCTCGAAGGCTACGAGGATTTGCACGCCAGCGCGGCGCTGCGCCGCGACCTGTTCCGCAATTTGGCGCCGCTCGTCATCGCCGAGGCCAAACGATGCGCCGCCTGAACAAAAACGAAAAGGCCCGCGTCGTGCTGACACTCAACGGCCGCAAGCTCGCCGCCGAGGCCGAGCCGCGTACGCTCCTCTCCGACTTTTTGCGCCACCATCTTGGCGCAACCGGCACCCATGTCGGCTGCGAGCATGGCGTCTGCGGCGCTTGCACGGTGCTGATCGACGACGTCGCCACGCGCTCCTGCCTGACGCTGGCGGTGCAGGCGGAAGGCCGCGACGTCAAAACCGTGGAATCGCTCGCCGCGTCGGACGGCACGCTGAATCCGCTGCAAGCGGCGTTCCGCGCCCATCACGCGCTGCAATGCGGCTTCTGCACGCCGGGTATTTTGATGTCGTTCACCGACTATCTCGCCCGCAATCCGCATCCCACCTCCGACGAAATCCGCGACGTACTGACCGGGCACCTGTGCCGCTGCACCGGCTATGCCGGCATCGTCAAAGCGGTGGAGGGGGTGGCAGGCGCATCGCCCGCCCCCGGGCAAACGGGGGAGGGAGGGCACTCGAAGCGCGCCTAGCGAGAACGGTGCGGCAGGATGACTTGCGGCGCTCTCAGCCTTTGTTCGGCGACCAGCGATAGGCTTTCGCGCAGGCGCCCCCCATCAGCATCGCCCGGTCGCTGTCGCTCAAGCGCTCGGTTTTCAGGAACGGCTCGACCGCCTGTTCGTAATTGACGACAGCATAGGCGCGGGTCCAGTCCGTGCCCCACAGGCAGCGGTCGAGACCCCAGGCATCGAATACGCGGCCAAGCGGCTCCCAGATGTCCGGGAACGGATAGGGTTTTTGCGACAGCGTGCAGGCGCCGC
>JBARER010000269.1:0-16754 GCA_049796395.1 Xanthobacteraceae bacterium
TTCGGTAAGCCGGCCCAGCAGGTCATCATGGTGCACCATGGCCTCGCCATCAGCGCTTACTTGAACGTCGATTTCGATGCCATAGCCAGCGTCGATGGCAGCGCGCATGGCGGCGGCGGTATTCTCGATCACGCCCCGCGCGGCGTCATGCAACCCGCGGTGGGCAATCGGTCTTGCAGTGAGCCAGTCAAGCCCAGTCGCCACCGTCGGCGTGCCCCGTTCAAGCGACTTCGAACAGACCCTCGACCTCGACCGCGGCGTCCGCCGGTAGCGCCGCCACGCCGACCGTCGAACGCGCATGCTTTCCCTTGTCGCCGAAGACCGCGACCATGATATCGGAAGCGCCGTTCATCACCTTCGGACCTTCGGTGAAGCTCGGCGCCGAATTGATAAATCCGCCAAGCCGCACCACGCGGACGACCCTGTCGAGATCGCCGACGGCGGCCTTGACCTGGGCCAAAAGATTGATCGCGCACGCGCGCGCCGCCTTCTGGCCGTCCTCGATGGAGACGCCGTCGCCGAGGCGGCCTTTGGCGGTGAGCTTGCCGTCGCCGTCGAGGCAGACTTGGCCGGAAACGGTGAGGAGATTGCCGGTCCGCACGTAGGGCACGTAGTTGGCCATTGGCGCACGCGGCTCCTGCAGCGTGATGCCGAGCTCCTGCAGCTTCTTCTCCACCAGTCCGGCCATGGGTTTCTCCCGCGCGCTAGGCGACGTGAATTTACGATGCATCTTCTTCGCCGATCGTTTCGGGGCGTGCAAGCATCCCGGCATCCCGCTAGCGTTGCGAGCGGCGCGCGGACTGGCCTATCTTCGCCGCAATTGCGGCGACTAAGAAGCACGATTGAATGGGGGAATGGCAGGCGGGGGCCCATCTCCGAAGCGAGTTGAGCGGGATAGGCCTATGGTCGTGGACGACACCCTGACATCGCGCGGCGCCAGCCTCGTGATCGCACTTTTCGTAAGCCTGTTTCTAGGCCTGTTTTTCCTGATGTCGGCGCATCCGGTGACGGCACAAAGCGCTGCGCCAGACCTGCAGAAAACGCCGTCCGTCGCGCTCGTGCCGCATCGGGCTATTTACGACCTGACGCTCGGCCAAACGCGGAGCGACTCCCAGATTGCCGGCGTGAGCGGCCGTATCGTTTACGATTTCGGCGGTAGCGCCTGCCAAGGCTATTCGCTGGATTTCCGCCAGGTTTCCGAACTCGATACCGGCGAGGGCAAGGTCTCGATCAGCGACTTGCGCTCGACGACCTGGGAAGGCGCGGATGCTAAAGATTTCAAATTCAAGTCGCAGAATTTCGTCGATGACAAACTGCTCGCTACCGTCGACGGCCATGCCGAGCACGACGCCACCAAGACGGCCGTCGAGCTCGATAAGCCTGAGCAGAAGAATCTCAATCTCGACCCCGGCGTTGTGTTTCCGACCGAGCACATGGTCCGCGCCATCCAAGCCGCCCACGCCGGGAAGACCCTGCTCCATTTCCCAGTTTATGACGGCTCGGATTCCGGCGAGAAGGTCTTCAACACGCTAACCGTCATCGGCAAAAAGCTGACGTCCAACGAGCGCAATCACGACGACGCCGCGGCCGATGAGCCGAAGCTTGCCGCGGTGCCGCGCTGGCCTGTGACCATCAGTTATTTTGACAAGAGCAAGGCGGATGATTCCGGTGAAGAAACACCGGCTTACTCGATAGGCTTCGAGCTTTATGAGAACGGGATTTCGCGCGCCCTGACGCTTGATTATAACGACTTTGTCGTCGACGGAAAGTTGACGTCATTGGAAATCAAAGACCAGAAGCCGTGCCCTTGAGGGCCTAGGCATCCTCCTTGCCATCGAACGCCAAGCCCCTGATGACCGCCGTGTCGCCGAAGCGGGCGCGCACATCGTCCACGGCGTGTTCGGCCAAAGCCGCACGGCCGTCGAGCAGGTCGCCGGGATCGGCTTCCTCGCCGTCGGTGAGCGTGCTCATCCCGACGCCGAGCAGGCGGAAGCGGGTGCCGTCGATCTCATGTTCGAGCAGGCGGCGGGCGGCGGCGAAAATGCGCTGTGCCAACTGCGTCGGCACGTCGACCGTCACCGCGCGGGTGCGAATTTTAAATTCGGTCGACTTAAGCTTCAAGTTCACAGTCGAGCCGGCGAGATTCTTGCTCTTGAGCCGCGCCGAGACGTCTTCCGCCAGGTTCCAGAGGATTTTCTCCAGCGAACGAAAATCAGAAATATCCTGCTCGAACGTCGTTTCCGAGGACACGCTCTTGGTATCGCGCTCGGCGCTGACCAGCCGCTCATCGATGCCACGCGAAAGACGCGACAAACGGCGGCCTTCCTCGCCATAGCGGCGCGTCAAATCGATCTCGCTGACGCGCTGAAGATCGGCGATGCGATGAAACCCGTCGCGGGCGAAGCGTGCGGCGCCGACTTTACCGACGCCGAAAATGAAGCTTACCGGCTTGCCCGCGAGAAACGCTGGGGCGTCGCGCTGGCTTAACACCGCAAAGCCGCGCGGCTTATCGAGATCGGATGCGACTTTTGCCAGAAATTTATTGCAGGACAGGCCGATAGAGAGGGTTATCTTAAGTTGTCTCTCAACATCGGCGGCAAACCGCGCCAGAACCTTGGCGGGCGTCATGCCGTGCAGCCTTGCGGTGCCGGAAAGATCGAGAAACGCTTCGTCGATCGACAGCGGTTCGACCAGCGGGGTGAGCTCAAGCATCATCTGGCGCACTTCGCGGCCGACTTTGACGTATTTCTCCATATTGGGCCGGACCACCTTGGCTTGCGGACACAGGCGCAAAGCTTCGAACATCGGCATCGCGGATTTGACGCCGAAGGTGCGCGCCACGTAGCACGCCGTGGCGACAACGCCGCGTTTGCCGCCGCCGACGATCACCGGCTCGGCGGCAAGCGTGGGATCGTCGCGTTTTTCGACCGTGGCGTAGAACGCGTCGCAGTCGATATGGGCGATCGAAAGCGCGTCGAGTTCGTCATGCCGGACGAGCCGCGGCGAGCCGCAGGCGGCGCACCGCAAGCCTTGCGGCGGCGCGTCGGCAAGACAATCGCGGCAGAAGGCCGTGCTCACGGCACATCGCGCTCCCAGGTGGCACCAAGAGCATTGCGGGCCCGTGCAACATCCGCCGGATCGAGGCCGGCGGCTTCAGCGAAGGCAAGCAACAGCGGCTCGTTGTCGAGAATATGCTCCAGCACGCCGGCCAGAAAGCCCGGCTCGCGGGCGGCGTCGCGAATAGCGTCCGGCCCGATCCCGGTCATCGACAGGAAGGCGCCCAGCCGCTCGGGATCCTCGGCGAGGAAGGAAAGCGCCTGAACAGCCATGATTTCCGCATTTTCACGCGTGCTCGGCGAAGGCCTCTTCATGCGGTTCCATTTGCCTTTCCGTAAGATATCGGGACTAGCTTCACCATGCTGCCCCGCGCGCGGGGGCAGGCGATTCTTGCGCCTTTTGGCAGCATCGTGCCGGAGCCCGGCAAAAGGAATGGGGGGATGGCGAAAACCGTCCTGATTGTGGAAGACAACGAACTGAACATGAAGCTCTTCCACGATCTGTTGGAGGCGCACGGCTATTCTACGGTCGGTACGCGTAACGGCATCGAGGCGCTCGACCTCGCGCGCAAGCACCGTCCCGATCTGATCCTGATGGATATTCAATTGCCGGAAGTGTCCGGCCTGGAAGTCACCAAGTGGCTCAAAGACGATCAGGAGCTGAAGAAAATTCCGGTGGTTGCCGTCACCGCTTTCGCCATGAAGGGCGACGAGGAGCGTATTCGCGAGGGCGGCTGCGAGGCCTACCTGTCTAAACCGATCTCGGTGGGCAAGTTCATCGAGACGATCCGCCACTTTCTCGGCAACCCGTAAAGGTTCGCGATGACTGCCCGTATTCTGGTCGTTGACGACGTCCCCGCCAACGTCAAGTTGCTCGAAGCGCGGCTGTCGGCCGAGTATTTCGATGTCGTCACGGCAATGAGCGGGCGCGAGGGACTGGCGATCTGCGAGCGCGCCGAGTGCGATGTCGTACTGCTCGACGTGATGATGCCGGATATGGACGGCTTCGAGGTTTGCCGGCGGCTGAAAAGCAATCCGAAAACGCACCACATCCCGGTGGTCATGGTCACCGCACTTGATCAGCCCTCCGACAAAGTGCGTGGGCTCGACGCCGGCGCCGACGATTTTCTGACCAAGCCGATTGCCGAATTGGCGTTGATCGCGCGCGTGCGCTCGCTGACGCGGCTCAAAATGGTGACCGACGAGTTGCGCATGCGGGTTTTGACCTCGCACGAGATCGGCATTGAATCGCCGGAACGCGAGGCGGTGGCCGACACGGGCCGCGGCGGCCGCGTGCTGATCGTCGACGACCGTCCTTCCTCGTACGAGCGCATCGCGACGATGCTCGGCGCCGAGCACACGGTCGACGTGGAAGCCGCGCCGAACCAGGCGCTGTTTCACGCCGCAGAGGGCAATTTCGACCTGCTCATCGTTTCGCTCGGTTTAGAGAACTACGATGGCCTGCGGCTGTGCAGTCAGGTCCGTTCACTCGATCGCACCCGCAATCTGCCGATCCTCGCCGTCACCGAGCCTGACAATAATGCGCGCATGATGCGCGGGCTCGAGATCGGCGTGAACGATTTTCTAATCCGGCCGATCGACAAGAATGAGCTCTTGGCGCGGGCGCGCAGTCAGGTGCGCAAGCGCCGCTATACCGAGCGGCTGCGCGATAATGTGCAAATGTCGATCGAAATGGCGATCACCGACGCGCTGACCGGCCTGTTCAATCGGCGCTACATGGAAAGCCATCTGGGCACGCTGATCGAGCAGGCAGCCTCGCGCGGCAAGCCGCTGGCCGCGCTGATCATCGACATCGATTATTTCAAGGCGATCAACGACGGCCACGGCCACGATGCCGGCGACGATGTGCTGCGCGACTTTGCGCTGCGCATCAAACGCTCGATCCGCGGTATCGATCTGGCGTGCCGTTACGGCGGCGAGGAGTTCGTCGTCATCATGCCGGAAACCGACATGGCGGTGGCGGCCATGGTCGCCGAGCGGCTGCGCCGGCGCATTGCCGCCGAGCCATTCGTGATCGCGCAAGGCTCCGGTCACATTCCGGTGACGATTTCCATCGGGATTGCCGGCTTGCGCGGCAAGGACGACACGGCCGCGCAGCTCTTAAAGCGCGCCGACCAGGCGCTTTATCAGGCCAAGCGCGACGGCCGCAACCGGGTCGTGCCCGACGCCGCCTGACCGGCGCGCGGGCTGGTGCTCCCCGTAACGCGTCGCAAGGGGCCGACCCGCAATTTAAAAATCAAAGAAATGAGGACGCGAGTGTCGGCGATTCCGCCAACGCATGCGCCATGAATTCCAAAGTACCACGTACGGCGGTGCGGTCGGCGGGGCCGCCCAGGCAGACCCGGACGGCCTCCGGTGGCAACGTGCCCTCGGTCACGAATGCGTCGCTGGCGACCACGCTGATTCCTGTAGAACGGGTGTGGCCGACAAAAGCCGAGCGGGTCCATGGCTTCGGCAGCGACAGCCACAGATGAAAGCCGACCGGATCGGCGCGGTAGAGGCCGCGGGGCAGGATCGCCGTCGCCAGCCGTTGCCGCTCCGTGGATTCCCGGCGTACTGCGGCCAGGAGCGCGTCCGCCGTGCCGTCGCTGATCCAGCGTGTCGCCAGCGCGATCGTCACCGGCGACGCCATGACGGTTGCGGTCCGCACCGCAGCGGCGAACAGCCATCCGGAGCGCGCGTCGGGCACAACGACATAGGCGATGCGCAGCCCAGCGCCGAGGCACTTCGCCAGACCCGAAACGTGCCAGGTGAGTTCGGGTGCCAGCACGGCAAATGCCGATGGCCCGGCGATCGGCAGAAAGCCGTAGGGGTCATCTTCGAGGATCGCGACCCCGTGCTGACGGGCGACATCGACGATTGCCAGACGGCGCGCTTCCGAAATCGTATGAGTGGTCGGATTGAGCAGCGTGGGATTGAGATAAAGCGCGCGCGGCGAAAAACGCTCACAGGCATCGGCGAAGGCGCTGGCATCGACGCCCTCGTCGTCCATCGGCAAACCGACATGTCGTAATCCCAACTGAGCCGCGATCGATCGGATACCGGGATAGGTGATTGCCTCCGAGAGGACGACGTCTCCAGCTTTTGCAAGTACGCCGAGAATGCCAAGCAGCGCGGGATGCGCGCCCGGCGCGATGAATAACCTGTCTTGCTGCGGCGCCAGGCCGCGGTGCCGCAGCCAAACCGCCGCGGCATCTTTGTCGGCCTGCACGCCGCCGAAACCTTGATAGCGCATCAAATAGACAAGATCGCGCCCCAGCGCTTCCAAGCCGTCCTGCATGCGATCGAGCAATTCCGGATCGTCCGGCTCGGGCGGAAGATTCATCGACAGATCGACGATTTCCGGATGCCGTACCATCGGCGCATGCCGGGCTTTGGCGGAGGCGCGAACGAAGGTGCCCCGGCCGACGCGTGATTCAATAAGTCCGCGCCGTTTCGCCTCGACGTAACCGCGCGCCACTGTGGTGAAGTCGATGTCGAGCCGGCTCGCCAGCTTGCGTTGCGGCGGCAGCCGATCGGAAGGCGCGAGCGCGCCGTTGCGGATGTCTTCGGCGATCGCGTCGGCGATGGCGAGATAACGAGGCTTGCCGAGTTTGGAGATTTGCGGCGCCCACTCGCCCATTTTTGCTCCTTGCTGCCGGCGTTTGAGATCGAGAAATTGCAACTGAAATTGACTGTATATTGTTGCAAATGAACGCCGCAATACAAATTTAGATTGCCAATCGGCATTGGAGATATGAAATGCAAATGCTCAGCCAATTAGCAATCTCCTGCTCAATTCTGACGCGCACGTGTATTTGAATCTTTTGTTGACGTTAAAGCCTGAGCAGAAATTGACTGCAAACAGGTTGGATATGACTGGAATTGATGAATGGATGTGCAGCGGGATGGTGGCATGCGGTTTGCAGTCGTCTGAATCTGGCGAACCCACGGGGACGCCGGATAAACGCCAGCAAGGAGTGAGCTATGCCTGCCGTCACCATGCCCGCCCACAAGAAGGGTGACTTTCTGGTCGATTACGAAGAAAAAGTCTTCGAAGACGTCAAAGCCGAGCCGGGCGAAAAAGCGCTCATCACATTTCACACTGTCGCATTCGAAGGCTCGATCGGTCTGGTGAACATTCTCCAGGCGCTTCGGCTGCAGCGCAAAGGTTTCAAGACCACGGTGTTGCTGTATGGACCCGGCGTTACGCTTGGCGTCCAGCGTGGATTTCCGAAACTCGGTGACGAGCCGTTCCCCGGCGCGCAGAATTTCGCCAATCAGTTGACGAAATTTATGGGCGAAGGTGGTGAGATCTTTTGCTGCCGTTTCGCTTTGCAGATGCTCTACGGCCACGGCGAAGCCTCGCTGCTTCCCGGCATCCGTCCCGTCTCACCGCTCGACGTGCTCGATCTCATCCTCCTGCATCGGCGCGACAACGCCTTCATCCTCAACACTTGGACGCTGTAGGATTTGGACGCGATAGGACCTGGATTCACTGTAGGCCTCGACCCTGTGAGGCCGTAGGCGGGGAGCACGGCACGGAGCACGACGACATGGCCGATAAAGCTTTGGTTCGAGTTGCCGCGGTGCAAATTTCGCCGGACCTCGACGCGTCCGGCGGGACCGTGACCAAAGTTCTCGCTGCGCTCGCGGAGGCTGCCGGCAAGGGCGCGCGGCTCGTTGTTTTTCCGGAAACTTTTGTGCCGTGGTACCCGTATTTTTCCTTTGTGCATGCGCCGGCGGCGACCGGTGGCGAACACATCCGCCTCTACGAAAATGCGGTGATCGTCCCGGGACCGGTCACTGAAGCGGTTGCAGCGGCGGCAAAGCGCCATGCCATCGTGGTCGTGCTCGGGGTGAACGAGCGCGATCACGGTTCGCTTTACAACACGCAGCTTGTTTTCGACGCCGACGGACGGCTGGCGCTCAAACGCCGCAAGATCACGCCGACATTTCATGAACGCATGATTTGGGGGCAGGGCGACGGTTCGGGCCTCACCGTCGTCGATACCGACGTCGGCCGCATCGGCGCGCTGGCGTGCTGGGAGCACTATAACCCGCTCGCGCGCTACGCGCTGATGGCGCAGCACGAAGAAATCCACGTTGCCCAATTTCCAGGCTCGATGGTTGGGCCGATTTTTGCCGAGCAGATCGAAGTGACGATCCGCCATCACGCTTTGGAGAGCGGCTGTTTCGTCGTCAACGCGACCGGCTGGCTCACCGAGGAGCAGATCGCAAAGATTTCACCCGACGAGAAGCTGCGCAAAGCGCTGCGCGGCGGCTGCATGACCGCGATCGTCTCGCCGGAGGGTACCCATGTCGTGCCGCCGTTGACGCAAGGTGAGGGCATACTGATCGCCGACCTCGACATGGGTCTCATCGTCAAGCGCAAGCGGATGATGGATTCGGTCGGCCACTATGCCCGGCCGGAAATTCTCAAGCTTGTGCTCGACAACCGTCCCGCCACGGCGATGCAGGCTGCGGCGGTGCCGGGATTGGGTCCCCTCCAGGACTTACCGCATGGGAAGGCGTCCAATGAAGCCGACGACAGCCAAGGCCATCACGGCCAAAGCTCTGCCGACCGCGCAACTGATCAACGAGTTGCAATCCTGCGGGGTTCGGCTCGCTGATCCGACGGCCGGCCACGAGAGCCGCCGTGGCGGCGCCGGGCCCTCGGATCATAAGGCGATGACGATCGACGGCATGACCGTCATGGTGCCGGTCCATACCGCGCCGGCCTTCGCCAGCGCGTACGTCGTCGATAAACCCGATGAATTGGGCAACAACCGGATCAGCCGGGACGGCATAACGCTTGCCAGCGTGAGCTTTCCGGTTCGGCCGCGCTTCTATGATCGCACCACCGCGGACGGCGTGCCCTATTGGAAAATCGCGGTGTTGCACAGCCGCGATGTGCTGGCGACGACCGTCTTGCAAAGCTGTATTCGTTACCAAAGCCGCACCAAAACCTGCCGCTTCTGCGCCATCGGCCAATCGCTTGCGGCCGGCCGCACCGTCGAGCGCAAGACCCCCGGACAGCTAGCCGAGGTCGCCAAGGCCGCCGTCGAACTCGACGGCGTCAAGCACATGGTCATGACCACTGGGACGCCGCCGGGTTCCGATCGCGGCGCGGCGATGCTTGCCGACAGCGCACGCGCAGTAAAAGAAGCCGTCAATTTACCGATCCAGGCGCAATGCGAACCGCCGGATAGCGACCTCTGGTTTGCGCGCATGCGCGAAGCCGGTGTCGATGCGCTTGGGATGCATCTCGAAGCCGTCACGCCGGGGGTGCGCGCCCGTGTGATGCCGGGCAAGGCGCAGGTGCCGATCGAGCGCTATTTCGCTGCATTTGCGGCGGCGGTGCCGGTGTTCGGCGTCGGCCAGGTATCGACCTACATCCTCGCCGGCCTTGGCGATTCCAAGGATGCCATCCTCGCGACCTGCGAGCATCTCATTGCGCTTGGCGTCTATCCCTTCGTGGTGCCTTTCGTTCCGATTTCGGGCACGCCGATGGAAAGCCATGCCCCGCCGGCGGCAGCGTTCATGCACGACATCCTCGCGCCGCTGGCTTCGATGTTACGCCGCGGCGGATTGCGCGCCACCGCGATCAAAGCCGGCTGCGGCAAATGCGGCGCCTGTTCCGCGCTATCGACCTACGAACGTGAGGCGGTTGCATGATTTTCGAACCCTTTACAGAATTTCTGCCGTCGGAATACCGCGTCAAATTCGTCACCGAAGCGTGGGAGCGCCGCGATGCCGCGGCATTGCGCCGCCGGGTGTTTTGCGATGAGCAGCAAATCTTCCTTGGCGACGATCGTGACGCCGTCGATGAGGTGGCGATACCGATCGTGGCGATTTCCTCGTTCGCGGTAGCGGCCCAAGAGGTCGTCGGCACCGTGCGTATTCACGCTGTGGAGCCGGGGGTCTGGTGGGGATCGCGTCTGGCGGTCGCCGCCGACTACCGCAAAATCTCGGCGCTCGGAACGTCGCTGATACGGCTCGCCGTCTCTTCCGCCCATGCCCAGGGTTGCCAGCGCTTCTACGCTCATGTCCAGGCGCAGAACGCACCGTTGTTCCTGCGGCTGGGCTGGCACACCATCGAGGAGATTACGGTTCACGGCCGGCCGCACCACTTTATGCAGGCGGATTTGCGCCTTTATCCGCCGATTGCGGACGCCGAAACTGGAATTGTCTCGTTACCAAGGAAAGCCGCTTGATGCTCGGTACGGCCGCGATCGGCGAACTCGTTGCCAGCTTGCGTAAGAGCCGTGGCATAGCGGCCAAGAGCGATATCGCAACGGTCGCGGCCCGGCTTGAGCTTTCAGCGAATTCCGCGGTGATGGTCGGCGACGACTGCGCGGCGATCCCCGACGGCGATGGCTTCTTGCTGCTCGCCATCGAAGGCTTCATGAACGAGTTCGTAGCGCGCGATCCGTGGTTTGCCGGCTGGTGCGGCGTGATGGTCAATATCTCGGACGTCGCCGCGATGGGCGGTCGCGCCATGGCGGTCGTCGATGCCGTGTGGGGCACAAACGACACAGCGGCGCCGGTGCTGGCCGGGTTGCGCGCGGCGTCAGAGACGTATGGGGTGCCGGTGGTCGGCGGCCATACCAACAGCCGGACCGACCGCGGCCAGCTTGCGGTCGCGATTTTAGGGCGCGCCAGACGCCTTCTCACGTCCTTCGACGCCAAGCCCGGCGATCGCCTGATCGCGGCGATCGACTTGCGCGGACGCTACCGCGAGCCGTTTCTGAACTGGGAAGCGGCCACCGATGCACCGCCCGCGCGGCTCAAAGCAGATCTTGAAGTGCTGCCGGCGATTGCGGAATCGAGCCTTGCAGAGGCGGCAAAGGACATTTCGCAGGGCGGCCTGGTCGGCACCGCGATGATGCTGGCCGAGTGCTCGCGCGTTGGCGCCACGATCGATGTGAGCTACGTGCCCAAGCCTGCAAGCGTCGATCTCGACCGTTGGCTGCAGACCTTCCCGAGCTACGGTTACCTTGTGGCGGCCAAAGCTGCCAATGTCGCGCCGGCTATCGCAAAATTCACCGACCGCGGTATCGCCGCCGCCGAAATCGGCGAATTCACGGCCGACCGTCGGGTCGCGGTGAGCGACGGCGAAGCAACCGAGACGATTTGGGATTTTGCGCGGGAGCCGCTGATCGGCTGCGCCCCGATTCCGGCGATTGCATGAGATAGGTCGTCATGAGGCAGCCGTTGCGCATCGCGATCCTCGCCCATTCGATCAATCCACGCGGCGGGGTCGTCCATGCCCTCGAACTTGGTGATGCGCTGACCCGGCTTGGTCACGCCGCGACGGTATTTGCTCCGGCCACAGCGGGCACGACGTTCTTTCGCGATACGATTTGCAAGACACTTTGTATCCCTGCGTCTGTGGCCGGCCGGAATGTGCGCGAACTGGTCGAGACCCGTATTGCCGACTATGTGCGCTATTTCGAACGTGACGGAAACCGCCCCTTCGACCTCTGGCACGCGCAGGACGGTATTTCGGCAAATGCCCTGGCGAACTTGAAGGAACGCCAGCTCATTCCCGCTTTTGCCCGTACAGTTCACCATGTTGATGCGTTCGATGATGCAAAGCTCGAGGCTCTGCAACTGCGCGCCATTACGTCCGCCGATTGTTTGTTTGCGGTCAGCAAGGTGTGGTGCGATTGGCTCAAGCGTGAGTTCGATCGAACGGCCGTATTGGTCGGCAATGGCGTCGACATACGGCGCTTTCGTCCGGGAGCCGATGCGACCGATGCCGCATTGCGCCAACGCCTCGGTCTGCCGTCGGATGCAGCTATGTTCCTTGCCGTTGGCGGGGTTGAGGAACGCAAGAATACGATCCGGCTGCTTGAGGCTTTTGCATCGCTCCATGCGCGGCATCCGTCGTGCCGCCTGGTCATCGCCGGCGGCGCTTCGCTCCTCGACCACGATGCTTTCCAGGAACGATTTGCGGCAGTTTACGCCGGCAGCGGATTGACGGCCGACGCGGTGATCCAAACCGGACCATTGCCGCAGTCGCTGATGCCCGCGCTTTATCGCGCCGCTAGCGCGCTGGTCTTTCCTTCGACCAAGGAGGGTTTTGGTCTGGTCGTACTTGAAGCCATGGCGAGCGGCGTGCCGGTCGTGACATCGCGGATTGCACCGTTCACCGAATATCTGAGTGACGATGATGTGCTGTGGTGCGATCCGTTCGACACTTCTTCGATTGCCGCCGCCATGGCGCGCTCGCTCGATCAGTCCCGGCGCGAAGCATTGCGCGCACGGGGCTTGCAAATCGCAGCCCTGCGCGATTGGGCGACAACGGCGAACGCGCACCTCGCGGCTTACGACACGTTGCTGGAGCGGGCCGATGCCTGAAATGCGCTTTGGCATCCGTTGGCCGGACGGCACCGCGGAGAGCTGTTATTCGCCTTCGCTGGTGATCAAGGACTATTTCGCGCCGGGCGAGAGCTATGCACTTGCCGATTTCGTCGAGCGCAGCCGCAGCGCGCTTAATATCGCCAGCGAACGCGTCGCCGCGAAATATGGCTGGCGCTGCTCGCGCGCCACGGCGCAGCTTGAGCGGATCGAGACTGCCGCGCGGGTGTTTGCCAATTTGCCGGAGCCACGGGTAATCGTCGAAACCTTCGACGAATGAGATTGGACCGATAGAATGGGTGAACAAAATGTGGTTGCACGCCATGCCGTCGCGGTCATCGGCGGCGGGCAGGCCGGGCTTTCAATCAGCTGGTATTTGACGCGGAGCGGCATCGATCATGTCGTGTTCGAGAAAGACCGCGCCGGGCAAGCCTGGCGCGCCGAGCGCTGGGACACGTTTTGCCTGGTGACACCAAACTGGCAATGTCAGTTGCCGGGATTTCCCTATCGCGGTCCCGATCCGAACGGCTTCATGCTGCGCGACGAGATCGTTGCCTATGTCGACGCATTCGTCGCCTCCTTCAGCCCGCCGCTTCGCGAAGGTGTCGCGGTGCGGCAGCTGCGCAGCGATCCGCAGCAGCGTTTTGTGCTCGACGCCAGTGACGGCGTGCATCTCGCCGATCAGGTGGTGGTCGCAGCCGGCGGCTATCAGGACCCGATTGTTCCGCGCTGCGCCGAACGGCTGCCGGATAACATCCTGCAGGTCCATTCGTCGCTGTATCGCAATCCCGGTTCGCTGCCTGAGGGTGCCGTGCTGGTGGTAGGCAGCGGCCAATCCGGCTGTCAGATCGCCGAAGACCTGCATCTTGCCGGCCGCAAGGTTCATCTTTGCGTCGGCGATGCGCCGCGGGTGTCGCGGCGATACCGCGGCAAGGACGTCGTCGAGTGGCTGCATCTGATGGGCTATTACGACCTGCCGGTGCACGAGCACCCGTTACGCGAGGGCGTACGCGACAAGACCAATCACTACGTCACCGGCCGTGACGGCGGCCGCGACATTGATCTGCGGCAGCGGGCGCAGCAAGGCATGGAACTTTACGGTCGCCTGCTCGACGTGAAAGGCGACAACTTGGTGCTCGACGACGATCTGGCGCTCTGCCTCGACCAAGCCGATCAGGTTTCCGAAAGCATCAAGACCAGTATCGACGGGTTCATCGCCAAGAAGGGTATCGCGGCGCCGCATGAGGCCCGCTATCAGCCGGTCTGGACACCGCCCGGTGAGCGCCCGCAGCTCGATTATCGCTCGGCCGGCATCACATCCATTGTCTGGTGCATCGGCTTTCGCACCGACAACAGCTGGATCGATTTGCCGGTATTCAACGGCCGCGGCCAGCCAAGCCACCTGCGTGGCGTGACGCCGATACCCGGCGTGTATTTTTTAGGTTTGCCGTGGCTCTATACCTGGGGCTCGGGCCGGTTTTCCGGCGTCGCACGAGACGCCGAATATCTGGCGGAGCACATCAAGGCACGGATCGGATCAATCGGCATCGCCAACCGGCCCTCGGCCGTCAACTCCGCCGCGATCGGATCCTAAAACGCTCCGCGCTACTTGATCTTGGACTCGGTGAACTCGACGTGCTTCTTCGCCACCGGGTCGTATTTCTTCATTTTCAGCTTCTCGGTCATGGTGCGCGAGTTCTTGCGCGTGACGTAATAGAAGCCGGTGTCGGCGCTCGAAACGAGCTTTACCTTGATGGTGGCGCTCTTGGCCATGATCTAACCTCAGTGATTGTTGGGCGAGAACCTAGTCGGCGGGCCGTGAAAGTCAACCGTTACAGGATTTCCCGCACAAAGCGCTTATGGAGCATGCGGTAGAGTGGCACGGGATGATCGAGGCCCATGCCGGCGGCGATGCGGTCGGTCAGTTCCTCGAGTACGACCGCGGTGATGCCAGGCATATCGAGCTGCCGCGCCTCGGTGATCGGCAGCCAGACCAGCTCGACCAGTTCCTTGTCCGGTCCGACGAAGCCCTCGTCGCGGCGCGCAATTGCCGAAACCTCGGCGGCAAAGAAACGGCTGTCGAACCGCAATGGCCGCTTCGGCGGCGTGATCGCTCGCGCCACGAAATGGATCGCGCCGAGATCGGGCACGATGCCCGCGTTGGCGAAAGCTTCCCAGGGGCCCGGCGGCGCCGCCATAGCGCGGTCCGCCGGTACGCCCAGCATCAGGCCGGTCTCTTCGTAGGTTTCGCGCACGGCGGCGAGAGCAAAGGCCAGGGCCTTCGCTTCGCTCGGCCGCTTCATGCGCCGCATCAGCTTGGCGACGTGGCGCTCGTGCAGTGCCGCCGATACCGCCATCAACCGATCGGTCGGCTCGATACGGCCGCCGGGAAAGACGAATTTCCCTGGCAGAAATCTATGGCGCTGATGACGACGGCCAAGCAGCACCTTGGGTACGGCGTGCGCGCGATCGATCAGAATGAGCGTCGCCGAATCGCGCGGCTTCACATTCGGAAATGACTGATCGCGCATAGTGCGCGTGAGCCGTTCGGCGCGGTCGGTCGCCGTGCCCGCTTCTGTTATATTTCCCTCGTCCAGAGGCCGGGCTTTCATTTGTGGGGCTTTCCTGGCTGCCGCCGGCGATCGCGCGATTTCTGCTTGTTGTTAAATTTCGGTCGGTTGCGCGGCGGATGTAAAGGTCTCTGTGCCGCAGTGCGGCCATGACTTGCATCTTGGCCGACGAGCTTGAAGCGCAGCGCGCCCGCAACCGGCGCTGCCTCGACCAGTTCCACCGTCACCGGATCGCCGAGGCGATGGGTGACGAAGCGGCCGACAAAGGCGCGGCCGGCTTCGTCGAAGCGGAAATATTCGTCGCCGATGGTGCGCGCCGGAATGAAACCGTCGGCGCCGGTCTCGTTGAGCTCGACAAATAGGCCGGCGCGAGTGACGCCTGAGATATGGCCGTCAAAACTCGCGCCAACGCGATCAGCCAAGAAATGCGCGATAAGCCGGTCGGCGGTCTCGCGCTCGGCTTTCATGGCGCGGCGCTCGGTGGCGGAAATATTGGCGGCGATTTCATTGAGCGATCGAACGTCGGCGTCATCGGGCAGACCGTCGGCGCCGAGCCTCGCCGCGCGGATCAGAGCGCGGTGTACCACCAGATCGGCATAGCGGCGGATCGGCGAGGTGAAATGCGCGTAGCGGCGCAGATTGAGTCCGAAATGGCCGAAATTCTCCGCCGAGTATTCGGCCTGCGCCTGTGACCGCAATACCACTTGATTGACCAGCCGCTCGACGTCGCGACCTTTGACGCGTGATAGGATGGCATTGAAGCCGTCGGGCCGCAGCGTGCCGCCTTTGGGAAGATTGATATCGAGCGTGGCAAGAAACTCGCGCAGCGCACTGAGCTTTTCCGGCGAAGGCTCGTCATGCACACGATAGATCAGCGCAGTATTCGCCCGTTCGCAGGTTTCGGCGGCGGCGACATTGGCGAGGATCATGAATTCCTCGATCAGCCGGTGTGCTTCAAGCCGCTGCGGCATGATCACGCGATCGACGGTGCCGTCCGATTTGAGCACGATCTTGCGCTCCGGAATGTCGAGATCGAGCGGACCGCGCGCGTCGCGGGCGTGCAGCACGGTTCGGTATGCCGCATAAAGCGGCGCGAGTACCCCGCTTGCAATCGGCTCGGTGATCTCATCGGTACGGCCGGTGACCGCGAGCTGCGCTTGCTCGTAATGCAGCCGCGCCGCGGAGCGTATCAGCACGCGGTGGAAGCTATGCGAGCGCTTGCTTCCGTCGGCGCCGATCACCATGCGCACGGCAAGCGCGGGCCGGTCCTCTTGCGGGCGGAGCGAGCAGAGATCGTTGGAGATGCGCTCGGGCAGCATCGGTACGACGCGGTCGGGGAAATAGACCGAGTTGCCGCGCTTGACCGCTTCGCGATCGAGCGCCGAGCCTGTCCGCACGTAATGGGCGACGTCGGCAATCGCGACCGTCACGATATGCCCGCCGGCATTTTTTGCATCTGGATCGGGAACCGCGTGCACGGCGTCGTCGTGATCCTTGGCGTCGGGCGGATCGATTGTGACGAAGGCAACACCCCGCCAATCCTCGCGGCCGGCCGCCGAGGCCGCCCGCGCCGCGTCCGCCTCTTCGAGCACGGCGCGCGTAAACGTGTGTGGGATGTCGTGGGCGTGAATAGCGATGATGCTGACGGCACGCTCGCTCTTGAGCGAGCCGAGCCGCTCCACCACGGTCCCGGCCTGCAGTCCGAACCGGCCTTGGCGCGCCACCTCGACGGCGACGAGGTCGCCGTCGACCGCTCCCCCGG
>JBARER010000270.1:0-12733 GCA_049796395.1 Xanthobacteraceae bacterium
CCGCTATTCGGTTGGTAACAGGCGGAAAGGAGACGCGCGCGCCTAACAGACAATCCGGCGCAACCTGCCCGAAGCGGACATGAGCATGGTCCGCATATCGACCATTTTGGAATTGACTTAAGATCAATAGGGTCGGGAGCGCCCAGATAACCGGCCGGGCTGTTGGCGATTTGATCGCTGTCACATTCAAAGTAGACAAGCCTGCCAACTTGGGCAGAAGAGCGATTTGGCCCAGGGTCGATATTGGCCGCCGTGAGGCGGGAGGAATCTGTTAAGCGAAGTTCGTTGTTGTAGCCGCGGCTTGCTCGCGCATTACGTAGCCGCGGCCCCACACTGTTTCGATATAGTTCTTGCCGCCCGATGCATGAGCGAGCTTCTTCCGCAGCTTGCAGATGAAGACATCAATGATCTTCAGCTCGGGCTCGTCCATGCCGCCATAGAGGTGATTGAGGAACATTTCCTTGGTCAGCGTCGTGCCTTTGCGCAGGCTCAGGAGTTCCAGCATCTGGTACTCTTTGGCGGTCAGATGCACGCGCGCGCTACCGATTTGAACTGTCTTGCTATCAAGATTGACACACAGCCCATCAGTGTTGATGATTGACTCCGCGTGCCCTTTGGATCGGCGCACGATGGCGTGGATGCGCGCGACCAGCTCATCCTTGTGGAATGGCTTGGTCATGTAATCGTCGGCGCCGTAGCCGAGACCTTTGATCTTGTCTTCGATGGCAGCGAGACCGGAGAGGATCAAGATCGGCGTCTTCACTTTGGATACGCGCAGCTTGCGCAGCACATCGAAGCCCGACATGTCCGGCAGGTTCAGGTCGAGTAAGATAATGTCATAGTCGTAGATCTTGCCGAGATCGATGCCTTCTTCGCCGAGGTCGGTCGTATAGACGTTGAAGCTCTCGGATTTGAGCATCAGCTCGATCGATCGCGCGGTGGCGCTATCGTCTTCAATCAGCAATACCCGCATGTCTACTCGGTTCCCCGCCGGTGGAAACCGGAACATTAGCCGCCGCCACGGTTAACAAAGTCGGAATCCTCCTCCAGGGCGGTCTTTTGTGGCCACGCAGTTCGTCCGGGGAATGGCACATGTGCGACAAGCGGCGACCCTGTTCTGCAGGTTTCTTACGCTCTTCCGCTATTAAATTTGGCTGTTTCCGTTCTTAGGGAATTGCCGCAGAACCCGCCGTTCCGCCGGCACATTTTTGCGCGCCTCGTGCCGTTTCCAGCCTAATTTTGCGAAATACCTTATATTTTTCCGTGATACCAGGGAATCGGGCAAACGTCGCCCGTCACATCCGCAACAACCGCTTGGCGTTGCCGGACAGGATTTTGGCCTTGTCTTCGTCGCACAGCGGCACGCCCTCCATCCATTGCGTTGCCGGCGGATTGACCACGAACGGCCAATCGACCGCGAACAGGATATGGTCGACGCCCATTTCCATGACGCAGCATAGCAGTGCCGGATTGGAAAAATTGCCGCTGGTGGTGATGTAGTAATTGCCGCAGAAAATGTCGCGAAAGCTCATCGATTTTTGCCCCGGCCGCGACAACGCCTGATCGATACGCCATACCAAAAACGGCAGCGTCTCGCCGAGATGGCCGAGAATGATTTTCAGCCGCGGATGACGTTCGAATACGCCGGAGAGGACCAGCCGGATGGCGAGCGTTGCAGTCTCGACCGTGTAGCCCCAGGCCGGCCGCGCCACCGTGGGGAAGTCTTTGATGTAGTCTTCGTAATAGACGCGCGTCACCTCTGCGTTCGGCAACGACGGGTGCAGATAAATCGGCACGTCGAGGGCCTCGGCGCGCGCATAGATCGGCCAGAATTTCTTGTGATCCAGAAAGACGCCATTGGCGAGGCCGTGCAGCATGGCGCCCTTGAATCCGAGCTTTACGGTGCGCTCGAGCTCGTCGGCCGCGGCTTCCGGCACCGCCGTCGGTAATGCGGCGAAGGCGGCGAAGCGCGGATTGCCGGCGATCGCGGCATGCAGCCGGTCGTTGACGCGCCGCGCCAAGGCAGCCGCAGTCTCGGCGGGAAGCTTTTGGGTCGACGGTGCGCCGTGTGAAATGACCTGAACATCGATGCCGGCTTCATCCATCTCCTTGAGGCGCAAGGCCCCGAGGTCGTTGAGCCGCGCCATTTGCTCGCCCGGCCGGCCGGCCTCGCCTCCGGCATAGGTTTTGGCGAGTTCCTCGTCCCAATAATGTTCCTCGATGGCGATGACGGGACAATGCGGCTTCTTGAACATCAGTCCTCCCAGCGGATCGCGGCGTGCGTATGCTTGCACAAATTACCGGCCGCACTGTTAGCAAGGCGACGGAAAAGAGTCACCTCGGCCGCAAAGAACCTCGGCCCCAAGAGTTACCTTGACCGAAAGAGTTACCTTGACCGAAAGAGTGACGCTGGTCCGGGAATATCCGTGCCGGCCGCGGGTTCGTCTCATTGGGCTGTACTCGCGGGGAAGTGACAGAACCATGCCTTTGGTCGGCCGTTTGACGACGAGGCATCGATGGAGAACAGAAACGATGCGTGCGACTGTCGTTGCGGCCGCGCTTGCGGGCGCGGTTCTATTGCTTTTTTCCGGGTTTGGCACCGAAGCATTCGCCCAATCGAGCGCGGCCTATCCTTACTGCCTGATGACCGGTCCGGCGCAGGACTGCGCCTATAATTCGATGGCGCAATGTCTGGCGTCGAAGCGCGGCAACGCCGACTTCTGCGAACCGAACAACTGGTATTCCGGTCGGGCCGGACGTTCTCTCTTCCGGCAATAAGGCGATCGCTGGGCCGCGATCCGGCGGATGGGCGGCGCTACGTCGCCGGATGCTGCCGGAAATATTCAATGTCCTCGGCGCTTTGTGTCCAGCCTTGCCGTCCGCGCCAATCCAGATGCTGCGCGACCATGTCGGAGCCGTAGCGGACGCGGAATAACAGGGTGCGCTGGGGGCCGTTGGCGTATTCATGGACCTCGCCCGGCGGGTGAACGACGAACGCGCCGGGGATCACCGCAATGCTTTCCCGCGGCGTTCGCATCGTGCCGCCGCCCTCGAAGCAAAAATAGATTTCGGTTGCGTCCGGGTGACAATGATAAGAACTGGTCTGGCCGGGCTCCCAGCAAGCGACTGTGACATCGCCCGCTTCGATGGTGCCGAGGATCTTTTCCACGTGTTTCTTTGGATCAAACTCCGCTTCCTTCAACACGTTGAAAACATGCATCGCGCATCTCCTCGAGGGTTTGCCGTTTGCTCGCCGCGGACGACGTTAGGCCAGATCGATTGCCGTTGCGATGGCCCGTCGCCCATGGCTCCGTCTTTGAGCCCTTCAGGCGCCGCAATGCTGGCCTGCGGCGGCAAATGATGCTAAAAGCACGAGTCGGTTGTTAAACTAAGACGAAGCTGGGGGGTGGCGAAGCGAGGGCAGCTTTAGGTGGATTCAAGCTGCGAAGGGGACAGGCAATGGTGACCCATCTCGCCGACAAGGCCCATTTCGACAAACGCAAGCTGGCCCGTGTTAACTCCGCTGTGCTGCTGGGCATCATCGGGGGCGGCTTGGCGATATGTGTGCTCGGCGCTGCCGCCTATGACCTGGAACGGCTGTTTTCCGGGTGGTGATTTTTAACGGCCGGCAGCGTGGCTTCGCGTGAGCTGTATTTAAGCTATTGTAAATACATGGTTTTTACCAACGCCTCGGCATTTCCTTCGGTAAGGCGGCATTAAGCGTCACGGGTTATTGTGGCACTTCAATTTGCGCGCCAGTCCGGGGGAACAATGGGCGAGCGCCGCGGATCGAGACGCAGCAAAAGCTTCCTGCGCGGCTTTGTCTATGTCAGCCGCAAGCGTGGTGCGTTGGCCTGCCTCATCCGCGATCTGTCGGAGAAAGGCGCGCGTATCATCTTTTCCGACACCGTGACGCTGCCTGAAATGGTCGATCTCTATATTCCGCAGCGCGAACAGACGCTACGCGCGCGGGTCCAATGGCGCCGCGGCGACGAGATCGGTCTGGCTTTCGTCGTGGCCGGGCGCGCCCCCGACGCCGCGCCCAGCGCAGCCGAAGTGGTCCAGCGCGTCGCCATGCTGGAGGCTGAAATCACCTCGCTGCGGACGCTTTTAAAGCGGCTCAAGGGTGAAAAGAGCGCGGCCCTCGGCGACGAAGCGGCGGCCTGAACCGGCCTCGCTTTCGATCCGGCTCACCTGATAGTCTCTCCCGGACTGACAAAGGGATACCGTCATGGCCAAGGGCTATTGGATTGCCACCTATTTTTCGATTGCGAATCCGGCTGCGCTGGCCGAATACGGCAAGCTTGCCGGTCCGGCGATTGCCGCCGGCGGCGGCCGTTTCCTGGCCCGTGGCACCGCCGCCAAGGCCTATGAGAAAGGCCTAAAGGAGCGCGTCGTCGTGATCGAATTTGACAGCGTCGACCAAGCCGCCGCCGCTCATGACAGTCCCGCCTATCAGGCCGCGGTCAAAGTACTCGCCAACGGCGCCGATCGCGACCTGCGCATCGTCGAGGGGCTCTAATCGAAAATCCGCTCGCCCTGCAGGTCGACGATCTGGCGCGCTTTGTTGAGCGTGAACGTGACCGCATCGTCGTAGGACGCATAGGCATCGGCACGAATGAAACGGTGCTCTTTGCGGACCCCGTCCACGTCGCGCGCAATCATGCCCGCGGTCTGGTAGTGGCCGTTGTTCTTGTAGGGCGCGGCGCGGATGACGAAGCCTTTGTACTCGACGGGATCGGACACCCTCTCGGTCGGCGCCGCCCGGCCGCGACCGAACAAGCCGCTGAAAATGGACATCGCCTGACTCCCGCTTGTTAGCCTGCCCGCCTATGACGCGCTTGCCGGGAATGTTACTCCTTGAGCCCACGACACGCATCCGGAGTTTGCACCATGCCGAAAGCCTATTGGGTGAGCGTTTACCGCTCCATTTCCGACCCGAAAAAACTCGAAGCCTATGCCAAGCTGGCGCCGCCGGCGGTCACTCCGTTCGGGGCCCGCTATATCGCGCGTGGCATCGCCGCCGCCGCCTTTGAGGCTGGACAGAAGGAGCGCATCGTCATCTCGGAATTTCCGAGCCTCGACAAAGCCGTCGCGGCCTATAACAGTCCGGCCTACAAGAAAGCCCTTGAGGCGCTCGGCGACGGCGCGGTGCGCGACATCCGCATCGTCGAGGGAACCGACTGAACGCGAAGCATTGAACGCCAAGCACTGAACGCCAAAGCCGTGGCGCAATTGCAAAGCCGCTACGGCGCCCCTATATAGCGATCGATCAAGCGTCAGGCGTCGCCCCTCGCGCCGGCGCTTTCCTTCACAACTGACATGAGCCTAACCCGGGCCGCCAGCAGCCGCCTTCGGGATCGGTTTCGCTCCAACAAAGCGGAGAACAACCATGCCGCGCAAGCCCGGACAAAACTCCGAATTCATCATGTTCGACGTCGTCTATGAGGACGGCACGCAACGCTCCAATCGCAAGGTGCCGCGCGAACTCACCGGCGGCATCGACGGCGACAAGCCGGCGCACGGTTTTCTGATCGAGCAGGACCGCGAGATCGCCGAAAAATCCGGCAGGGCGCCGGTCAAGATCAAGAGCATCATCCGCTCGGGCGCGAAGAAAAGGCCGCGCGACGAGGCGGGCTGGACCAAGACCGCCTGACGCTCGGCAATCTCTCTGATATTCCTAATAGCCGGCGCGCGCGAAATGCCGGCGCAATAAAGCGACGTTGCGCCGGTTGGCGCGAAAGAAAACGTCGAACGCATCGCCGGCCACGGGCACCAGACCGACGGTGCCTTCCAACAGCACATTGCCGAGCATGCGCGCGAGCAACAACCGCGGCACTCCGAGCCGGCGCGCCTCATACAGCAGATAAAACGACAACAGCGACGCCACGGCGTCGCCGATACCGGGGATGAGCCGCAACAGCGATTCGACGCCGAAACGCACATTTGTTCCCGGCAGGATGAATGCGGTATCGAACGCGGTCGCCAGCACATCCAGCCGGTCGAGCGCCGCCCGTCGTCCCGCGGCATCGTAGCGGACACCTGGGGCGGGGCCCGCAAACTGGAACGCGCCGAAGCCCGAAAATCCGCTGCGCGAGAAGTTCATTTTCGATCCGATTTTCTGCCCCCGGTGTTTCAAATGGTATCGTTCTTTGGCCGCGCAAGTCTTGGGCCACGCAAGTCTTGGGCCACGCAAGTGCGGATGCCTTGGCGTGCGGCGCGCGCTAATGTGAACGCGTCCCAGCATGTCAAATGACGTGGAGCTTATTATGCCTCAAATTCAGATTCTCAATCCGGACAGTCTCGGCAAGCCACTCGGCCAATATTCGCAGCTCACCCGCGTGAAGGCGTCGGAGTTCCTGTTTATCGCCGGGCAGGTCGGCGCCGGCCGGGACGGCAAGGCGCCCGCGGAGTTCGACGCGCAATGCGCGCTCGCCTTCACCAATATCGGAACAGCGCTTGCCTCGCAGGGTGCGGGTTTCGCCAATCTCGTCGAGTTCACGACTTATCTCGTGCACTCGCAGGACATCCCAAAATTCATGGCTTATCGCACGCGCGAATTTCCAAAACTGTTCGGCAGCGGCGGCTATCCGCCGAACACGCTGCTGATCGTCGATCGCCTGGTGCAGGAGCAGTTCCTGATCGAAGTGAGCGCGGTCGCGGCGCTGTAGAGAAAACAAACATCGAGCCGCCGCGACCGCGCATCGCGAGGTGGCTTGCGTTACACCGGGCGATGCCAATAACGCCGCGCGCGCGAGCGCGGCGCACCGGCGTAAGGCTGCACGGTCTGCCATGCCGCCGGCTGATCGCCGAAGCCCGTGGGACCGTAAGCGTTGGATGCCACCCGGTAAGGCGCGCCGCCATAGGATGAGCCGTAAGGCGAGAAGCCCTGCGCTTTGGCGACGCCGTAATAGCCGCGCGCATAAAGTGCGACCGCCCGGCTCTCGTTGCCGCCGGCGGCGCGATAGGCGCCGGCGAGATAGCGCACGGCGTAAGTCATATTGGTCTGCGCATCGAGGAGTCCTGAGGCCGATCCGGCGTAGCCCATGGCGCGCGCGGTGCCGAGCCGGATCTGCATCAAGCCATAATTGCCGCGGCTCACCGCGCGCGGGTTGCCGCCGCTCTCGCGTTTGATCACGCGCTCAACCAGCGACACCGGCACGCCGGCCGCGCTCGCCTGTTGCGCCGCCATGCCGTCCATCTGCGAACCTCCGCCGAACGCGGTCTGTCGGCTCCAGCCATCGGATTGCCAGTTCGAGCGCCAGCCATTTTGCCAATTCGCGTTCCAATTATTCTCCGCCCATCGATTGCCGGCGAAGCGGCGATTGTCCGTGACGCGGGCCTGCTGCCAGTCATCATGCGATGCCCACGGCTGCGAGCCGGAGCGATAGGAGACCGCAACGCCATCGGCGCGTAGCCGCACGCCGTGCCGCCGGGCGAAATGATAATGACGATGATCGTAGTGATGCGACCGTGCCAACGCCGGGCTGGTCGCGGCAAGCGCCGAAACCGCGGCAACACACAGCACAAGACTTCCCGGCCGGCCCAAGCCGCCGACGATACGCCAACAACGCATTTTTTGACTCCGTTAGAGCCCTCACCGGGGATGCGTTGTGTCGAGCGAATCCGGCCTCGCTTGGTTCGTTTGGTGATCGATGAAAGGTGATGTCGTGGCGAGGGAACGTGCGCTTGGCAACTTAGACCATGCTCCAAGCGGTCAGCTGAAATAAAAAGTGACCGTAGCGGCAGCGGAACGGAACTGATCGCAGTGTGGGCGCGGGGCGCCGCGGAACAAAAACAAAAGAAGAAGAAAATTCCGTCCGTGTGAGACCGCGGGCGCGACCGCGCGAACGACGCTTATTCCGGAAATCTTTTTTGCGCCGTGGTGGTCGCCAGCACCGTGCCGTCTTGCGCCAATGCCCTGATGGCGAATTCGTAGGTGTGTACCTCGCCGGGCGGCGGCGCCGGGCCGACGAAGCCCGTGGCGAACGCGCCGCACGGCACCTCGCTCTGGCCGCGATAGCCGACCGTGCCGCCGCCGTGATGAAATGCCGGCTTGTCGAGATCGGTCATGGCGAACTGCAATGTCACCGTTCCGGCCGGCACGTCGCTGAGCTGGAAATTCGGCGAGCCCGAGCACCAGGCGAAGCTTGCGGAAAAGGCGTAAGCGGGCGATGCGCCGGCGATCTGTGTGGCCGCCAGCGCGGCAATGCCGAGTGCCGCGGCGCGGCTCATCGGACGCGCGGTGCGCATGGTGGATTCTCCGACAGCGATCATCGTTTGCGCGATGCTATCACGGCGCGCTCGGTTTCGCTCTGACTGTCTGGAGAGCGTTCAGTCGGGTGGCGCGTCGTCCGGCCATTGCAGCGCGGCCACTTGCGCTCCGGCTTCGAGCGCCGCGGTTTCCAAAAGAAAGCCGAGCGTCGTGAGCCCGGCGGCGCGCGCCCACTTGGCCATGCCGAGCGCTTCCATGCCGATCTGCTCGGCGATGCGGAGGGTGTTGAACGAGCTGGGATCGTCGGCCGGCATGACCCCGGCAAGTTCCGGCGAATGGCTGTGTTTATGCCGACTCATGGCCGTTCTCGTCGCCGTCCTTACGCCCGCACCCATCGTCGCGGCAGTACCCGCAGAGGTTGTTCTATAGTGGATGATTATCATTGATTGTCAATGGAACTAGTTCACAACTCAAAGAATGTAAAGGATTTCAATGGCTTGCATTTGGCGGCCAGTTCACTTAAGCGCTGGTGTCATCCCGTTCGGTTGACGTGACGGCGCATGGCCAAACGACCGAGAGCTCAACCTTTAAAAGCGCGATTTCCCCGTCTGCGAAAGATCAGGCAAGAGCAGCTCGGCTGGGAAATCGTCGACATCGTCAGCCGCCTGCCGGGCGCCAAGCCGAGCATTTCCTCGATCTATCGCCTCGAGCAGGGCGACGCCATCCGCATGTCGAGCGCGCGGCGCGTCTTCGACGTCATCAACGGCGCGCTGCAAAACAAGCTCGATGCCGCCAAGGAGCTAGAGATGAGCTGGTAGCTCCGGCGTGTCCGCTTGCCGCCGGCGCTTGCGGCCACGGCTTGCCGCCGCCGCTGGCAACGGGCCGTTAAGCGCAGCCGGACCACACTGCCTTTCATGCTTGCCCCGACCCTCGATGCTTCGCGCAGCTACGACCTCTGCATCAACGTCGCCGGCCGGCGCTTGTATTGGCGTAACCCCAATCGCGGCATCACGCTCGGCGGCGACACGCTGACGTGGACCATGGACGGCACGGCCATGGAGACGGCCTACGGCAACATCGTCGCGGTGCATCTGAGCTCCGCCGGCCAAAAAGTCACCGCCGACCGCTGCACCATCAGCTTCGCCGACGGCAGCGGGCTCACCATCGTCAACACCGATCCGGGCCGTTATCGCGACGCCGAACGCGCGGCGCGCTATCGCGATTTCGTGCGCGCCTTGCATGCCCGTCTCGGCTGCGGCCGCTACGGCGGCATCGCGTTTACCGCCGGCGTGCCGCCCTGGCGCTTCCGGCTGATGCTGGCAAGCGCAGTCATCGCCGCGCCGGTCTTCGCGCTCGCCGGCGTGGCCGGCTTCGTCTTTTATCGCCAGTGGAACGGCCTCCTCCTGGTCGGGGTCGGGGAGTTCTTCTGCTGGAAGCTCGGCCGCCGCGCGCTCGCCAACGCACCGCGCGCCTACACCCCGGATTGCTTGCCGGAGGCGTTGTTGGGGTAGGGGTGAGCAATGGCCATTCAAGGGGCGAGCTTAAGCCCCTTCCACACTGCCTCCACAAACCTCCCAAACCCCTCCGCATCCCCCGTCCTTACCGTCGCATGCCCCCACACCGGCTTCGGCCATAAAGGATCGGTCTTCCAGCGGGCGACGATGTGGACGTGAAGCTGCGGCACGACATTGCCGATGGCCGCGACATTGAGCTTGTCGCAGCGGGTGACCTCCTGCAGGACGCGCGAGACCAGGGCGATCTCTTGCATCAGGCGCGTGGCGTCGGCCGGTTCGAGGTCGGCGATTTCGACGATGACCGATGGCGCATGATCGGTTCCGGAGACCGGCTTTGCCATTTCGGCGTCAGGCTTCAGCCGACGCGGCACCAGGATCAGCCACGGGTAATCGGCGTCGTTGATCGCGAGGACGCGGCACAGCGCCAGATCGCCGACCGGCGCGGTGTCGTTTTCGAGCTGCGGGTGGAGTGACCAGGCTTCGGACATTGCGCCTCGAATTCGGATGCCTCGACCCGTCATGGCCGGACTTGGTCAGACTTGGTCCGGCCATCCACGACTTACCCCCGTGCGCCGTCAAGACGTGGATGCCCGGGTCAAGCCCGGGCATGACGAGGCAGAGGACGGCGAATCGCAGCTGGGCCTTTTTCTAACGGGCGTTTGACATTTATATTGCACCGCAATGCATGTGCTGGGCGCATGGAGTGCATGCCAATCGGGGGCTAGTTCGTTAACACCCGATTCATATATTGCAGTGCAATAAATCGGCCTTGAGCGGGGCAGGCGGTCGGAAAGCCTACCCCTTAGGAGTAAATTGCGATGGCTTATACCGGCACCGTCGACGCCGCAGGCGGATTTCCGCCTGCCACGGCACGCCCGGCGAGCACGTCGCGGCGTCGCAACCTTTGGCACCGTGCCTTTGCCCGCCTTCTGGTCGCGCGCCGGCAGGCCGCCGAGCGCGAGGTCGCCGAATTCGTGCGGCTTTCGGGCCTGAAACTTCCCGACAGCGCCCGGCGGCTGCGCCGCAGCGTCGGATCGCGCGCCGCGCCAAGATCGCAACCGGGATCACGATCATGAACGCCACAGTCAGCGCGGCGGCACCCCAATCCGGCCTTTTGGAGACACGTCTCATGAGCAATGTCGCCCACGTTCGATCCGTCGCCGCTGCGCCGCGCGGCATGGGCCAGCTCTTCGCCGCAGTTACGAATGCGATCGAAGCGGCGTTCGAAGTATTCGCCGAAGCCGCCGAGCAGTCCGCCAAGGCGCGCAACCGCTTTCCGTCCGCCGATTAGGCTTTACCGGTCGTCCCCGCGAAGGCGGTGACCCACTCTGTCTCAGACGCTCATCTGGATTCCCGCTTACGCGGGAATGAGCGCGCCCTTTCGCCAGCCAAATTTCGCGGAGACGTTTGACGCCGAATCCATCACCCCAACCGCTGCGGCGTATGGATTCAGGGCCCGGCCCTTTGGGCCGTCCCGGAATGACGGGTCGGTTGTCGAGGAACGAGCGAAGCTTCCGTGACCGGCTCGGATCCCTCGGGTCAAGCCCGAGGGCTTCGCGCGCCGGAAAGCCGGCGCGCTTCGGCTAATTGTCCAGGAAGCTACGAAGTTTCCTGGAACGAGAGGGATGCTTCAATTTCCGCAGCGCCTTGGCCTCGATCTGGCGGATGCGCTCGCGCGTGACCGAGAACTGCTGGCCGACTTCTTCCAGCGTGTGGTCGGTGTTCATGCCGATGCCGAAGCGCATGCGCAGAACCCGCTCCTCGCGCGGCGTGAGCGAGGCGAGCACGCGGGTGGTGGTTTCGCGCAGGTTCGACTGGATGGCGGCGTCGATCGGCAGGATGGCGTTCTTGTCCTCGATGAAATCGCCGAGGTGCGAGTCTTCCTCGTCGCCGATCGGCGTCTCGAGCGATAGCGGCTCCTTGGCGATTTTGAGAACCTTGCGGACCTTCTCCAGCGGCATCCCGAGTTTTTCGGCCAATTCCTCTGGCGTCGGCTCGCGGCCGATCTCGTTGAGCATCTGGCGCGAGGTGCGCACGATCTTGTTGATGGTCTCGATCATATGCACCGGGATGCGGATGGTGCGCGCCTGATCGGCAATCGACCGGGTGATCGCTTGGCGAATCCACCAGGTCGCGTAGGTCGAGAACTTGTAGCCGCGGCGGTATTCGAACTTATCGACCGCCTTCATCAGCCCGATATTGCCTTCCTGGATCAGGTCGAGGAATTGCAGGCCGCGGTTGGTGTATTTCTTGGCGATGGAGATGACGAGGCGGAGATTGGCCTCGACCATCTCTTTCTTGGCCTGGCGCGCCTCGCGCTCGCCCTTCTGCACCATGTGCACGAGCTTGCGGAATTCCGGGATTTCGAGCCCGGTTTCCGTGGCGAGCTCGTGGATGTGGGTGCGCAACTCCTTGATGCGATCCTTGTCGCGGCCGATGAAATTCTTCCAGCCCTTCTCGGACAGCTTCGACACCCGGTTGAGCCAGCGCGAGTCGAGTTCGGAGCCTTGATACTGCCGCAAGAAGCCTTCGCGCGGCACGCCGTGGCTTTCGGCGAGCCGCATCAGCCGGCCCTCGTGGCTGACTAGCCGCTTGTTGATGTCGTAGAGCTGCTCGACCAGCGCGTCGATCCGCGCCTGGTTCAGCCGCAGCGACTTCACCTCGGCGATGATCTCTTCCTTGAGCTTCCTGTATTTGCGCTCCTGGTTCGGCGACAGCTTGTCATTGCCGCTCGACAGCTTGTTCTGGATGTCGATCTCTTGCAGGCGGCGCAGCCGCTTGAACGCGTCGGCGATCTTGTCGAACGTCTCGAGCACTTTCGGTTTCAGCTCGGCCTCGATCGCGGCAAGCGACATCGAATTTTCGAGATCGTCCTCGTCGAGGTCGGCATCCGAGATGGCGGCTTCTTCGCCGGCTTCCTCGCCCTCGGCGCCGGGGACGGGCCGCGGCTTGAACGGCGTGGCGCCCGGCGGCGCCGTCGGCGGAGAAACCGCCTGCACTGGCT
>JBARER010000271.1:0-12584 GCA_049796395.1 Xanthobacteraceae bacterium
CGGCGAAGCCGAGCGACGGGACCTCACCCCTGGTGGAAACGTAACGCACACTCTCTCCTTCGCCGTCGTATCGATGCGATGTGGCGAATTAAGATACTGATTCCTATGGCTTTTTGGCGGCGCACCAGCCCAGGGCCGTGCCGGATCCGTCATCACAGTAGATGGCTTCTCGGCCAACGCCAAGGGAGCGGAAGTAGTCGCAACGAAGGGAAATAAAGCCCTATGCCCCCGCCGCTGGTCCGGTTCCGGGGGGGTTGCGGCGCCCCGAACTCACGCCAAAACTGATCGTTACGCCGGCCAGAACCGCCGCCAGCCCGAACCAAGTGATCGCATATTGCAGATGATTATCCGGCAGGCTGACGACAAGCTTGCCCGGTTGCGGCAGGCCGCCCGGCGGCGCCGGTGACTCCTGCTCGACATAGAACGGCGCAACCGGCCCGATGCCCTTGGCCGCCGCCATCGCCGCCGGATCGCGGGCGAACCAAAGATTATGCGAAGGCTCGTCGTTGGGCGTGAACCAGTGCCTGGTGTCGGGCCAGCGCATCGCGCCGACGATATCGACGGTTCCGGAGACTTGGCCGCTCGGGCGCGACTTCGGATCCTGACGTCCCTCCGGCACAAAGCCGCGATTGACCATCACCACCCCGCCGTCGGCGAGCCGCGCCGGGGTGAAGACCCAGTACCCCGGCCCGTCCACGTCGGGACGAAACGCGGTGGCCGAGGCATAGACCAGCGCGTCACGGTTCGGCTCGAACGCGGCTTTGAATTCGACGCGGCGGTACTCGTCGTTGGCCTGGTCGAGTTGCGGCCAGCTCTTCGACGGTGGCAAAGCCTCGGCAGGCGCTGCAAGCCGCTCGGTCAGCAAGGCGATCAAGCCTTCCTTCCAGGCTTTGCGCTCGATTTGCCAGACGCCGAGCCCGATCAGGAAGCAAAACGCCAACGACGCCGGCACCAGAAAACCAACCCAGGTCCGGCGCCGCGGCACGCTCGCTCCGCGCGCCTGGATCTCGGACGGCACCGTCATGTCCGGTTGCCGCCGAAACGGCTTTCCGCGGCCTTGTGATGGTATTGCAGAGCGATCATCAGGCCTTTCATCGGTCGCAATGGTCCGAGCGTAAGAACAAAGATCAGGGGCAGCCATAACGCGGCATGGACCCAATAAGGCGGGTGATAGAGCGCCTCGGTGATCAGCGCGGCGCCCACGACGATGGCGCCGGCGAAAAACATGATGAACACCGCCGGCCCGTCGCCGGAATCCGCAAAACCGTAGTCCAGCCCGCAGACCTCGCAGCCCGGCCGCAAAGTCAGAAATCCGTGAAACAGCTTGCCGCGCCCGCAGCGCGGACAGGCGCAAGCTAATCCGGCCCGGATTGAACCGGAAAGCGTCGTAATCGTTTTTTCGACCATGCCGGCAATGTAGGTATCCGCTCCTCGCCGCGAAAGCGGGGAGCCGGCGCTTGATGGCGGCCGCGGCTAGCCGGCGACAGGTGGTCCTTGGCCCCAAACGTAGATGCAGGAGAACAGGAACAGCCACACCACGTCGACGAAATGCCAGTACCAGGCGGCAAACTCGAAGCCCAGATGCTGTGTCGGCTTGAACTGGCCGGCGAGCGCGCGGAATAGGCAGACGATCAGGAAGATCGAGCCGATGATGACATGGGCCCCGTGAAATCCGGTCGCCATGAAGAAAGTCGCGCCGTAGAGGTTGCCGGAATAGTGAAACGCCGCGTGCATGTACTCCCAGGCCTGCACGCAAGTGAAGCTCAAGCCCAGCCCGATCGTCAGCACGAGACCTCTGATCAGACCCTTGCGGTCGTTCTCCAGCAGCGCGTGATGCGCCCAGGTGACCGCGGTGCCCGAGGTGAGCAGGATCAGCGTGTTGAGAAGCGGGAAATGCCACGGATCGAAAGTGAGGACGCCCTTGGGCGGCCACACGCCGCCGGTATAGGCGATCCGCGCGATGTCGCGAAATTCGTCCGGGAACAGGGCGGTGTTGAAATAGGCCCAGAACCAGGCAACGAAGAACATCACCTCGGAGGCGATGAACAGGATCATGCCGTAGCGGTGCGAAATCTGCACCACGCGGGTGTGGTCGTGCTCGACCTCTGCCTCGAAGATTACATCGCGCCACCAGCCGATCATGGTGTAGGCAACGCCGATGGCGCCGGCACCCATGATGACCGGCGCGTAGGACACCATGTGGTGCATCCACAATATGAGCCCGAGGGCCAGAAGGAACGCCGAGGTCGCGCCAATCGCCGGCCACGGACTGGGGTTGACCAGATGGTAATCGTGGTGCGGTTTGGCGTGTGCAACGTCAGCCATCGTCATCTTCTCCACCTTGGCGCGCTGGATGTCCCGCCACGCGCCGTTTCAATTCCACTTCTCAGATCGGTCCCGACTTTTCCCGCTTCGGCACAGTCTCGCTCGCCGTCACCGGCAGCGCCGAATCGATCGCCGGATAAAAGGTATAGGACAGCGTGATATTGCTGAGCGTATCCTGTTCGGAGTCTTTGGCGAGCTTCGGATCGACATAGAACACCACCGCCATGTCGCGCTTCTCGCCGGGCTTCATCGTCTGCTGGGTGAAGCAGAAACAATTGATCTTGTCGAAGTAGCTGCCGACCGTCGGCGGCGTCACATTATAGCCGGCCTGGCCGGTGGTGATGCGGGCGGCCTGGTTGGTCACCGTATAATAGACCGTGACCACCTCGCCGAGATGGACGTCGACGGTCCGCCGTTCCGGCTCGAACAGCCATGGCAGGCCGGGCGCGACATTGGAATCGAAGCGTACGGTGACGACGCGGGAGGATTCTTGGGTCGGCAGCGCGTGCGCGACCTGCGTGGTGCCGCCGAAACCGGTGGTGCGGCAAAACCAGGAATAAAGCGGCACCGCCGCATAGGAAACGCCCACCATCGCGGCGACGAAGGCGCCGCAGGCGAATGCCACCGCGATATCGCGGCGGCGGCCGCGAGGTCGATTCGGGAGATTGAGCGGTGCATGCATGGGCGAATTCACATAAGCCGCTACATAGGCCCGGTCAGCACGTTGCCGCCGAGCCGAACGATCGTAACCAGAAAAATCACGATGACGAAGGCGCCGAGCGCCAGTGCGATCGCAATCGAGCGGGCGCGGCGCGCGCGCAACTGCTGCTCGGTCAGTTTCACACCCGGCTGCAGCGGAGGATCGCCCATCGGATCGCCAGTGGGGCCACTCATGAACCGCTTCGTGAAGTCGTCCACCGGGTCACTCGCCATTGTCATAGCGCGATATGGCCGAATACCAGTCCAGAAGTCCGATCGACCAACAGCATAGCAAACAAGAGAAACAGATAAAGAATGGAGAAGGCGAACATTTGCTTGCTTGCGGTATAACCGCCGCGCTCGGCGCGCACTCGCAGTGCCAGCACGGTCATGATCGCACCGACGACCGTGGCGGCAATGCCATACGTCGGCCCGGCATAGCCGAGCAGCCACGGTGTTACGCCCAGCGGCGCCAGCAGCAACGTGTAGATCAGGATGTGGCGGCGGGTTTCGCGATCGCCGGCGACCACCGGCAGCATCGGCACGCCGGCGCGCGCATAGTCTTCGGTGCGGTAGAGCGCTAGCGCCCAGAAGTGTGGCGGCGTCCAGAAGAAGATGATGAGGAACAGCAAGACCGGTTCGACAGCAGTGCTGCCGGTCACGGCCGCCCAGCCGATCATCGGCGGCAAAGCGCCGGCGGCGCCGCCGATGACAATATTCTGCGGCGTCGAGCGCTTCAGCCACATCGTATAGATGACGGCGTAGAAAAAAATGGTGAAGCCGAGCATCGCGGCCGCCACCCAGTTCACCAGCAGGCCGAGCGCTACCACCGAAAAGGCCGCAAGCGTCATGCCGAAGCCTGCCGCCTCGCCGGCGGTGATGCGGCCGCGCGGAATCGGCCGGCCGGCGGTGCGCGCCATCAGCGCGTCGATGTCGGCGTCATAGGCCATATTGAGCGCGCCGGCGGCTCCGGCGCCGACTGCGATGCAGAGCAGCGCAGTCATCCCGATCACCGGATGAACATGACCGGGCGCCAGCAACAGGCCGACCAGCGCCGTGAACACCACGAGCGACATCACCCGTGGCTTCATCAGCTCGATGTAGTCGCCGACCCCGGCGATGCTGGGTTCGACGCGGGCGACTGTCAGGCTCATCGGATCAGCGGCAGTGTTTCATATTGGTGGAACGGCGGTGGCGAAGACAGCGTCCATTCCAGCGTGGTGGCACCGGGTCCCCACGGATTGTCCGCCGCGCGCTCCTTCTTCATGAAGGCCAGCGCCATACCGAAGATGAAGATCAGCACGCCGAAGCCGGAAATGTACGAACCAATCGAGGAGACGAAATTCCAGCCGGCGAAGGCATCGGGATAATCGACATAGCGGCGCGGCATCCCGGCAAGTCCGAGAAAGTGCTGCGGGAAAAACACGATGTTGACCCCGATGAACGTGACCCAGAAGTGCAGCTTGCCGATCGTCTCATTGTACATGTAACCGGTCATCTTCGGGAACCAGTAGTACCAACCGCCGAAGATAGCGAACACGGCGCCAAGCGACAGCACGTAGTGGAAGTGCGCCACGACGTAATAAGTACCGTGCAGCTCGCGGTCGACGCCGGCATTGGCCAGCACCACGCCGGTCACCCCGCCGATGGTGAACAGGAAGATGAAGCCCATGGCCCACAGCATCGGCGTCTTGAAGTCGATCGAGCCGCCCCACATCGTGGCGATCCAAGAGAAGACCTTCACGCCGGTCGGCACCGCGATGACCATGGTGGCGGCGATGAAATAAGCCTGCACGCTCGCTGACATGCCGACGTTGTACATATGGTGTGCCCACACCACGAAGCCGATGCCGCCGATCGCCACCATGGCGTAAACCATGCCGAGATAGCCGAATACCGGTTTCTTCGAGAACGTCGCCACGATCTGGCTGACCATGCCGAAGCCGGGCAGGATGAGGATGTAGACCTCCGGGTGGCCGAAGAACCAGAACAAGTGCTGAAACAACAGCGGATCGCCGCCGCCTTCCGGATTGAAGAAGGTGGTGCCGAAATTGCGATCGGTAAGCAGCATGGTGATCGCGCCGGCGAGCACCGGCAGCGCCAACAGTAAGAGGAACACCGTCACCAGTATCGACCACACGAACAGCGGCATCTTGTGCATGGTCATGCCGGGCGCACGCATGTTGAAGATCGTGGTGATGAAGTTGATGGCGCCGAGGATCGACGAGGCGCCGGCGAGATGGATCGAGAGGATGACGAAATCCACCGCCGGGCCCGGGTGACCGGTGGTCGACAGCGGCGCGTAGAGCGTCCATCCGGTCCCGGCGCCGTTGGTGCCTGGCTCGCCGCCGACGAAGAATGAGATGAGAAGCAGCGAGAACGAGGCCGGCAGCAGCCAGAACGAAATATTGTTCATGCGCGGGAACGCCATGTCAGGCGCGCCGATCATCAGCGGCACCATCCAGTTACCAAAGCCGCCGATCATCGCCGGCATGACCATGAAGAAGATCATGATCAGGCCATGAGCGGTGACCATCACGTCATAGAGGTGCGTTTCGTGAAAAATCTGGATGCCGGGATACATCAGTTCGGCGCGGATCGCGATCGACATAGCGCCGCCGATGAGGCCGGCCATGATCGCGAACACCAGGTACATCGTGCCGATGTCCTTGTGGTTCGTCGAATAGACGAAGCGACGCCAGCCATGCGGTATGGCGTGCCCGCCTTCGTCACCGTGAGCCGCGTGTACCATCGTATCCATTGCCGGTTCCTTCGTTAGCGACCGCTCGCCGTCTGTTCCGTTTTAGGCGCCCCGCCCGTTACTGTGACGACGGTTCACTGGCCGCCGCAAAGGTATTCGGCGGCACGCCATTTTCTGCGGAGAATTTCTGCTTCGCTTGCGCGGCCCAAGCATTGAAGTCGCTTTCGCTCTCTACATCCACCGCGATCGGCATGAATGAGTGATCCTTGCCGCACAATTCAGTGCACTGGCCGTAGAACATGCCAGTCTTGGTCGCCTTGAACCAGGTCTCGTTCATGCGGCCGGGAACGGCATCGATACGGATGCCGAATGACAACACGTCGAACGAGTGAATGACGTCGGCGCCAGTCACCAGCACGTGCACGACCTTATTCACCGGCACGACCAACGGGTTGTCGACGGTGAGAAGCCGCGGCTGCCCGGGCTTGAGGTCCTTGGTCTGCACCATGATCGAGTCGAATTCGAAATTCCCGTTGTCGGGATAGGCGTAGCTCCAGAACCACTGCTTGCCGGTCGCCTTCACCGTGAGGTCGGGGTGTGGCACGTCGAGCTCGACGAATAACAGGCGGAACGACGGCACGGCGATCGCTGCGAGGATGATGACCGGAACGATGGTCCAGACGATCTCCAGCGGCGTGTTGTGGGTGGTGCGCGACGGCGTTGGATTGGCGCGGGCATTGAAGCGCACGATGATGATCAGGAGCAGCGCGAGGACAAAGGCCGAAATGGCACCAATGACCCAGAGCAGGAAATAGTGGAATTCGGAAATCTGCTCCATCACCGGCGTGGCGGCGCCCTGCAGGTCCATCTCCCACGGCGTTGGATGGCCCATACCGGCAAAAGCCGCTCCGGCGCTTGCCAGCAAAGTGCCGGCTACCACCACGATGCCGGTCAGGCGTGAGAACACTTTCATGTCTCGTTCAGCTCCCTGTTTCTGGTCTCGGCCACGACCGCTAGCGACCAGCGCAGAAGGATGGTTCGGCGCAGATCGCAACGGGGTGATGCCGCCTGCTTCGGCGGGACTTGCTGCACGACTTTCAAGTCCTTGGCAGGCTCGGCGGGATAGGGGAATCCCGGTTTCTCCAAACCACAAATTCGGGCCTGCTGCAATGCACTCGTCGGCGGCACTTATCCTTACCGGGCATAGCGGCATTCGGACGCTGCCGCGCCAACCGAAAACGCGCTTCGGTTACCTTGCCGCGGCCACAATGCGCTGATGTGGATCACCTTGACACTCCGGGCTCACCATGTAGGCAGGCTCGCCCAACGGTCGGCCAGCCGCAAGTGATTCGGCAACGGCCTGACGCAGTAAGCCTGAGAGGGACTCCTTCACGGCTGGTCAGGGGAACAGGATCATGGCCAATTTCGATGGCGGATGGCGGACACGGCCATTGGCCACGACCGCTGCCGGCACGGCCCTTTTTGTCGCTGCCATCCTCGCCTGCCTTGCCGTCTTGAGCAGACCGGCGCTCGCCCAGGGTGCGGTCAAGTCGGTCCATGGCGACTGGCAGATCCGCTGCGACACGCCGCCCGGCGCGCAAACCGAGCAATGCGCCCTGATGCAGAGCGTGACGGCGGAGGACCGTCCCAATGTCGGACTGACGGTCATCGTGCTGAAAACCGCCGACCAGAAAAGCCGCCTGATGCGCGTGGTCGCCCCGCTCGGCGTGCTCCTGCCCTCGGGAGTGGGCCTGAAGATCGACAACCAGGACGTCGGCCGCGCCGGCTTTGTCCGCTGCCTGCCCAATGGCTGCGTTGCCGAAGTCGTCATGGACGACAACCTGATCAATAAATTGCGGACCGGCAAAACCTCGACCTTCATCATCTTTCAGACGCCCGAGGAAGGCATCGGCTTTCCCATGAGCCTGAAGGGATTTGGCGAGGGTTATGACGCGTTGCCCTGATCGGCAGAGACCGCACGCTGCGTCAACCCGACGCCGGCGCCGTGGCCATCGTTTTGAGCTGAAGGGCAAGGCGGCCGAATAACTGGTCCGTCAAATCGTGCGCAGCGAGGAACTTGGCTTTGTTCGTTATCAGCGGACAGACGACATAGAGCGTGCCGCCGGCAATTTCGATTCGATAGGATTGGTATTTTTCGACCAGCTCGGCCATCAGATCCGGCTGGAAGATTTCCCTGATTTCCACCTCGTAGCTGTTTGGCGCATAAAGGTGAAAATACTCGTTGAAGTCGCCTTCCAGAGTGATCTTGGTGCAGCCGTCGGGCGCGCTGCCGAGCGTCCCGGCAGTCGAAAACGACTTCGGCGCCATCGCGATATCCGGCATCGCGCCCCCGAAAGCGAGAGCGAAGATCGTGTACCTTACAGTGTATGAGCTCTTGCCGGCTTGGATCCTGCAGCTATAGCCGAAGATATGGATGGGATGACCCTGATAGACGCCAGAAAGGACGTCCTCCATCCGCCGCGCCGAACCGAGCTCGAAGATTTTACCCTGCACGGTCTGCAGGCTTCCCGTACTTTCGTAACCAAAGCCTATCGCCTGCGCGACCTGCTGCATAAACAAATGCTGCATCTGCGTCTTGAAATGAACATAAAGGAGCCAGGGCACGAGCAAGACCAACAGGGTGTCGCCCATAGCATCCTTGAGCGTGCCGTAATACTTGACCTCAAGCAGCCAAAGCGCCGCGCAGACCGCGACGCTGGCCGCGCATACACCTAAGAACAGCGTGCGGCGCTTGGTCCAGATGTAATCGTGCACTCCCAAATCGACGTCATCGATGTTTTCGTTGAAATCGTCGATGTTGGGAATCAGATGATACTGCGGCATGCGTGGAAACGATCAATCGAGTCGCGGTATTGAAGCAGGATATCTTACGCGCAAAAACGACGCACCGCCCGACAATTGACGCCTTCGGCCGAATGCGTACCCTCGCCGGCGAGAAACGGCAGGGGGTAATCATGCGCACATATTGTCGCCGGCTGGCGGCTGTCGCCGCCGCGATCGCTGCGGCCATCGCGACGCTCGGAGCAGTTCCGGGCTGGGCGCAAAACCATTATCCCGATCACCCGGTGGCGCTGATCGTGCCATACGGCCCCGGCGGCGTTGCCGACGTCGGCATGCGGCTCCTCGGCGACAAGCTGTCCACCCGGCTCGGCCAGCAATTCATCATCGAAAACAAGCCGGGTGCCGCTGGCATCATTGCCGCCAAGGCTGGCGCCGATGCCGCGCCCGATGGCTACACGCTGTTGATGACCGGCAATAATACCGCGATCGCCACCGCGCTCTTCAACAAGCTGCCGTTCGATGTACTGACCGACTTCGCCTCGGTCTCGACCGCCGCCTTTTTCGACCTCTTGATCGTGACGCACACCGGATCACCGCTCCATTCGGTTGCGGACTTGATCAAGGCGGCGAAAGCCAATCCCGGCAAGCTCAATATCGGGACCATCACCCCCGGCAGCACGCAGAACCTGGCGGCGCTGTTGTTCGACAGCACCACCGGCATCCAAGCGACGATCGTGACCTTTCGCACCTCATCCGACATGGCCAATGCGGTGATGCGCGGCGACGTCGACCTGGCCTTCGAGTTCTATGCAGCGGTCCACGGCTTCCTCGACAGCGGCAAGATGGTGGCGCTCGCCTCGACCGGCCCGAAACGCACGGCCTATCTGCCGAAAGTGCCGACCGTCATCGAAAGCGGCATCAAGGACTACGACGTGGCAAGCTGGAACGGTCTTTCGGTTCCCGCCAAGACGCCGGAAGCCGTCATCGCCACGCTGAATACGGCGATAAGGGCGGTCATTCCCGACCCCGACATTCAAGCCAAGGCGCTGGCGGTCGGCATGGAAATGCGCGCGAGCACACCCGACGAGATGACCGCGCGCATGAAGGCCGACATTGCCAGATGGGGCGGCGTCATCGCCAAGGCCGGCATTCCGAAGCGGTAGACGTCGCAGGCGAACGAAACCTCAGTGGTGCTCCGGCGGCCGCTTGGGCTCCGGTGCTCCCGGCATGCAACTGATGGAGCCGATGGTGTTGGCGCCGTATTCGACGAAGCCATTCGACGTCGGCGCCGAGTGTGGTGCCGTGATGGGCAGATAGATGTAGCAAACCGTGCCGTCGGCCGGATCGCGCCAGCGCTGAACAATGGTGTCCTGCAACGGGCCGGCGAATTGCCGCTCGAGCTGCATGTGCGGCATGCGCGCCCATTGATTGCCTTGCGGTTGGGGCTGGGGCTGTTGGGCGAAGACGCCGCCGACGCCGGCGAGAAGCGCGGTGGCGGCGAGCCCAATCGAACGAATAAGCGTGGCGCTAAGTCTCACTCGTGGCCTCTCCGGCGAAAGCCGAACCACGCCACGCTACCACGCAAATTGCAAGCCGGCGCGGCCACCGAACTGCGAGCTGCCGTCGAACCCATAGCCCAGGGCCGCAGACGCCACGATATTGTTCGTAATGCGCGCGAGGCCGTTGAACGCCATCGCGTTCTGCCCGGCGAAGCCGCCATAGTTCACCGCAACGGCAAACTTCTTGTTGTCCGGTAGGAAGCCGCCGCCCATCGCCATGGCCATGGCGACGCCGGTATCGGCGTGCACGACCTGGTTCTGCAGAGTGCCGATCTCGCCTTGCAGGCCGCCGATCTGCGACTCGATACCGGAACTTACGCCGCTGGCGACGCTGGTGAGCTGCGAGACGTTCACCGCGTCGGTCGGGGCGATGCCGGCAGCGACATTGGTGATGCGCCGCTCGGTGCCCGGGGCGCCGACCGAGACCGTATTGGCAAGGCTTGCCACCGAGCCCGCGCCCAGCGCCACCGAATTCGCCGCCGTCGCACTGGCACTCTGGCCGATGGCGACGGCATTCGCGCCCGTCACCGTCGTCGCATTGCCGATGGCAACCGCATTGGTGGCGTTGACCGTGTTGCCATTGCCGAGCACCGCGGAGCCCGCCGCGCTCGCCGTCGAGGCGACGGTGTTGTTGGAGCCGAAGACGTTGATGTTGTCGCCGTTGCCGGCGACGTTCGGGCCGTTGATTGTATTGTTGTTGCCGGTCACGAACGTGCCGCTGCCGTTGATGGTATTCGGATCGCCAAAGGCGAAGCTGCCGGTGCCGTTGACGGTCTGCCCGGTGCCGAAGGCGCCGGAGTTCGCGCCGGTAACGGTATTGCCGATGCCAACCGCCACGCTATTGCCGCTGTTGGCGGCGATGGCCGTTCCATTGCCGATGGCGATGCTGTTGGCTGAGGTGGGATCGACGTAGGCGGCGCTGCCGGCGCCGCTGGCCATGTTGCCGCCGATGGCGATGGAGTTGGCGCCGAGCGCCTGGGAGAACGCGCCGACGGCCGTTGCATAGGTCTGGCCGGTGCTGCCGGCATTGGCACTTGAGCCTAGCGCAGTCGAGCCCTAGCTATTGGCGCCCGCCAGCGCGCCGAAGGCCGATGTAACGACATCGTTCGCGCTGCTGCCTTCACCGACCGCTGTGGCGTTGGCGCCGGTCGCGCTCGTGCCCTGCCCGATGCCAATGGCGTTGGCGCCGCTCACGCTGATCGCATTGCCGATGGCGATGGCGTTGGTGGCGTTGACGGTGTTGGTGTTGCCGAGGATCGCCGCTCCGGTTGAAGTCGCCGTGCTGCCGACCGTATTGTCGATACCGACAATCGAAGAGCTATTGGCGGAAAAGCCGCTGGCGATCGAATTGCCGGAGCCGACGACCTGCACGTTATCGCCAAAGCCGGCCGTGCCAGCGCCGGCATTGGTTCCGGTGTTCACCGAGTTGGTGTTGCCGTAGACAAAGGTGCCGTTGCCGTTGATGGTGTTGGGATCGCCGATGCCGAAGCTGCCGGTGCCGTTGACCGTCTGCCCGGTCCCGAACGCGCCCGAATTGGCGCCGGTCACGCTGTTGCTGAAGCCGACGGCGGTCGAATTACCGCTGCCGGCGTTGATGACGGTTTGGTTGCCGATGGCGATGCCGTTAGCTGATGTAGGATCGACATAGGCGGCATTGCCGGCGCCCGTTGCGGCGTTGCCGCCGATGGCAATGGAATTGGCGCCGCCGGCGGTCGCAAGAGCGCCATAGGCCGCGCTATAGTTGCCGTTTGCCGTGCTGCCGAGGCCGCTCGCCGTGCTGAAGTCGCCGCTCGCCGTGCTGTCGACGCCGCTCGCCATGCTGTAGTCGCCGCTCGCCGTGCTGAAAAACCCGATCGCCGTGCTGTAGTTGCCGCTTGCCGTGCTGGCAAAACCGACCGCCGTGCCGACGGCGCCGCTTGCCGTGCTCATGTCGCCGATCGCAGTGTCCTGGCTGAAGCCGCTCGCGGCTGCATTGGCGCCGCAAGCCATGCTGTTTAAGCTGGTCGCCGTCGCTCCCTGGCCGGTGCCTGTTTCCGTATCGGCGCAAACAAACTGCGCGCGGGCCGCCGCCGGCATCAACAGCGCCGCCGCCATGATGGCGCAGCCGGCAAGGAGCGGCGCCCGCTTCGCACTCGATCGCCGCGCCGGCGCCGCAATGGCGATGGCGGGATTATCCGATGCGACATTTCTCGGCAAGCGTGCCATGGCGCGACTCGCAATGTTAGCGTTGAGGACGAGCGAGCGCGATCCCTCGCTCGCCGCGGATGCGCGCCAACGCCGTGCGATGCACGCGACTCCCGACAATGGCGCGGCGGCGTTACGGTGGCGCAATTATGGTTAATGCGCGGTTAAAGGTCGCCGGTTTGCCATATCGCCCAAGGGCTTAATCGCATCCCGGCGCCGTGATTTAGGCCGGGACGCCCGCGGCAGCCATCAACCCGCGGCTTCGCGCGCATCCATTATCAATTCAGCGTCCACCACGAGCCGGCGGCGTCGTT
>JBARER010000272.1:0-10232 GCA_049796395.1 Xanthobacteraceae bacterium
ATCTCGCCCCCTCGCTCGATCCGTCGGTCGGCATTTTGATCAATCTCTCAGAAGATCATCTCGACCGCCACGGCACCATGGAGCATTACGCCGCGGTGAAGGAACGGCTGGTGGCCGGCGTGCCGAAGGACGGCACCGCGATCGTCGGCGTCGACGATACGTGGTGCCGCGCGATTGCCGATCGTCTGGCTCGCGCCGGCACGCATCCGGTGCGCATCTCGGTGCGGGGAGAACTCACCGACGGACTATTTGCCGCCGGCCACAAGATCATGCGTGCCGGCGCCGGCGGCACGGAGCTCATTGCCGAGCTTGGCGGCATCGGCTCGTTGCGCGGCCCGCACAATGCGCAAAACGCCGCCTGCGCGGCGGCGGCGGCGCTCGCACTCGGATTGACCCCGGCCGCGATCCAAGCCGGCTTACGCTCATTCCCCGGCTTGGCGCACCGCATGGAGCAGGTCGGCAGGCTTGGCCGCGTTCTCTTCGTCAACGATTCGAAGGCAACCAACGCCGATTCCGCGGCGCAGGCGCTGGCCTGCTTCAATGACATTTTCTGGATTGCTGGCGGCAAGCCGAAGAGCGGCGGCATCGAATCCTTGCGCAAATTTTTCCCGCGCATCCGCAAGGCCTATCTGGTCGGCGAGGCGGCGGACGAATTCGCCGCCACGCTTGGCGGCGATGTACCCCATGACGTCACCGGTACGCTCGACAAGGCCGTCGCCGCCGCTGCGCGCGATGCCGAAGCTTCCACCGCGCCCGAGCCGGTCGTGCTGTTGTCGCCGGCCTGCGCGTCGTTCGACCAGTACCGGAATTTCGAGGTCCGTGGCGACGCTTTCCGCGACCTGGTGCGGGCGCTGCCCAGGGTGAAATGACGCGTCGGCAACGCGCCATCTTAATCCATTGGAAACCATCCCGGTGTCACCACTAGCGCGGGACCTCTGAGCCTGGACACTGCCTCGGGACGTTGATGGCTTCGCGCGCGAAACCTACGCCATTTTCCGAATGGTGGTGGACGGTCGACCGGCCAACGCTGGCGGCGTTGGTCGCTTTGATGCTCGCCGGCATCGTGCTGTGCCTAGCCGCGAGCCCGCCGGTGGCGACGCGCATCGGGCTCGATCCGTTCCACTTCGTCAATCGCCAGGTGCTGTTCCTCATTCCCGCCGGCGCGGTTCTGATCGGGACGTCGTTTCTGTCGCCGCGCGATATTCGCAAAGTGGCGCTGATCGTGTTCGCCGTCAGCCTGATAATGACCGCCGCGACCCCGTTGTTCGGCGCCGAGATCAAGGGCGCCCGGCGCTGGCTGGTCATCCTCGGCGTCAACATTCAGCCGTCGGAATTTCTCAAGCCGGCTTTCGTGATCCTGATCGCGTGGCTGTTCGGCGAAACCGCGAAGCGTCCGGAAATGCCGGCCAATTCGATGGCGCTCGCGTTGCTGATCGTCGTCGTGACGCTCTTGGTGCTGCAGCCGGACTTCGGCCAGACCATGCTGATCTCGCTGGTCTGGGGCGCGCTGTTCTATATGGCCGGCATGCGCCTGATCTGGGTGATGGGTCTCGCCGGCGCCGCCGGTGCCGGCCTGATGACGGCATTCTTCACCGTCCCGCATGTGGCGGAGCGCATCAATCGCTTCCTCAATCCGGCATCGGGCGACAGCTACAACATCGACATTGCGACCGAGTCGTTCCTGCGCGGCGGTTGGTTCGGCCGCGGCCCCGGCGAAGGCACCATCAAGCGCATCCTGCCGGAGGGTCATACCGACTTCATTTTCGCCGTCGCAGCGGAGGAATTCGGCGTGGTGCTCTGCCTTATTCTGCTTGCGCTGTTCGCTTTCATCGTCATCCGCGCCCTGATCAAGGCGATGCGCACCGAGGATCCGTTCATCCGCTTTGCCTCGGCGGGCCTCGCCATTCTGTTCGGCCTGCAATCGGCCATCAACATGGCGGTCAATCTGCATCTGATGCCGGCCAAAGGCATGACGCTGCCTTTCGTCTCCTACGGCGGCTCGTCGCTGATTTCGCTCGCCTATGGCATGGGCATGCTGCTGGCACTGACCCGTGAACGGCCCCGCGCCAAGCTTGCCGGCGAGATCATGCTCGCCGCGAGTCCGGCGTGATATTCGAGATAAGCCGCGCGCCGGTGCTCGTGACCGCCGGCGGCACCGGCGGCCATCTATTTCCGGCCGAGGCGCTGGCTTCGGTTCTGCTTCAACGCGGGATTGCCGTTCACCTCGCCACCGACCGGCGCGCCGCGCAATTCGGTGGCGCCTTCGCCGAAGAATCGATTCACGTGGTGGCGAGTGCGACGCTGCGCGCCCGCAATCCGCTGGCATTGACGCGGACCGCGGCCGGTCTCGGTCTCGGCTTGTTGCAAGCTCGGAAACTGATCAGGCGGCTCAAGCCGGCGGCTGTCGTCGGTTTCGGCGGCTATCCGACGGTTCCGCCGGTCTTGGCCGCGACCTGGGGCGGGGTGCCGACTGTGATCCATGACGCCAACGCCGTGATCGGCCGCGCCAACCGGCTGTTGGCGCCGCGCGTCACCGCCATCGCCACGACCTTTCCCGGCGTCTTCGACAGCGGGCCGGTCTTGGCTCTGAAGGCTACGCTCACCGGTAATCCCGTTCGCGCGGCGGTGGTCGCCGCGGCGGCGACACCCTATCCGGCGGCCGACGATCCAATCCGGCTGCTGATCTTTGGCGGCAGCCAGGGGGCGCGCGTCATGGCCGATATCGTACCGGCCGCGATCCGCCGCCTCGATACGGCGTTGCGCTCCCGCCTGAGCATCGTTCAACAGGCGCGCGATGAGGACCTGCAGCGCGTGCGCGAGGCTTATGCCGCCGCCGCTGTCGCCGCCGAAGTGGCGCCGTTCTTCACCGATTTGCCGATGCGAATGGCCGCGAGCCAGCTCGTCATCTCCCGCTCGGGCGCCTCGACGGTCGCCGAGCTCGCGGCTATCGGCCGACCGTCGATCCTGGTGCCGCTGCCGCACGCCATCGATCAGGACCAGTTGGCCAATGCCGGCGTGCTGGAAGAGGCTGGCGGTGCGCTACGAATCGTGCAGGACGATTTCACCCCGGAGCGCCTGGCCGCGGAGCTGACGAAACTTGCGGCGGCGCCACGCCGGCTCGCCGCCATGGCAGCAGCGGCAAGATCGCTCAGCCGCCTCGATGCCGCCGACCGGCTGGCCGACCTGGTGTTACGGGTGGCGGGACTCGCCCCCAGCCGCTAATTTCAGCATCAAGTGTCGGTCATGGCCGACTTGTTCCGGCCATCCATTTTTTGTGTAAGGACGGATGCAGGCCTCGCCGCGTGACGGCGGACCTGACGGCGAGGGGAGCTTGAATGAAACTGCCGCGCGACATCGGCCCGGTGCATTTCGTTGGCATCGGCGGCATCGGCATGAGCGGCATCGCCGAGGTGCTGCTGAATCTCGGCTATACTGTGCAGGGCTCGGATCAGGCCGACAGCGCCAACGTCAAGCGGTTGCGCGACAAAGGAGTGCGGATCTCCATCGGGCATAATGCCGTCAATCTCGCCGACGCCCGCGTCGTCGTAATTTCCTCGGCGATCAAGTCCGACAATCCGGAGCTCGCGGCGGCGCGCGCCCAGCGTTTGCCGGTGGTGCGGCGCGCGGAAATGCTCGCCGAGCTGATGCGCTTGAAGAGCTGCGTCGCCGTCGCCGGCACCCACGGTAAGACCACGACGACCTCGCTGGTGGCGGCGCTGCTCGACGCCGGCGGCTTCGACCCGACCGTGATCAATGGCGGCATCATCAACGCCTACGGCACCAATGCGCGCCTTGGCGCCGGCGACTGGATGGTGGTGGAGGCCGACGAATCCGACGGCACTTTCCTGAAGCTTCCGGCCGATATCGCCATCGTTACCAATATCGATCCCGAGCATCTCGATCACTTCAAGACCTTCGACGCGGTGCAGGACGCGTTCCGCGCCTTCGTCGAGAACGTGCCGTTCTACGGCTTCTCGGTCATGTGCACCGATCATCCGGTGGTGCAAAATCTGGTCGGCCGTATCGAAGACCGCCGCATCGTCACCTACGGCGAAAATCCGCAGGCCGACGTGCGGCTCCTCGACATTTCGCATGCCGGCGGCACATCGCTGTTTACGATCCAACTGCGCGACCGCGCCAGTCAAACGCTGCACGAGATCAAGAATCTCGCTTTGCCGATGCCAGGGCGGCACAACGCCCTCAACGCCACCGCCGCCGTCGCGGTCGCGCATGAGCTCGGCGTCACCGGCGACACCATCCGCACCGCGCTTAGCAAATTCGCCGGCGTGCGGCGGCGCTTCACCCGCACCGGCATCTGGAACGGCGTCACCATCGTCGACGATTACGGCCATCACCCGGTCGAGATCGCAGCCGTGCTGCGGGCAGCGCGCGAATCGACCAAAGGACAGGTCATCGCCGTGGTGCAGCCGCACCGCTATACCCGGCTCCAGGCTTTGTTCGAGCAGTTCTGTACCTGTTTCAACGATGCCGACGCCGTGATCGTCGCCAATGTCTATGCCGCCGGCGAGACGCCGATCCCGGGTGCCGACCGCGATTCGCTGGTGCTGGGCCTGCGTACGCACGGCCACCGCAACGTCATCGCGCTCGACGGACCGGATAAGCTCGCACCGCTGATTGCAGCCATCGCGCAACCAGGCGATTACGTCGCCTGCCTCGGCGCGGGCTCGATTACGCAATGGGCCTATGCGCTGCCCGGCGAACTGACGGCGATGGCGCCCGAGACCGCTTGATGTCCTTCCCCGAACGCGTTGCCGCTGTCAAAACGGCTATGCCGGATTTGCGCGGCCGCCTGTTGGCGAACCAGTCGCTGGCGGAGCTGACCTGGTTTCGTGTCGGCGGACCAGCCCAGCTTTTGTTCATGCCCGAGGACGAGGCTGATCTGGCGTATTTTCTGGCCAATCTTGCGCTGGACGTCGCCGCCACCGTCATCGGCTTGGGATCGAACCTGATCGTGCGCGACGGCGGCGTGCCCGGTGCCGTTATCCGATTGGGTCGGGGCTTTGGCGATATCGCCATGGAAGGGATGCGGCTCACGGCCGGCGCGGCCGTGCCTGACGTCAAAGTCGCACGCGCTGCGCAGGACGCCGGCCTCGCCGGCCTGTCATTTCTGCGCGGCATTCCGGGCGGCATCGGCGGCGCGCTACGGATGAACGGCGGCGCCTATGGCCGGGAAACCAAAGACGCGCTGGTCGCAGCGCGCGCTGTCGACCGGACGGGGCGCCTCCACGTCTTGAGCAACGCCGACATGCATTACACCTACCGGCATTGCGGCGCGCCGGATGACTATATTTTCACGCAAGCCGTGTTCGCCGGAACCCCCGGCGATCCAGCGCGCATCGCCGCCGAGATGGACAAGATCACCGAATCGCGCGAGGCGACGCAGCCGATCAAGAGCCGAACCGGCGGCTCGACGTTCAAGAACCCGCCGGGTCACAAAGCCTGGCAACTGATCGACGCCGCCGGCTGCCGCGGTCTGCGCCAAGGCGGCGCCCAGGTATCGGAAATGCACTGCAATTTTCTAATCAACACCGGCGATGCCAGCGCCGCCGACATCGAGACTTTGGGTGAGACCGTGCGGCAACGGGTGATGGACAAATCTGGCGTCAACCTGGAATGGGAGATCAAACGCATCGGCGTGCCCGTCTAGATCACGGCGTCCGGACGCCGGATTTTGGCCGAATCAGCGATTGAGACTCTCGATTTTTCGCCAATAGTCGATTCTATTGGTCGACCATGCGAATCAGCAGCACCGGCTGGGCATGGTGAAGCATGTCGCCGTTTTGATGGGGGGCTGGTCGGCCGAACGCGAGGTCTCGCTTCGGTCGGGCAAGGCCTGTGCCGACGCATTGACGCGGCGTGGCCACCGCGTCACCCCGGTCGACGTCGGCCGCGACGTCGCCGCGGTGCTGACGGCCGCCAAGCCGGATGCCGCGCTCAACGTGCTGCACGGCCGGCCCGGCGAAGACGGCACCCTGCAAGGGCTGCTCGAAATCCTCGGCATTCCCTACAGCCATTCCGGGGTGCTGGCTTCGGCCCTGGCCATGCAAAAGCACTACGCCAAGGCGCTGTTTCGGGCCGCCGAAGTGCCGGTGGCCGAGGATCGGGTGGTTTCGCGGCTCGAAGCGGCGAAAAGCCATGTCATGGCGCCCCCTTACGTCATCAAGCCGGTCGCGGAGGGCTCCAGCGTCGGGGTCTTCATCGTCACTGCGCAGCACCCCCATCCGCCGCAGGAACTTTATCGGGAAGACTGGGCGTTCGGAGACACGGTCATGGTCGAGCGCTACATCCCCGGCAAGGAACTGACCTGCGCCGTTGTCGGCGACCGGGCGCTCGACGTCATCGAGATCGTTCCGTCGACCCGGTTCTATGACTACGAGGCGAAATACGCCGCCGGCGGCTCCAGGCACCTGCTCCCGGCGCCAATTTTACCGAATGTTTACCAGGAAGTCCGCAGATTGAGCCTCGTTGCCCATAGCGCACTCGGCTGTCGCGGCGTGAGCAGGGCGGACTTTCGCTATGACGATCAGGGGACGGGAAAACTGATCTGTCTTGAGGTCAATACGCAACCGGGGATGACCGAGACCTCGCTCGTTCCCGAGCTTGCCGCCTACGCAGGCATCAACTTCGATGAGCTGGTGCAATGGATGGTGGAGGACGCCTCGACCAACCGCTGAAGCGGTCGAGGCAATCAACGGCAACGCAGATCGGCGCGCCGCATGACGAGCCGAGCCACAGCTATGCGCCGGCCGATCAGCGTGGCGGCGAAGACGGTTTCGAGATCGTCTTCCGCTATCGGCGCTTGACCGCGCGCTGGGCTGGCAAGATCGCGCAACTGCCGCGCGGCACCGGCGTCGCTGGCTCGATTCTGCTCATTGCCGGTACGCTCGCTTATGGCGCCGTCGCCGGACAGCATGTCCCGGCCGTGATGGATTGGGTCAAGAATGCGCGCGACGTCGCGGCAAATACCGCGGGCCTTCGCATCGCGGCGATCTCGCTCAGCGGTGAAAAGGAAGTCAGCCGCGAGGAAATCCTGACCACCGCCGGCGTGACCGGACGCGCCTCGCTGTTGTTCCTCGACGCCGATGCGGCGCGCAAGAAGCTGCTGGCAAACCCGTGGATCGCCGATGCGGCCGTGCTCAAGCTGTATCCCGACCGCCTGCAGATCACGATCACCGAGCGGCACGCTTTCGCCCTGTGGCAGAAGGACGGCCGTGTCAGCGTCATCGCCGCCGACGGCACCGTGCTCGAGCCGTTCGTGGAAAAGCGATATTACGGGCTGCCGCTTGTGGTCGGGCGCGACGCCGAACGGCAAGCCAAGGATTTTCTCGCCCAGCTCGACCGCTACCCGGAGATACGCTCCGCATTGCGGGCCTCGATCCTGGTGGCGGATCGGCGCTGGGACCTGCGCCTGATCAATGGCATCAACGTGCAGCTGCCGGAAACCGACACCGAAGACGCGTTGCACCGGCTGGTTCAGCTCGATCACGACAAGAAGCTTCTTTCGCGCGACATCACGGTCGTCGATCTGCGGCTGCCCGATCGGGTGACAGTGCGGCTGTCCGATGAAGCGGCGCAGGCGCGCGATGCGGCGCTCAAGGCCACGATGAAAAAGAAGAAAGGGGGCGACGCATGAACGCCCTCCGCTATGGCCTCACCCCGAAGATGAAGCCGATTTCGCCGCGGCGCAGCGCGCTGGTCGCCGCGCTCGACGTCGGATCGAGCAAAGTCGTTTGTCTGATTGCGCGCTTGCGGCCGCATGGTCCGCAGCAGGTTTTGACGCGCCGCAGCCATGCCATCGAAGTCGTCGGCTTCGGTCATACCAACGCGCGCGGCATGAAGGCCGGCACCGTCGTCAATCTCGCCCAGGCCGAGGACGCCATTCGCCACGCCGTCGACGCCGCCGAACGCATGGCCGGGGCCGAAATCGAGTCGGTCGTGCTGTCGCTGTCAGCCGGCCGGCTGGCCAGCGAGCTGTTTGCCGCCGATATCGACATTGTCGGCTCCGCCGTCTCCGACGGCGACATCGCCCGCGTGCTCGCCGCCGGCAGCCGCCATTCGCTGCGGGATGGCCGCGCCGTGCTGCACTCGCTCCCGGTCGCTTATTCGATCGACGGCGTCGACGGCGTGCGCGATCCGCGCGGCATGCTCGGCTCGCGGTTCGGCGTCGATATGCATATCGCCACGACCGACGTCGCCGCCGCGCGCAATCTGATGCTCGCGGTCGAGCGCGGTCATCTCGAAGTCGAAGCCATGGTCGCCGCGCCTTACGTCGCCGGTCTTGCCGTTCTGGCCGACGATGAGGCCGACCTCGGCGCCGCGGTCGTCGACATGGGCGCCGGCACCACCACCATGGCGATCTTACTGGGCGGCCGCTGCGTTCATGTGGAAGGCTTCGCGCTGGGCGGCCATCACGTCACCATGGATATCGCCCGCGGATTGAACGCTCGCGTCGCCGATGCCGAGCGAATCAAGACGCTTTATGGCAGTGTGCTGACCGGGGGGTCGGACGAGCGCGACATGGTCACGGTGCCGCCGCTGAGCGAGGACGAGCGCGAACAGGCTCAATTCGTTCCCCGTTCGGCGCTGGTGAGCATCATCAAGCCGCGCGTCGAGGAAATTCTCGAAATGGTCCGCGACCGGCTCGCTGCTACCTCGATAGCAGCGGAGCGGCGCGGGCATGTCGTCCTCACCGGCGGCGCCTGCCAACTCGCCGGACTGCCCGACCTCGCGTCGCGCATTCTTGGCCGGCCGGTGCGCATCGGACGGCCGCTCGGCATCGCCGGCGCCCCGGAAGCGGCCAAAGGGCCGGCTTTTGCGGTCGCCGCCGGCCTCTTGGTTTACCCGCAAGCGGCGCATCTCGAACACTTCGAGTCGCGGCGTAAGCGGCAAATGATGACTGCTACGGGCGGCGGCTATTTCGCCCGCGTCGGACGATGGCTTCGCGAGAGTTTCTGATGGCCCCCAGTTGCGAAGCTAGAGAATCCCAGCGGCCGGTGGCGGACCGGACGGGGCAGCGCACTTTCAAGGACTGCGTGAAGTACGCCCGCGCTACGAACAAGAGGCAACCATGACCATCAATCTGAATATTCCCGATATCCGTGAGCTCAGGCCGCGCATAACCGTTTTCGGCGTTGGCGGCGCCGGCGGTAATGCCGTCAACAATATGATCACGGCCGGCCTGCAAGGTGTCGACTTCGTCGTCGCCAACACCGACGCTCAGGCACTCACGATGTCGAAGGCCGAGCGCGTCATTCAAATGGGCGCACAGGTGACCGAGGGGCTGGGCGCCGGTTCGCAGCCCGAAGTCGGCCGCAACGCCGCCGAAGAGGCGATCGACGAAATCCGCGATCATCTCTCCGGCGCGCATATGGTGTTCGTCACCGCTGGCATGGGTGGTGGCACCGGAACCGGCGCGGCGCCGGTCATCGCCAAGGCGGCGCGCGACGTCGGCATCCTCACGGTAGGGGTGGTGACCAAGCCGTTCCACTTCGAAGGTCAGCGCCGCATGCGCATCGCCGACGGCGGTATCACCGAATTGCAGAAATGCGTCGACACGCTGCTCATCATTCCCAACCAGAACCTGTTCCGGGTGGCGAATGAGAAGACGACCTTCGCCGATGCCTTCGCGCTGGCGGACCAGGTGCTCTATTCCGGCGTCGCCTGCATCACCGACTTGATGGTCAAGGAAGGACTCATCAACCTCGACTTTGCCGACGTCCGCGCCGTGATGCGCGAGATGGGCAAGGCGATGATGGGAACCGGCGAGGCCGAAGGCGAGAAGCGGGCACTGACCGCCGCGGAAGCCGCGATCTCCAATCCGCTGATCGACGATGCCTCGATGAAAGGTGCACGCGGCCTTTTGATCTCCATCACCGGCGGCCGCGATCTCACGCTTTACGAGGTCGACGAAGCGGCGACCCGCATCCGCGAGGAAGTCGATCAGGACGCCAACATCATCGTCGGCGCGACCTTCGATGAAAGCCTCGACGGCATGATCCGGGTGTCGGTGGTTGCCACCGGCATCGATCAGGCCATGTCGCAGCGGCCGACGCTGCCGGCGCTGGAGCCGCGCATGACGGAAGTCGTCCAACGCATCCGCGGCGAGAACCAGCGCAGCGAACAGCCGCGTCCGGCCGCCGCCGCGCCGATGGCGCCCGCGATCCCGTCAGCCGTTGCGGCTGTCGCGTCGATGACTGCCGCAACCGCCACCG
>JBARER010000273.1:0-1909 GCA_049796395.1 Xanthobacteraceae bacterium
TCGGCCTAATTGGGCTCGATACCGGCAGCCTGCACCGCGGCCTTGGCTGCCTCGACCTTGCTGCGCAGAAACTCCGCCGTCTGCGATGGCGTGCGATCGTCCGGTACGAAGCCGGCTTTCTGCACGACATTGGCCACCGCCGGTTCGCGTAGCGCGTGACGGATGGCGGCGTTGAGCGTATCGACAATGGCCGGCGGCGTTTTCGCTGGGGCCAAAAATATACCCCACGCCTGCACGGCGGGATAATTGGCAACGGTATCTTTCATCAACGGCACGTTCGGCAGTTCCGGAAACGGCTTCGGCCCGGTGAAAGCGAGCGCGCGAAGCTTACCGTCGTTGATCAAGCCCATGACCGATGGCGGCGTCACGAACATGACGTCGATATTGCCCGCCAACAGCGCCGCTGCGACTTCGGACGCACCCTTGTAGGGAACGTGCTCCATGCTGAGCCCGGTTGCCTTGTTGAACAGCGCCCCGGCAAGATGCAGACCGTTGCCGATGCCGGGCGAACCATAAAGGACACGATGCGCTTTGGCGTAGGCAATAAATTCACCGACATTGTGAGCCGGCGACGACGGATTGACCAGCATCAGCAAACCGTCGAGCACGCCGACGGTCGCGATTGGAGAAAAATCCTTCAGCACGTCATACGGCAGATGCTTGTAGATAAACGGCGTTGGCGCGATCGAATCGCTGGTGAAAAGCAGCGTGTAGCCATCGGGCGCCGATTGCACGACGACGTTGCTGGCAATAGTGGCGTTGGCGCCGGGACGGTTTTCGACAATGAAATTCTGGCCGAGATCGGCGGAAAGCTGATGCGCCACGGCGCGAGCCTCGACATCGGGGCCGCTGCCGGCGGCAAAGCCGACGATGATATGGACCGGCCGGTTCGGATATTGCTGCGCCTGCGCGGCAGCGCACGAGACGACGCAGATCAATAGTGCAATGAACGGTCGGAGCGTATGAGCGATCATGATTACAGCCGGATCTCGCCGAGATTGATACTCGTGCCGAGATTGGCGTCCACGGTCTTGGTGCGGCCACTGGCATAAACCTGCACCGAATAGCGGCCCGAATTTTCGTTCAGTCTGTCGAATTTGAAGTCGCCGTAATTGTCGCTCGCGGTCACCATGATGCAATCGCCGTTCTTGATGAGCTGCACGCTGGCGCCCGCGATGCAATCAACGACGCCGTTACGCTCTTCCGACAGCGTGCCGCCGATGAAGCATGTCGAATAGCGCCATAGATTGCGGTAATAGACCCGTGGCTTGGTGCCGAGCGCGGGCTTCATCACTTCGAGATTCTGCTCGCCCGCCAAGCGCGCCATCTCCGCGTCCTCAACCTTGATCGCGCGCATGGCGCCGGTCGGGCAGGATTGCTGGCCGCGGGTCTGCTCCCAGCCCTGGTCGATGAGATGGGCGTCGAAATTCCAATGCTGCGGAATTTGCAACTCCTCGTTCCACCAGATGTGGCCGTAGGGGCAGGCATCGACGAGTTCTGTATGGCCTTTGGCCTTCTTCGGATCGATCAGCACGATGCCGTCGCGGCGCTTCTTGATGGCGCCGGTCTTGTCCGCCTTCATGCACGGCGCATCGTCGCAGTGATTGCACATGGTCGGCACATAGGCGATGTCGACCATCGGCACCTGGCCGCGTTCCTTTTGCAGAATATTGATCCACTTGTGGCCGTGCTTCGGCATCGGCGCCGAATAGCCCGGCCAGTCGTTGCCGACATATTCATCCATGGCTGCGAGCGTGCACAGATTGCAGTTGGTGCACTCGGCGACGTCGATGATGAGATTCCATTTTTTCATGTTCGTTCTCGTTCCTGTCATGCTCCGCGAAGGCGGGGCATCCAGTAACCGCGGGCGCAGCGGTGGATACTTTGATGCCGGCGTTTACTGGATCGT
>JBARER010000274.1:0-14415 GCA_049796395.1 Xanthobacteraceae bacterium
CTTCGCGGCGGCGGCGGCCATGGCGGCGGCGTCCGCGTCGCGCTCCAGCGCTTGCGCGCGTGCCGGGATCGCGTCGATGGCGGCCTGTTTCGGCGCAAACAGCGCCGGATCGGAAAACGCGACCGGCTCGACGTCATTCGGCGCGATGATCACCCGCATGCCCAGCGGCGCCTTGTCGAACACCTTCTCGGCGAAATCGAACGGCATGCGCACGCAGCCGTGCGAGGCGGCATAGCCGGGCAGCGGCCCGCCATGCAGCGCGATGCCGTTCCAGGTGATGCGCAGCATGTTCGGCATCCAGGCGTCGTCATACATGGTCGAGTGGTGATCCTTGTCTTTCTCGATGACGGCGAAGACGCCGGCCGGCGTCTCGCGTCCGGTCGTGCCGGTCGAGACCGGCGCGCGCAGGATCCAGCCGTCGGCGTCATAGAAGGTCACGTGCTGACTCTTGATCGACACGATCGCCATGATCGGGTCGGCCGCCGGGCGAGGCGCCGTCATGACGGTCTGGCGTGGCGTGGCCGCATGCTTGGCATCGGCGCGCGGCGCCGCGGTCAGCGCCGTCAGCGCGGCCGTCGCCAAAAGAGTCAGCATCGCTGGCTTGGTCATTTCTATTCCTCGCCCATTCGCCGGCCGGAGTGATTCTCTGGAAAACATCGGTAGATTGCCGTGAAAGTCTTCACATATGGTAGCGATTCGCGCGGCACGCCAACAGCGGCGGGGGCCTCTTTATCGTCACCCCCGGGCATAGCCGTTCGCAGAACGGCGTCGCTTCGCTCGCCTATGCCGGTGGTCCATGCTGACAGGCCGTATGGATTGCCGGATCAAGTCCGGCAATGACGGTTAGGGGCGGTCGATCGCCACTTCATCTCAATTCGACCGCTTCAACAGCCAAAATCGTCGGTAAATGACGCGCAATCTCCTGCCAGGTCTCGCCTTCGTCGAAACTGCCGAACACCGAGCCGCTGTTGGTGCCGAAATAGATGCCGGCCGGATCGCGGTCGTCACCGGCCATGGCTTGACGGAGAACGGTGAAGAAACAGCCCTTCTGCGGCAGGCCTTGCCGCATCGCCTGCCAGCTTTGGCCGCCATCGCGCGATCGCCAGACTGCCGCGGCGGCCTCGGGTGGAAAACGCCCGGCGGTGTCGCCGTTGAGCGGCAGCGTCCAGATCGTGTCCGGATCGCGCGGATGAACGCGGATGGGAAAGCCGAAGGTCGATGGCAAGCCTTTGGTGCAATCGTTCCAGCTCCGGCCGCCATCGGCCGAGCGCCAAACGCCATAGTGGTTCTGCTGGTAAAGCACGTCGCTTGTCCCCGGCGCGCGGATCATGTTGTGCACGCAGTGCCCGATCTCGCCGTCACGCGGCGCGGCAGGATGCTCGGAGGGGCCGCAGGCTTCGGCATTGGAGAGGCGATTGCGGCGCTCCCACGTCGCCCCGCCGTCCTCGCTCGCAAACACGCCGGCTGCCGAGATTCCAACCCAGAGCTTCTTTCGATCGTCTGGATCGGGAAGGATGGTGTGCAGCGTCAGCCCGACGCCGCCGGGCGTCCAGCTGCCGGCCGAAGGGTGATCCGTCAGGCCATGCAGCTTCACCCAATCCCTGCCGCCGTTGGTGCTGGCGAGCAGGCTCGCCGGCTTGGTGCCGGCATACAGCGTGCCGTGCGCGTAGCTGAGCGACCAGATTTGCGCGAACTGGTCGGCGAAAGGTAACGGCTCTTCGCTCCAGCCGATCATCTTTGCGACAGTGGGATCCTTTGCCGCCCAATCGTCCATCGTTCCCTTGGTGAGACGCGTAACCTCCCAGGTCGCGCCGCCGTCTGCGCTGCGCCAGACGCCCGCGCCATTCCATTCGCCGCCGCCGCCGGCCCAAATCGTGCCGGTCTCGGGGTCGCCAATCATGTGATTGATCGGCCAGCCGTTGCAATGAGGGCCTCCAATCGCCCAGCCGCTGCGGTCGCTGCCGCCGGAAAGCAAAAAGGCGCCCTTGGTCGTGCCGACGAGCAGCGTCGTGCGCGTTGCGGACATCGGATTTTTGCTCTCCATCGAAAGCAACAGTTTCCGTAAGACCATCGTCTTACGCTTGGATACTAGCACGGGCGGCTGCTGTCAGAAACGATCGGGATTCACATCGACGCCGAGCCTGTCCGGTGAACATGTGGACCGGGATTTTCGCCGCCGAGTCTGCTATGATCCGGACAGAGGTAGGGCCATGGCCGGACAATCCAAGGACGTCGCCAAAGACATCGAAACCAATCTCGCGCCACCCGACGAGCCGGTGCGGGCGGAGTACGAACGCGACTTTTATTCCTGGACGATCGAGCAGGCCCGGCTCATCCTTGAGGGCCGCGACAATGCGCTCGATCGGGACAATCTCGCTGAGGAGATCGAATCATTGGGACGCGAGCAGTTCAACAAGCTCGTCAGCGCGCTGCGCGTGGCGATGATGCACATGCTAAAGTGGGATCATCAGCCCGCCGCGCGGTCGCGCAGTTGGGTGCTGTCCATCCAGGAGCAGCGCTTGGAAATCGCCGACGTATTGGCCGACAATCCCGGCCTAAAGCCGCGTATCAATGAAGCGATCGGACGCGCCTATCGTCGCGCCCGTCTCGAAGCGGCCAAAGAGACCGGCTTGGACGAGACCGCATTTCCCGCAGCGTGTCCTTATTCGATCGACGACATCACCACGCGCAGTTTTTCGCGATAGATAGAGACAGATGCATTTCGACCGATTGATCTATCGCTTAGGTGATGCGCTCGGTTATTCGCTCTGCGAGCTGGCGTTCAAGACCAGTTGCCGTGGCCCATTCGCCTGGTCGTATCGCGCGGGATGTTGGTGCTACGGCAAGGCAACCGATGCCGGCGTGCGATCCGGCGACCTCGTCGTCGATGCCCAGTTTCGCCCCGGCGGCGATGCGCCGCTCTATGTCGGGCGCACCTGAACGGTGCTCGATACGCCTGAATCCACGCTGCCGTCGTCGAATCGTATCTCCCTCTACATCGACGCCGATGCCTGCCCGGTGAAGACCGAAATCTATCGCGTCGCCGAGCGGCATGTGGGGAAGGGGCTCACGATCAAGGTCTTCGTCGTCAGCAATTCCCCCATCGCGGTGCCGCGCGATGACATGATCCAGCGCGTCGTCGTCGGCGCCGGCATGGACGAGGCCGACAACTGGATCGCCGAGCGGGCCGGCAAGGGCGACATTGTCATCACCGCCGATGTGCCGCTGGCGGGCCGCGCCGTGAAAGCCGGCGCCACGGTCATCGCGCCGAACGGCAAACCGTTCACCGAAGAGTCGATCGGCATGACCCTGGCGACGCGCAATCTGATGGACTCGCTGCGCAGCGCCGGCGAGATCACCGGCGGCCCGAAACCGTTCGCGCCGCGCGACCGCTCGGAATTCCTCTCTGCGCTCGACCGCGCCATCGTGCGGCTGACGCGGGAGGGGTTCGGCAAATGAGCGGCAAATGACTTCCGCTCATTCCCGCGGAAGCGGGAATCCAGGCTGGTCCATCCGGGTTGCGGCGAGAAAACGAAATCGCTGGCTTTACTTCACCTCGCCCCCGCGTGCAGAGACGGGGAAATGAGTTGCGTTCGCTGTTTGACATTGTGGATTCGGAAAGAACATCCGCGCGCGCGGTCGCGGCGCTGCGCCTTACGCCGCGCGGACGCGGGAGAAGAAAGTAGCGACCTTGGTCTCGAGATCCTTGGCGCGCGACGACAATTCCGCCGTCCATTGGCTGATGTCGCCGGCGGCCGCCGCGCCTTTGCCGACCGCGTCCTCGACCGAGCTGATTTCGTTCGAGGCGCGTGCGGTATGCGCCGCCGCGGTATGAATGCTCTCGGCGATATTGCGGGTGGTCGCGGCCTGCTGCTCGACGGCGGCGGCAATGCTGGTCGAGACATTGGTCAATTTGCCGATGGCTTGCGCGATCGCGGCGATCTCGGCCACTGACTGCTTGGTGGCCTCCTGGATATCGCCGACCTGGCGGGCGATGTCGTCGGTGGCGTGCGAGGTCTGGTTGGCGAGCGTCTTGACCTCGGCGGCGACGACGGCAAATCCGCGCCCCGCTTCGCCGGCGCGTGCCGCCTCGATCGTGGCGTTGAGCGCCAGAAGATTGGTCTGCGCCGCGATGGCGGAGATGGCGCCGACCACCGAATCGATGCGACCGGCGGTGTCGGCGAGCGAGCGGACCGCCTGCTGGGTGCGTTCGGTGTCGCCGGCCGCGGCTTGGGCCATCGCCATGCCGTGGCTCGCCTGCTGGCCGATTTCCTGGATCGAGCCGGACAATTCCTCGGTGGCGCGCACCATGACGTCCATGCGCTCCGTCGTTTCGGCCGATGCGGCGGAGGCCGATCCCATGCGGCTCCTCGTATCGCCGGCGGCCGCGTTCAAGGTCGCGCAGGTGGCGGTCAGCGAGATCGCCGCTTCCTTGATCGCGGCGACGACTTCGCCGATCGCGCCGTCGAAATCGGTAATGGCGCCGTCGATGGCGCTGCGCCGCGCCGCTGCCGCCGCGTCCGCGTTTTGTCGGTGCAGCGTCATCGCATTGGCGATGTCGAAATTGATGTATTGCGAAACGGCGATGGCGCGTTCGGCAAGCTTGGCGCTGGAAAAACGGTACCGGCGCGAGAGCGCTTTGAGCGCTCCCTGCATCAGATAGCTGCCCGCCGTGCTGCGAATCCGCGCGTCGAAGCCGAGCTTCGCTTCAGCCTCGACCGTGCGCCGGCATGATTCCGCGTAGACGTGATCAAGCTTGCCCGAAAGCAGTGCGCGGAAGTGCGCCGCTTCCAGCGTCCGGAGCAGATCGCGGTTTTGATCGACGACGGCGCCGAGCCTGGGCAGAACCCGGGCGGCGAGCAAAATCTCCTCGATCGTCTGATCGAGGCCCGGCTCGATCGCCGGCCAAGCTTCGGCGACCAGGCTGCGGACCCGGTCGTCCACGCCATAAAGCGTCAGCCTGGCGGCGAAGGCCTGGATGGTCTCGGTCGACGCCATGGTGCTAAACCCGACAGTCCTTAACAGCCGCCGCATGTTGGGTGACAAGCGTTGCACAACTGTTAACGATGCGGTTACCAAGCCCCCGCGCCGCCCCGGCGCCATAAAAAAACAGGAGGCCGCAGCCTCCCGTTACGCACCAATCAAATGACGCGAATTGAAAATCTTAGCTCCGTCCGACCACGTCCAGCGAAACCTGCGTAAGCCCGGAGAACCCGAGCGCATGCGCGGCGGCCGGCGTCACGTCGATCACCCGGCCGCGCACAAAAGGTCCGCGATCGTTGATGCGCACCACCACCGAGTGTCCGTTGCGCTTGTTGGTGACACGAACCAGAGTGCCGAACGGCAGCGTGCGATGCGCCGCGGTTAACGCGCCGGGAGACGCTCTTTCGCCGCTGGCGGTGCGTCCTCCGGAATAGGCGTAAATTGAAGCAACCCCCGACTGCGCTGAAGCGGTGACCGGTATCCCGATAACGGCGATAGCAAGAACTGAGGCAATGAAAGACTTCCTGAGGCTATTCCCGGCCATATCCATCCTATTCGATTGTTGATGGGAAGGGTAAGAAGCCCGCAGATCACGGGCTGCGTGCGCTATGAACCAGAAAATGTGTTCATTGTGCGACGCAGCATGCTTAGAAATACTTTCAGGCCAGAAGGTGAAATCTGTGAGGCATCAAAGTGCTTCCCGGATTTACTACTAAGCATTTGATAGACAATAACTATCCGCCCCGACGCGTCTCCAAGCGCCGGCTCAATAAGGCAAAGCTATGCGGCTCGCGCATCGCGTGCCTGCACATCGGCAGACGCTGACACGCTCAGGAAACGTAACTCGCGTTGGCGCTATTTGTTCGTAATTCGAATCGATTTTGCGGGGTCAGATTCCGAACTTAGGAACCGCAAAGCCGCACCAAGCCGCCGACGTGCGTTTCAGGCCGCCGCGGGCGGCAACGCGTAGTCCTTGAACTGTTCGCGCAGCACGGTCTTCAGAATCTTGCCGGTCGCCGTGTGCGGAATCTCGCGCACGAAGGCGACATCATCCGGCATCCACCACTTGGCGATCTTGCCGTCGAGGAAGCGGAGCAACTCATCTTTGCTGGCGCTTTGGCCTTGCTTGAGCACGATCACCAGCAGCGGCCGTTCGTCCCATTTCGGATGCCGCACGCCAATCACCGCGGCTTCCGCGACTTTTGGATGGCCGACCGCCAGGTTTTCCAATTCGATCGAGGAAATCCATTCGCCGCCGGACTTGATCACGTCCTTGGAACGGTCGGTGATGCCGAGATAGCCCAAAGCGTCGAGGGTGCCGACGTCGCCGGTGTCGAAAAAGCCGTCCGGATCGAGGGCTGCCGCGCTTTCCTTGAAATAGGCGCGCGTCACCGCCGGCCCGCGCACCTTGAGCCGGCCGAAGGTCGCCCCGTCGCGCGGCAACTCGCGATTATCGTCGTCGGTGATCTTCATCTCGACGCCGAACGGCGGATGGCCTTGCTTGGTCTGAACATCGAGCCTGGCGTCGCCGGTCAGTTCGGCACAACCCGGCTTCAGCGTGCCCAGCGTGCCGAGCGGGCTCATCTCGGTCATGCCCCAAGCGTGACAGACTTCGACCTCGTAAACGTCCTGAAACTTTTGGATCATGGCGCGCGGACAGGCGGAGCCGCCGATCACCACTTTGCGCAAGTACGGCAGTTTCAGATTGTTAGCTTCCAGATGCTGCAGCAGCATCAGCCACACCGTCGGCACTGCGGCCGTGAAACTGACGCGATAAGTGTCGAGCAGCTCGTAGATCGAGGCGCCATCGAGCTTGGCGCCCGGCATCACCAGCGCCGCACCGACCATCGGCGAGGTCAGCGCCAGACCCCAGCAATTGGCATGAAACATCGGCACCACCGGCAGAATTACGTCGCGCGACGAGACGCCCATTGCGTCGGGCTGCGTCGCCATCATCGAGTGCAGCACGTTGGAGCGATGCGAATAAACCACTCCTTTCGGGTTCCCGGTCGTGCCCGACGTGTAGCACATGCCGGCCGCGGTATTTTCGTCGAACATCTTCCAGGCGAAATCGCCGTCGGCTTCGGCGATCCAGTCCTCGTAGGCCACCGCATTTTTCAAAGTGGTCGCCGGCATATGCGCGGCGTCAGTCAACACCACGTAGCGTTCGATCGGCTTGAGGCCGCCGGCGAGCTTTTCCAGGATCGGCAGAAAGGTGAGGTCGACCATCATCATGCGGTCTTCGGCATGATTGACGATCCAGGAAATCTGCTCGGGAAACAGCCGCGGATTGACGGTGTGATAGACGCCGCCGACGCCCATGATGCCGTACCAGGCTTCGAGATGGCGCCACGTGTTCCAGGCCAGCGTCGCGACCCGGTCGCCGGCCTTGATGCCGTCGCGTTCGAGCCGCTGCGCCACCCGCAGCGCACGCGCCCGGACCGCGGCGTAATTTGTCGTGTGCATCGGTCCCTCGACCGAGCGCGAGATCACCGGCCGATCGCCATGATAAAGCGCGGCGTGATCGATGATGCGATGGCACAACAGCGGCCAATCCTGCATCAGCCCGAGCATGACTTCCTCCACCGTCCCTCCAGGCTAAACGGACAATGCCTGTGGTGCTTTTGTTGCTTGGCAGGTTACCCGTCTATACCGAACAGGCAAGCGCCTTCCTTTTGCCGACCCGACGCTCTATGCAATTGCCGACGTCTCAAGACAAGTTGCCCCGAACAGCGAAGCTTTCGCCGGAGACTGCTTTCGTGAAACGCGTTGCGGCCATGGCCGGCCTGTTCTGCGCGCTGCCGATGGTGGCAGCCCTGGCGCAAACCGATCCTGCGGCGGCGCCACCGGCCAAGCCGGCCGGACGCGGCTTTCATGCCACGGCGCGGCCGAAGCGCCCCGTGCTGCCGGTGGTCATGCCGCACGAATTTGCCCCGCCGCAAGAGGCCTATGCGTCATTTCCCGACAGCGCCGGCGCGGGCATGCCGGCAAAGCCTTCGGCCTGTCAGGTCGATCTGGCCAAGATCGCAGGGTTCCAGCCGCTGCCGGTCCTGGTCGGGCCGGGCGATTGCGGGGCCGACAACGCGGTGCGCCTCGACACCATCACGTTGCCGGATCAGAGCAAGGTTACGGTAAGCCCGCCGGCCATTTTACGCTGCCCAATGGCGCAACAGGTCGCCGACTGGGTGCGCGACGATGTGGCGCCGACCGTGAAGAAGTTCAACTCCGGCCTCGCCGGTCTGGACAATCTCGCCTCGTACGACTGCCGCGGCCGCAACAATGTGCGCGCCGCCAAGGTGAGCGAGCACGGCCGCGCCGACGCGCTCGACGTGCACGATTTCAAGCTCGCCGACGGCCGCACGCTGGCGCTGACCGACATGAACGCCGACAAGGATTGGCGCGACGCGGTCCGCTCGAGCGCCTGCCAGCGCTTCATGACCGTGCTCGGCCCGGGTTCCGATGGTTATCACGAAGAGCACGTCCATCTCGACCTCGAGCCGCGGCATAACGACTACAAGATCTGCGAATGGGACGTGCGGGTGCCGCCCGCGCCCGTCGCCGCGCAGGCAAAGGAGACCACTCCGGCGCAAGCCGCGCGGCTCGCCCAAGCCGAAGGCGTGCCGCTGCAGGGCCTCGATCCACCGCTCATTCCGGAGAACGAAGTGCCGTTGCCGCGGCCGCGGCCGGTCGCGGCCAATGCGGTGCAGCGCCGGGCGACCAAATAACATCACGCCAAGCACCAACCGCGAAGGGACCACATGTCCTCCCCCAGCAATACTCCACTCAGCAATCTCGCCACCCGCGACGTCGAAACGCTGGTGCACCCCTACATCAATCTCGCGCGATTTCGCGAGACCGGCCCGCTGGTCATCGAGCGCGGCCAAGGTGTTTATGTCTACGACAGCGACGGCAAGCCCTACCTCGAAGGCATGGCCGGCCTGTGGTGCACCGCGCTCGGCTACGGCAACGAGGAACTGGTCGAAGCCGCGGCGGCGCAAATGCGCAAGCTCTCCTTCGCCCATCTGTTCACCGGCAAGAGCCACGATCCGGCCATCGAACTCGCCGAGAAGCTGAAAGAAATCGCGCCGGTGCCGATCTCGAAGGTGTTCTTCTGCAATTCCGGATCGGAGGCGAACGACACGCAAGTGAAGCTCGTCTGGTATCTCAACAATGCACTGGGCCGTCCAAACAAAAAGAAGATCGTCAGCCGCATCAAGGCTTATCACGGCGTTACTATAGTTGCCGCGTCGCTGACCGGGCTTCCGGGCAATCACCGCGACTTCGATCTGCCGCTGCCGGGCTTTTTACATGCCGGCTGCCCGCATCATTATCGCTTCGCGCATGCGGGCGAGAGCGAAGAGGATTTCGCCACGCGCCTTGCCGAAGAGCTCGATGCGCTGATCGTCGCGGAAGGCCCGGACACCGTCGCTGCCTTTATCGCCGAGCCGGTAATGGGCGCCGGCGGCGTCATCGTGCCGCCGCGAACCTATTTCGCGAAGATCATGGCGGTTTGCCGCAAGCATGATGTCTTCATGATCAGCGACGAGGTGATCTGCGGCTTCGGCCGGCTGGGCACGACGTTCGGCTGCGAAAAGCTCGGGTTCGAGCCGCACTCGATCTCGGTCGCGAAGATGTTGTCGTCGGCCTATCTGCCGATCGCCGGCGTCATGATTCCGGAAGCCATGTACCAGGCGCTGCTGATCGAGAGCAAAAAGATCGGCGTTTTCGGGCACGGTTTTACCTATGGCGGCCATCCGGTTTCCGCCGCGGTTGCGCTGAAGGCAATCGAGATTTACGCGCGCGACCGCGTTGTCGAAACCGCCGCCGCGCGGGCGCCGCAGTTCCAGGCGAGACTCAAGGCGCTGGGCGATCATCCTCTGGTCGGCGAGGCGCGCGGCCTCGGGCTGATCGGCGGCGTCGAACTCGTCGCCGACAAGGCCGACAAGCGCGGGTTCGACCCGCAGCATGGCGTCGGCGCCCGCGCGGTGCAGTTCGCCGAAGCCGAGGGTTTGATCGTGCGCTCGGTCGGTGGCGACGTTTTGACGCTGTCGCCGCCGCTGATCATCACTGCGCAGGAGACCGATGAGCTGTTTGACAAGCTTTCCCGCGCCTTGGACAAGACGCTCGATTGGACAAGCCGCGAACGGCTCGCGCAGTCGTGATGCGAAGCCGCCCTCCGCTATGCGAGCGGATGAACACTCGATTCACCACTCGCGCGCTATGAGCGGCTCATGAAAGCCGACGACATGACAACCGGCCTCGCCGCGACCAAAGGAACAACGGCAAGTCGAACCGCAAAGTGGCGCCTGACCCGGCGGCATTTCATCGCCGCCGGCGCCGGTCTCGTCGGCTTGGCGCCGATAGCGACGGTGGCCTATGCCGGCGCCGTCGAGCCGATGGGACTTGTGGTCACACGCTATGCGGTGACGCCGCCGCAATGGCCGGTGGGCCGCAAGCTCACCATCACCGTGATCGCCGATCTGCATGCCGGCGGCCCGGACATGAAGCTTCCGCATATCCGGCACGTGGTCGACACCGCGCAAACACTTGACGGCGACATCATCGTACTGCTGGGCGACTTCAATGCCTGGTACCGGCACTTTACCTGGGAACCCGTTGCCGATCCGGTGTGGGCTGCCGAGCTGGCGCGGCTTAATGCGCCGCTTGGGGTTTGGGCCATCCTGGGCAATCACGATTGGTGGCACGATCCTGCCGGCGTGCGATCGGCGCTGGCGGACGCGCATATTCCCCTCCTCGAAAACAACGCCGTGCTACTCGGCACGCCCGGGCGGCGGTTCTGGCTGGCGGGGCTCGCCGACCAGCTCGCCTACCAGCTTGGCGGCGGTCGCTTCCGCGGTGCCGACGATCTGCCCGGCACGATGGCGCAGATCAAAACCGACGATCCGGTGCTGCTGCTGGCGCACGAGCCGGATATTTTTCCGCAAGTCTCAAACCGTGTCTCGCTCACGCTCGCCGGCCATACCCATGGCGGACAGATTCGCGTGCCGTTCTTATGGGAACGCTACGTGCCCTCCAAATACCACGCCCGCTACGCTTACGGCCATGTGATCGAGAACGACCGGCATTTGATCGTGTCCGGCGGCCTCGGCACCAGCATCATCCCCGCACGTCTCGGCGTACCGCCTGAAGTTCTGCACATCACGCTCAGTGCTTGAGCGTTGCGCAAAGCAAAGCGGCGCCGACCTGAGGCCGGCGCCGTAACCCGTTTTGATCCTTAGGGACGAAGGCCGTCAGTACCACTTCACCGTGGCTGCTTCGTCCGGCACCGCGGTCGAGGCCACTTTCGGGCCGTCGGGTGCATTGCTGTTCTTCGGCGCCAGCACCACGACAATGGTACCGAGCTTCACTCGATTATAGAGATCGATGGCGTTTTCATTGGTCATGCGGATGCATCCCGACGAAATCGCTTGGCCGATATATTCCGGCTGATTAGTGCCGTGAATGCGGAACGAGGTGTCCCTGCCGCCGGAATACAGATAAAGGGCTCGCGAACCCATCGGATTATGCGGACCGCCGGTGATGTAGGCCGGAAATGGACCGAGCCGTGCCTGCTCGCCCGAAGTTGGAATCCACGCCGGCCATTCTGCCATGCGGCCGATCTTGGCAATACCATTCCAGGCTTGGGCTTCTTCGCCCACCGCGACGCCATAGCGAATCGCCTTGCCGCCCGGCAGCACGTAATAAAGGAACTTGTTGTCCGAATCGACGACCACCGTTCCGGGCGCTTCTTTGCGGGTGTAATCGACGATGTGGCGGCGATAGGGCTCCGGAATGTCGGCCTGCGAATAGGGCAGGTTCGACATCAACAACTTATCGCGCGCGTTCCAGCCGGCATCTGAAGACGGTTCAAGCGTCTCCTGCATGCAGCCGCCCAGCATGAGCGCCACAAGCCCAACAGCCACGAATGAAATCACACGAAATGACATCACGCGCTCACTCTCTTCGCCCCTGAGCCCCCCGGCCAGCGAACATCGTCAGTTCAAATACCCAAACTCGCGCCGCCATGCCAGTCGTTCGAGCGCCCAGATCGCAATGTCCGCGCCGGTGTTGCAGGAATGCCTCAGTGCCGTGGGTCGCGTGGGATAAGTGATCCTGGCGAAGGCTTGAGTCCCTCGTAAGCCATTATCACGCCGACCGATTAAGCAAGGGTTTACCACAGGCGTGCACTAAACCGCCGATGCCGGGGACGGCGGGGAATGTCACGGCAACGCACCATTTGTCGCCCATTTTCGCCGCACTGAGCGCCTACAAGTTGATCATCGCCGAAAGCAAAGGGAACGGGGTTCCACAATGACGAATTCGCCTGCCGAGATGAACCAAAAAGCCGACGCAAAACTCGCTCAGCCAAACCCCGCTGCGCGGGTTTCGGACGAAAGTGCCGTTCAAAGCACGGCGCTCGACCGCCGCTATCGGCAGATTGGCATTTCGGCCGTCGCGGCCGCAGTTCGCTATCAGGGGGTGGCCAAAAATCCGGCTTATGCGCCGGTACCGACCGACTGGCACCTCGCCAAAGATGCCGCCGCCTGAAGTTCGACGCTTTGGCCGACAATCGGTGAAATTAAGGGGACGGCAGTCCCCTTTTTTATTGGAACCGAGGCATTATCGCCGCCCGACCGCGCTCGCCCTCACTGGCTCGCGGTCGTCCCCGGTTCTCCGTCGCGGGTCAGATAGACCTCAAACGCCGCAACCGCGGCAACGCTGACACCGATGATGACGTCGATGCTCATGGCATCGGAGTTCTGGAAGCCCAACAGCCACGGCGATACGATCAGTACGAGACCGGCGATCACCATGAACCATTCCTCCCACACCGCAAATGCGGCAAGGGCCGCAATCGACAGAACGGCGATGATGATGCCGACGGTCGAGGCAGTTTGCCACTGTGCGCCTGCCGACAGATCGAATAGCCATGGCGAAAAGAACAGAACACCGCTGAGAATGAGGTTTACGACGTCGCAAAGCCTAACGTTTGACCAGTCGTCCATGGTGACCTCCGCGCTACCGCCGACGCGCGGCCATATCTACTCAACCCGCGCCCGCGCGATGCACCCGGCCCGGCTGGAAAACCACCTCTGGACGCTTTGGTTCCGGTTCCCGCGGGGGGGGCAATCGGCACTATGAGCTCCACCGGCCATGGCAGCGATTTCTCCAAGGCCGAGACTGAAGCCGGCCGGCGTCTGTTTGCCGGGCAATGGGACTTCGTGGCCGCAGCGGGATCGCTCGATGTCTTGCCGCCGATGGCCGGGCCGGAAATTGCCTTTGCCGGCCGTTCCAATGTGGGCAAGTCATCGCTGATCAACGGACTCACCGGCAGGCGAGCTCTGGCACGCACCTCCAATACGCCCGGCCGCACTCAGGAATTGATCTTTTTCAGCGGTCCAGACCGGCTGATGCTGGTCGACATGCCTGGATACGGTTATGCCGCCGCGGCCAAGAGCAAGATCGCATCCTGGACGAAACTCATCGCCGGTTACCTGCACGGCCGCGGCACGCTCGCGCGCGTTTACGTGCTGGTGGATGCGCGCCATGGGTTGAAAGCCGCGGATGACGGCATTCTCGATACGCTAGGCCAAGCCGCCGTCAGTCACGAGATTGTCTTGACCAAATGCGACCAGGTCGGCGCGGCCGAACTCGCGGAGCGAACGGCCGCAGTCAAGGACGCCATGAGGAAAAGGCCGGCGGCGTTTCCCGATCTGATTTTGACATCGGCCAAGAGCGGCGACGGCATGGCGCAATTGCGCGCCGCGATCGCGCGGCTGTTGGCCGAACGCCGCTGAATATTTTCGATTCTTCCGATGGATCGAGTCCAGGCGGCCGATTGACCTTTCCCTGTCCGGCGGCTGCGGTTAAATAGCCGCGGTCGAAGGAGTTCCCAATGGACGTGTCACCGTTCGAGCAGGCCCGGATCCTGGCCGAAGCGCTGCCCTACATGCAGCGCTACGACGAGGAAATCGTCGTCGTTAAATACGGCGGCCACGCCATGGGCGCGGAGAATCTCGCGCGCGAATTTGCGCGGGATATCGTGCTTCTCGAGCAGACGGCGATCAATCCCGTCGTCGTGCATGGCGGCGGTCCGCAGATCGAAGCCATGCTCAAGAAAGTCGGAGTGCAGTCGCACTATGCGGCCGGACTGCGCATTACCGACGAAGCGACGCTCGAGATTGGCGAAATGGTGCTCGCCGGATCCATCAACAAGCAGATGGTCGGCTATATCAACGCTGCCGGCGGCAAAGCGGTCGGGCTATGCGGCAAGGACGGCAACATGGTGGTCGCGCGCAAACTGACGCGCACCGTCGTCGATCCCGATTCCGAGATCGAAAAGGTGGTCGATCTTGGCTATGTCGGCGAGCCGGAAAAAGTCGACACCACCGTGCTCAATCAAATTCTGGGCCGCGAACTCATTCCGGTGCT
>JBARER010000275.1:0-2880 GCA_049796395.1 Xanthobacteraceae bacterium
ACGATCATGCGGCGGCGCCGGTGCCCGAAAATCGTCCGCACGGCGCGCCCGACCCGCATGCGGCCCATGCGGCTTTTTCCAATTCGCACGTTGAAGAACATCAGGCACACGAACCTTCGGCGGCCGGATCGCTGCCCGCGATGCTGGTGACCTCGACCTTCCTGGTCATCGCCTGCGTGATGTCGTGGCTTGCGTTCTACGACGTCGGCATCGAAGGTCACGAAACGCGCATAACGCTGTTCTCGTTCATCAGCTTTGGCGACCTGCACTCGGAATGGGCGCTGCGCATCGATTCGCTGACCGCGGTGATGCTGGTGGTGGTCACGACCATTTCATCGCTCGTGCACATCTACTCGATCGGCTACATGGACGAGGATCCTTATAAGCCGCGCTTCTTCTGCTATCTGTCGTTCTTCACCTTCGCCATGCTGATGCTGGTGACGGCCGACAATCTCGTGCAAATGTTTTTCGGCTGGGAAGGCGTCGGCTTAGCGAGCTATCTCTTGATCGGCTTCTGGTATTACAAGCCGGAAGCCAATGCCGCAGCGATCAAGGCCTTCCTCGTCAACCGCGTCGGCGATTTCGGCTTCTCGCTCGGAATATTCGCGGTCTTCTATCTCACCGGCGCAATCGACTTCGATACCATTTTCGCGCAAGCCCCGGCACTGGCCGGCAAGACCTTTCATTTCCTCAGTTGGGACGTCAACGCGCTGACCGTGGTGTGTCTGCTCTTGTTCATGGGCGCCATGGGCAAGTCGGCGCAGTTCCTGCTCCACACCTGGCTGCCCGACGCCATGGAGGGCCCGACGCCAGTCTCGGCGCTGATCCACGCCGCGACGATGGTCACCGCCGGCGTGTTCATGGTGGCGCGGCTGTCGCCCTTGTTCTCGCTGTCGCCGGACGCTTCCGCCTTCGTCACCTTTATCGGCGCGACGACGGCGATGTTCGCCGCGACCGTCGGCCTGGTGCAGAACGACATCAAGCGCATCATCGCCTACTCGACCTGCTCGCAGCTCGGCTACATGTTCGTCGCCATGGGGGTGGGGGCCTATTCGGTCGGCATGTTTCATTTGTTTACGCATGCGTTTTTCAAGGCGCTGCTGTTCTTAGGCTCCGGCTCGGTGATCCTGGCGATGCATCACGAGCAGGACATCCGCCACATGGGCGGGCTGTGGCGGAAGATTCCGTTCACTTACGCCGTCATGGTGATCGGCACCCTGGCGCTGACCGGCTTTCCGCTGACGGCCGGTTATTTTTCCAAGGACGCCATCATCGAGGCGGCGTCGGTCAGCACCAATCCGATGGCGGCCTATGGCTATCTGATGACGCTCGGCGCCGCGGCGCTGACTGCGTTCTATTCCTGGCGGCTGATCTTCAAGACGTTCCACGGCACGCCACACGACCAACATCATTACGATGCGGCGCACGAGAGTCCCAAAACTATGCTCATTCCACTGGCGGTTCTGGCATTTGGTTCGATCGCCGCCGGTTGGCCGTTCCTGTCGATCTTCACCGGACATGGCGCGGAAGGATTCTTCCGCGAAGCGCTGACACTGGGCGGCGCGCAGACGCTGTTCGAAAACGCCGAGAAGCTGCCGTTGTGGCTCTCGCTGCTGCCGACCCTGATGATGATCGTAGGCTTCCTGGTCGCCTATCAGTTCTATATCCGCCGGCCCGATTTGCCGGTGGCGCTGGCGCGCGATCAGCGTGTACTCTACGAGTTTTTGCTCAACAAGTGGTACTTTGACGAGATTTACGACTTTATCTTCGTACGTCCGGCGATGTGGCTCGGCCGGCTGTTCTGGAAGGGCGGCGACGGTTTCCTCATCGACGGCTTCGGTCCCGATGGCGTGTCGGCGCGGGTGCTCGACGTCACCCGCAATGTGGTGCGGCTGCAAACCGGTTATCTGTATCACTACGCCTTCGCCATGCTGATCGGCGTCGCCGGATTCATCACCTGGTTCATGTTCGCGGGGCCGCACTGATGATGAGCTGGCCGATTCTTTCCGTCGTCACCTTCCTGCCGCTCATTGGCGCGCTGTTCATCGCCTTCCTCAAGGACGATGCCGGCGGCGTGCGCAACGCGCGCTGGGTGGCGTTGTGGGCCACGCTCATCACCTTCGCCATTTCGCTCATTCTGATCTGGCGCTTCGATCCATCGAGCGCGGATTTCCAGTTCGTCGAAAGACGACCCTGGCTCGGCGGCACCATCACCTACGCGATGGGCGTCGACGGCATTTCGCTGCCATTCGTGGTGCTGACCACGGCCTTGATGCCGATTTCGATCCTGGCGAGCTGGACCTCGATCCAGCGCCGGGTGCGCGAATACATGATTGCGTTCCTGGTGCTCGAGACGCTGATGGTCGGCACCTTCTGCGCGCTCGACCTGGTGCTGTTCTATCTGTTCTTCGAAGGCGGCCTCATACCGATGTTCCTGATCATCGGCGTCTGGGGCGGCCCGCGCCGCGTCTATGCGAGCTTCAAGTTCTTCCTCTATACGCTGCTCGGCTCGGTGCTGATGCTGCTCGCCATCATGGCGATGTACTGGCAGGCCGGCACCACCGACATTCCGACGCTGCTGCATCATCCGTTTCCGCTGGCTTTGCAGACTTGGGCTTGGTTCGCCTTCCTCGCATCCTTTGCGGTGAAAATGCCGATGTGGCCGGTGCACACTTGGTTGCCAGACGCTCACGTCGAAGCGCCCACCGCCGGCTCGGTGATCCTGGCGGCGATCCTCCTCAAGATGGGCGGTTATGGGTTTTTGCGCTTCTCGCTGCCGATGTTTCCGGAGGCCTCGCACCATCTGGCGCCGCTCATTTACGCGCTGTCCGTCATCGCCATCATCTACACGTCCCTGGTGGCGCTGATGCAGGAAGACGT
>JBARER010000276.1:0-2917 GCA_049796395.1 Xanthobacteraceae bacterium
CGAGCGTTTCCGGCAGCAGGAGCGTCTGGGATCGGTCGTGACCGGCGATGTGCGTCATGCCGAGATTCTATCGCATCGCACGCCGCGTCGGAATCCACGCCGTCGAGTTTTCACACGGTCTGCAAGAATTTCGCACCAAAATTAAGGGCCTGAAAGATTTAGGCTTTCCCGGTGCAGAAATCCGGTGCAGAATCGCACCATGAATTTCGGTTACGCACGGGTTTCGACGGACGGCCAGAGCGTGGAGGCGCAGGTGCGCCAGCTCGCCAAGGCCGGATGCAAGACGGTGTTCCGCGAGACAGCGAGCGGAGCCAAGACCGACCGCACGCAGCTTCGCCGCGCACTTGCCCAGCTCGACGCCGGCGACGTGTTGATGGTGACGCGGCTCGACCGCCTCGCCCGCTCAACCCACGATCTGCTTAACACCCTCGCGGCGATCACCGACCGCAAGGCGGGGTTCCGCTCGTTAGGCGACACATGGGCCGACACGACGACCGCGCACGGGCGGCTGATGCTCACCGTGTTGGGCGGCCTAGCGGAGTTCGAACGCGAGCTGATCCGCGTGCGCACGAGCGACGGCCGCGCGCGTGCCGTCGCGCGAGGCGTGAAGCTTGGGCGCAGGCCGAAGTTAACCCCGCACCAGGCCAAGGAGGCGCTACGCCGGCGCGCAGCCGGCGAGCCCGTGCGCGAGATCGGCCGCAGCTACAACGTCAGCCACAGCACGATTTCCAGGTTGGGGGCATGACGCCGACCATGCGTTCACCGATTGAGTGGATACAGGTGTCAGTCACATGAGTTCCCGAAAGGTTGAGAGCTTCTTTAGCGGGGCTCTGGAATGCAGCATCTATCTTGCACCGAAGGAGCCGGGCCTCACCCATGACGAACTTCAGGACGTCGGTAAAAAAGCGGGATTCCTAAAGGGGGAGATTGAAGATGCCATAACCAAGGTGGGGCAGCAAAGTTTTGATGGGATTTCAAGAAGACTGCTTCCTAACCAGGGATTCATTACGCTTATGGGAACACTCCTCGTAAGGAAGAACCCCGAATATCGCAACATATCCGCATTTGATTTCGTATATTCGCAGCTAAACTATATCATAAGGGCCGAAGGAATAAGAAACGCACAGATCGATCGTAAGGTTGTGGTCGAGCGCGCCATTGCTCAGAACATTCCAGGGCTTGACGTTGAGGCCGCAATTACCATCATGGTTATGTGCAAACAACTTGCTGAAAAAAATAACCAGCTTCGCCCCGCAGGCCTTGCGTCGAATTATGAGCAGCTACCAAGCCAACAACGCGCTCCGACCATGAACGTTCAACATAGCGAGGAGCGCGAACGTGCCTATTCGCTCGTGAGGGAGATAATCGAGCGTCGATCAGATGGTCAGCCGCCAAAAGCCAAAAATGGTGCCGCCGCAATGGAACAAGAGGAATGGATTAGCGCGGTCGCTGCGGTCGCCTTGTTAGGCATGAAGCACCTGTCCGGCACGCGCGCCATTTGCAAGCGTGCACATGTCGGATTGATCAAGGCGCGCGCGGAGCGGTTTGTCCGCGACGGGCGCTCGGCCGATAGCGCCGATGTTCCTGCTGAGTTTTGGTGGGCCGAGGGCGAGGCGGCACTCCACCAAAATTGGACGACTGGCGACTTCGATACATGGATCGATCATCGCATCCACCTGCAGGCCTTCGGCGTCAAATTTCGGCGTTCTGACATCGAGCGATCAAAGCCCCCGCCGGTTGTCGAGAACGCCCTCTCCCCGGCATCCACTCCAACCGGAGAAAAGGTCTTCATCGGACACGGACGCTCGCTAATGTGGCGCGAGCTAAAGGATTTTCTCCAAGATCGCCTTCACCTGGCTATTGACGAGTTCAACAATGTCTCGACCGCCGGAATTGCGACCGCCAATCGTCTGGAGGAAATGCTTGATGTGGCAGCCTTCGCATTCATGATAATGACAGCCGAGGATGAACAACCAGACGGCAAGTTTAACGCCCGCCTGAATGTAATCCATGAGGCAGGCTTGTTTCAGGGCCGCCTTGGCTTCAAGAAGGCAATTGTGCTCCTGGAAGAAGGATGCGAAGAATTTTCAAACCTATACGGCCTGGGCCAAATCCGCTTCCCCCGAGGAACCATCAGCGCAAAGTTCGAGGAAATCCGCGCTGTCCTTGAGCGCGAAAAACTGATCACTTGATCGTACTCACCTGCTACATGGGCTGACGCGCGACGACATCAGAGTTTCCATATAGCGCCCTTCTGCGTCGGCGGCATCCCGGCCTGCCCCCAAATTAGCACGTGAGCGAGCGGCTGGGTAGGGGAGGAAGCGGAGCAGCGATCTAGATTAGGCCTTGCGCCGCAGAACAATGATGCGCAAAAGGCGAAATCAGCCGCGCGACCCCGCAGGCCGGTAATGGCGTCACGGGCGATGCCAGACCGTTTCACATCGTTTGCCCGTGAAGGTCACCATGAGCGAGACCGCGGCCCAGCCATCGTTGCTGCACCTGACCGCACAGATTGTCGCGGCGCACGCGTCCCATAATAACGTCACGCCTGAGATCCTGTTGCAGCTCATCGGCAGCGTCTACGGCGCGCTCGCCGGCAGCAGGCGGCCGGCGGCGGAGGAAGCGAAGCCGGAACCGGCGGTGCCGGTGAAGCGGTCGGTGTTTCCCGACCATCTCGTGTGCCTGGAGGATGGCAAGAAGCTGAAGATGCTCAAGCGGCATCTGATGACGACCTACAAGCTGACGCCAGAGCAGTACCGGGCGAAATGGGGCCTGCCGAAGAGCTATCCGATGGTGGCGCCGGACTATGCGGCGCAGCGCTCAGTGCTGGCGAAGCAGATCGGGCTGGGGCGCAAGGCGGATGCGCCGGGCGCCGCACCGGCGCCGCTGCTGCAGCGGATTGCCGCCGGCGTGCGGG
>JBARER010000277.1:0-5386 GCA_049796395.1 Xanthobacteraceae bacterium
GGCCAGTCCTTGTTGGCAAAGAATTCCGTCCAGATCGTTTGCCCGATCATCGCCGTGTGCGAGCCGCCGAGCAGGTCCGGAATGACGAATTCGCCGACGGCCGGAATGAAGCAGAGCAGCGATCCCGCGATCACCCCGGGCGCCGACAACGGCAAGGTTACCAGCCAGAACCGCTTCCAGCGCGGACAGCCGAGATCGGCGGCGGCTTCCAAAAGCTGCTCGTCGAGTTTTTCCAGCGTCGCGTAGAGCGGCAGCACCATGAACGGCAGGTAGGAATAGACGATACCGATGTAGACCGCGGTATTGGTCGAGAGCCAAACCGGCGGCTCGCGGACCAAGTGCAGCGCCAGCAACAACCGATTGAGCGGCCCGTCGTGCTGCAGAATATTCATCCAAGCGTAGATGCGAATGAGAAACGACGTCCAGAACGGCAGAATGACCAGCAGGACCAAAATCGGCTGCAGCCAGCGCGGCAAACGCGTCATGGCGTAGGCAATGGGATAGCCGATCAAGAGCAACAGCAGCGTGGACAGCGCGGCAATTTGCAGGCTTTTCAGATAGGACAAGATGTAGAGCGGATCGGAGGCGAGGAAGGCGTAGTTGTCGAGCGACAGGGCGGCGAAGAAGCTTTCGATGCCGTGCCAACCGGCTGCAAGATAGAAAACCGGCGTATAGGGCGGCTGCGCGATCGCCGTCTGCGACAGGCTGATCTTCAGTACAATCAGGAAAGGCACGAGAAAAAAAGCGATCAGCCAGGCATACGGGGCCTGCACGACGAGGTTGGCCAGCACAGACCGGCGCGGTTTTTTGCTCATGTCCGGCTCACGGCTCGTCGTCATTGCCGCAGCACGATTGCCGCTTCCGGCGGAAACGTAAGCCACACCGTTTCATTCCAGCCGATCGCCCGTTGGCCGGCGCCCGCGGCATTGGCAATTGTCGCTTGCAGCGGAACGCCGTCTGCCGTCTGCAGCCGCAAGATCGACAGGTCGCCGAGATAAGCGACGTCGACGAGCGTCGCGGCGACGGCGTTCTCCGAGATCGATTGTCGCTCCTGCGAAACGATGAGCTTCTCGGGCCGCACCCCGATCCAGACCGTCGTCCCTGGCGCGGCATCGATCTTCGCCGCCACGCGCAAGCAGCCGAGCGCCGTGCCGTCGACGCTGGAACCGTCCGCGCCGACACGGCCCTCGAACATATTGACGCTGCCAATGAAGTCGGCGACCCAGCACGAGTTCGGCTGCTCGTAGATTTCCGCCGGCGGCGCGACCTGCATCAAGCGGCCGCGATCCATCACCGCGATGCGATCGGCCACCGTCATCGCCTCGCTCTGGTCATGGGTGACGATGATGAAGGTCAACCCGAGACGGCGTTGCAGGTCCATCAGTTCGAATTGCGTATCGCCGCGCAGCTTCTTGTCGAGCGCCGCCATCGGTTCGTCGAGCAGGAGGATGCGGGGCCGCTTGACCAGCGAGCGGGCGAGAGCCACTCGCTGGCGCTGGCCACCCGATAATTCATGCGGCTTGCGCCGGCCGAAATCCTCGAGCTTCACCAGCTTGAGCATTGCGGCGACGCGCTCGGCTATTTCCGCTGCAGGCAGGCCCTCCTGCTTGAGGCCGAAGGCGACGTTGCCGGCCACGCTGAGATGCGGGAACAACGCGTAGCTTTGAAACATCATGTTCACCGGACGCCGGTGCGGCGGCACCGCGGAAACATCGGCGCCGTCCAACAGAATGCGGCCGGCGTTCGGCCGTTCGAGGCCGGCGATCAGACGCAGCAGCGTTGTCTTGCCGCAGCCCGACGGCCCGAGCAGCGCAAAGAACTCACCCTGATAAATATCGAGCGACAGCCGATCGACCGCGGCGAAAGCGCCGAACTGCTTGCTTAGCCCGTCGATCCGCAAAAGCGGCTGGACCGCGGCGTCAGTCCAAGGGGCGAAATCGCGCTTGGCAAAGCCGGCTTTCGATCCGACGTTCGGCATCAACGCTCCGCGTGCGGCGGCGCGCTTCAAGGGCGCGCCGGGGACACGCTAAAGCATTTTTGCGTTCGGTGAAAACAGACTAACGGCTATTCGAGAATGGCTACGCTCGCGGTGGGGATCAGCGAGGCCTCGTCGACCGCATCAGCCACCAGTTTGCGCGGCTCCGGGCCGTAATAATCGCCCAATTGCACCGCCGGGCGCGGCTGCGTCGTGATCGAGATAAGGCGATCATAGAGCGCCTTGGCCGACACCGGCTTGGTCAGAAATTCGTTTACGCCCAGCCGAACCGCTTCGACGACCCGCCAGCGTTCGCAGTGGCCGGTCAGGATGATGATCGGAATGTCGGGCGTCGGGAACACGCCCGGCGAGCGCACGATGCGCACCAGCTCGGGGCCGTTGAGCATCGGCATTTCCCAATCGAGAATGACGACGTCCGGCGCCATGGTGCGGATCGAATCGAGCGCGGCAACGCCATCGGCTGCCTCGCAAATATCCTTGATGCCGCAATTGACCAGCAGATTGCGGATCATTTTGCGCATATATTGATTGTCGTCCACCACCAGGACGCACAGCGACTGGATGATATTCTCGATCTGTTTTTTGGTGGGCTTTGCGGACATGCCGTAGCGGCCGTTGAAACGGTCGGCGATTCCTCGTTCTTGCCCTTCCCCGCGCATGACCTCATCAAAGCATGCGCCCCATTGCAGGACCGTAAAGCCAAACCCTGCAAATTGTCGCGATCTCGCGATATTGCGCCGAGCCGCGCCGGCGGCGTTGCCGGACGCCGTGGTAAGCCGCCGGTTAACGCGGAGATTGCCGTTCACAGATTGGTCGGCAAGCCGAGCAAACAGATCGGTCAGAACAAGCAGAATTCGTTCGAATCCGGGACGAAACTCGACCTGTTGCTCCGCGGCCGCGGCTCGGGACCGTAGTAATCGCCGCGCCTTATCATCGGCCGCGGATTGACCAGGATCGACACGATGCGCGTCAACAGGTCGGTCGATGACACCGGCTTGAGCAGAAACTCGTTGACGCCGAGCTGCATCGCTTCCATCACGCGCGAACGCTCGCTATAGCCGGTCAGCATGATGACAGGCACGTCAGACAGGGGAAATGTTTCCGGTGAACGCACAATGCGCATGAAGTCGGGCCCGTTCGGCACCGGCATTTCCCAATCGAGAATGACGAGATCGGGCTTCCGCACGCAGATCTTGTTGAGGCCGTCGTTGCCCTCGGCCGCCTCATGGATATCTTTGACGCCGAGGGCCTGCAACAGCGCGTGCACGACCTTGCGCATGCTCGGCTCGTCATCGACCACGAGCACTTTGAGCCTTTCGACCTGCCGTGCAATCTGGGTAGCCCGGGATTCCATAAAGCCCCGCGACGAAGGAATTTTCCCGCATCGATCCAACCACAGACCGATGAAGCCGCGGTTCGGGAATTAGCTAAAATTCTAATTGATTCCACCGCTCGCCGACGGCGGGGCAGCCATAAAGCCTTCCAAGAGCTTGGTTTGCGCCGCGGGCAAGCGCAGGCCGAGCTTGGACCGTCGCCATAGCACGTCGTCGGCGGTCTGCGCCCATTCCTTGGTCATCAGGTAGCGCACTTCGGCGGCTGTGAGATCGCCGCCAAATCGCATGCCGAGATCGTCGAGCGTGGTGGCTTGTCCGAGGACGCGGTCAACCCGGGTGCCGTAAGCCTGGACCAGGCGGCGCGCGTGATCGCCGGTCAGGAACCGCCAGGTCCGCTGCGTGCGCTCGATCAGCGTATCGACGCCGTCATAGAGGAAGTCGCCGCCGGGCAACGGGCTTTGTGCGGTCCAGGACCGCGAGCGCGGAGAGAAATGCGCAAGGCGCGCCAGGGCATCCTCGGCAAGCCGGCGGTAGGTCGTGATCTTGCCGCCGTAGACGGTGAGCAGCGGCGCCTCGCCGCGCCGTTCGTCGAGAATAAGCGCATAATCCCGTCCGATATCCTGCGGCTTGCGCGAGCCGTCGTCATAGAGCGAACGAACGCCGGCATAGGCCCATACCACGTCCGCCGCGCCGATCTCGCTGCGGAAATATTCGTTCACCACGTTGCAGAGGTAGTCGATCTCTTCGCCGCTCGCCGCCACGATCGCCGGGTCGCCGACAAAACTGCGATCCGTGGTGCCGATCAGGGTGAAATCGCGCTGAAAGGGAATGGCGAAAACGACGCGGTGGTCGGGCGCCTGGAGAATATAGGCGCGGTCGTGATCGTACAGGCGGCGGACCACGATGTGGCTGCCTTTGTCGAGACGCAGGCGGTGCTGCGGCGGAGATCGCAACGCCGTCTCGGCGAACAGCTCATTCCAGGCGCCGGCGGCATTGATCAGGATTCGCGCCGTGATCACATCGCGTACGCCTCGGGCGTTGAGCACCAGTTGCCAGACGTCGCTGCGGTCGGCGCGCACGCAGCGGGTGCGGGTGCGGATCACGGCGCCATGCTCGGCGGCATCGACGGCATTGAGCACCACCAGGCGCGCATCATCGGCGAAACAATCGGAATATTCGAAGGCATGATGGAACCGCGCCTTCAACGGCAGGCCGGCCTGGTCCGTCACCAGATCCAGCTCGCGCGTGCCCGGCAGAATTTTGCGCCGGCCGATCCAGTCGTAGATCAGAAGCCCGATGCGCAAGGCCGTGGCGGAACGCCGCGCTGCGTTGATCGGCAGCACGAAACGCAACGGCCGGATCAGATGCGGTGCGGCGCGCAGCAGGATTTCCCGCTCGCGCAATGCGGCGCGGACCAGGCCGAATTGCCGCTGCTCAAGATAGCGCAAGCCGCCGTGAATGAGTTTCGACGACGCCGAAGAGGTGCCCGAGGCAAGATCGCTCTGCTCGATCAGGACGACACGAAACCCGCGGCCGGCGGCGTCGCGGGCGATGCCGGCGCCGTTGATACCGCCGCCGATTATGGCGAGATCGAAGTCGGCCACTGATTCTCCCCTTATGTCAGAATAGAGGTGTAGGCCGTCTTGTCATCGTCCGCGAAAGCGGACGATCCAGCAACCGCCGACAGCGACGTGACGAATGGTCGTTTTTTGTCTCATAATGCCCAATTACTGGATGCTCCGCCTGCGCGGAACATGACACGGTGAAAACTGTCATGGATTTTAGCAATCGTCATATCGTCGTCACCGGCGGCGCGGGCGCGCTCGGCACCGCGGTGGTCGCGGCGCTGCTCGATGCCGGCGCCACTTGTCGTGTGCCCTGCTTCGACGAAGCGGAGGCGAAGCGGTTCCGCTTTGCCGCGCATAAGCAAGTCGAAACGATCGTCGCCGGCAATCTCGCCGAGGAGGCCGCCGTTGCCCGCGTCTTTGCCGACCTGCCATCGTTGTGGGCGTCGATTCATATCGCCGGCGGCTTTGCCTTTGCGGCCCTGCGCGAC
>JBARER010000278.1:0-6485 GCA_049796395.1 Xanthobacteraceae bacterium
CAAGAACCGCCGCAATGAACGCGCCGCGGATCGAGCCGATGCCGCCGATGACAATGACGACGAAAGCGAGAATGAGAAGGTCGTCGCCCATGCCGGATTCCACCGTAAACACCGGTCCGGCCAGCGCCCCCGACAGCGCCGCCAAGGCCGCCCCCAGGCCGAACACCAGCGTGTAGAGCAGCGTAATATTGACCCCAAGTGCCGCCACCATGGTGCGATCGGACGCACCGGCGCGGATTAGCATGCCGATCCGGGTTCGCATCACCAGGAGATAGATCGACAAAGCGACGACAAGACCAACGCCGATGATCGCCAGCCGATAAGCCGGGTAGGGGATGCCCGGCAGCACCTCGACCTGGCCGGCGAGGAAATCCGGCACCTGGGCGTACAGCGCGGTCGCGCCCCAGATCATCCGCACGATCTCGTTGAAGAACAGGATGAGGCCGAACGTGGCCAGCACCTGATCGAGATGGTCGCGCTGGTAGAGCGCGCGAAAGATGACGATTTCGATCGCAATGCCGACCGCCGCGGTGCCGACGAGCGCGGCGGCGATCGCGATAAGAAACGAGTGCACCGCATTGAAAGTCGCCGCCGCGATGAAGGCGCCGATCATGTAGAGCGAGCCGTGGGCGAGATTGATGACGTTCATCACGCCGAAGATCAGCGTCAACCCGGCCGCCATGAGGAACAGCGTGATGCCGAACTGCACGCCGTTGAGAACCTGCTCTGCAACAAGAATCACGATTGCATCATCGCGGCGAGCGGGCCGGCGAGCCTACCGGCCCGCCTCCCTCATTGATAAGGCTGCATATGGCATTCGGTATAGTAGGCATCCTTGTGGTCGGCGAAGATCGTTTTTTGAATCTTGCGCACGTATTGGCCGTCGCTGTCCTTCTCGATCTTGAGCAGATAGAAGTTTTCGATCGGGAAGTGATTGGTGTTGTAGGTGAACTTGCCGCGCACCGAGGGGAAGTCGGCCTTCGCCATCCGCGCGATCATGTCTTTCTTGTCGGTGAGATCGCCGTGCACGGACTTGACCGCGTCGTCGATCATGTTGATCGCATCGAACTGCTGCGCCGCGTAGTATGAAGGGATGTAATTGTATTTTTTGCGGAAGGCGGCGACGAATTCCTTGCTGCGGGGATTGTCGAGGTCGGGCGACCAGAAGCTCACCTCGTAGTTGTTGGCAGCCGCGTCGCCGAGCGCCGGCAGCGTGGTTTCGTCGGCGGTGAAGGCGGAATAAAGCGGAATCTGTCCGCGCAATCCCGACTGGGCATATTGCTTGATGAACTGGATGCCCATGCCGCCGGGCAGGAAGATGAACAACGCCTTTGGATTGGCGGCACGAATCTGGCTGATCTCGACCTGATAATCGGACTGGCCTGGCTTGGTGTACACTTCGGCGGCGATCTTGCCTTTGAAATAGCGCTTGAAGCCGGTCATCATGTCCTTGCCGGCCGCATAGTCGGGCGCGATCAGATAGATGTCGTCCATCTTCTGATCGTTCATGTATTTGCCCATGGCTTCCGGCGTCTGGTCGTTCTGCCACGATGCGGAGAAGTAATTCGGCGCGCACATTGCGCCGGCAATCTCGTGCGGCCCGGCATTGGCACCGACGAAAATGAGGCCGGATTGAATAATGGGCTGGTAGGACGCGAGCAGGACGTTCGACCAGATGAACCCGGTCATGAAATCGACCTTGTCGCGCTTGAGCATCTCTTCCGCGGCCTGGCGGCCGACATCGGGGCGGAATTGGTCGTCGCCATAGATGATCTGCGCCGGTACGCCGCCGATCTTGCCGCCGAGCATTTCCAGCGCTAGGTCAGCCGCGTCTTTCATATGCTTGCCGATGACTCCGGCCGGCCCGCTCAGGGTGGTGACTAGCCCGATCTTGATGCTGTCGGCCGCCATCGCGGGGGTCGTCAGCAGGCAAAGCGCCGTCAAGGTCCCGAAAATCTGCCGTTTCATCGAAGCCGCCTCCCAGTTATGTTCTTGAACTACCTGATCCCTCACGCCTCTAGTTACGCGTACACCTCGCCGCGCATGGGGGTCAAGATTGCCGCGGCTTCGGACGGATCCGCGCAACGCAGTTGCAAGCAGCGCCGCTGCGGGCGAGATAAAAGGATCAAGGCGCGATCGGCCGGCCCGCCAATGCCGGTGGTCTAAGGCGCATGCGCCTACGAAACGGGCAACGTCGGACTACTTCTTGAACTTGACGATCTTCTGCCGCTGCTCGCCCAGGCCGTCGATGCCGAGCGTGACCACGTCGCCGGCCTTGAGGAATTTTGGCTCCGGCTTCATGCCGAGCCCGACACCGGGCGGAGTTCCGGTAATAATGACGTCGCCCGGCTCAAGCGCGAAATATTGCGAGCAGCACCAGACGATATGGCGGCAGTCGAAAATCATGGTCTTGGTATTGCCGCGCTGGCGTTTCTCGCCATTGACGTCGAGCCGCATGTCCAGATTCTGTGGATCCTTGATTTCATCCTTGGTGACGAGCCACGGCCCGAGCGGGCCGAAGGTCTCGCAGCCTTTGCCCTTGGTCCATTGTCCGGCGCGCTCGATCTGAAACACGCGCTCGGACACGTCGTTGGCAAGGCAATAGCCGGCGACCACGTCGAGCGCCTTATCTTTGCTCAAGTAGCGCGCGGGCTGGCCGATGACGATCCCAAGTTCGATCTCCCAGTCGAGCTTGGAGGAATCCTTCGGGATCATGGTGTCGTCATTCGGTCCGCAGATGCAGGACGGCGCCTTGTTGAAGATGATCGGCTCTTTCGGGATTTGCATGCCGGCTTCGGCGGCGTGGTCGGAATAATTGAGGCCGATGGCGATGAAGTTGCCGACATGACCGACGCACGGTCCGATACGCGGAGTGCCGCGCACCAGCGGCAATTTTTCCGGCTTCAGCTTGCGCAGCTTGTTCAAGCCTGCTGGCGACAGCGCGTCGCCGGCAATGTCTGAAACGACCTTCGACAGGTCGCGGATTTTGCCTTGAGCGTCGATCATGCCGGGCTTCTCGCGGCCGGCTGCGCCGTAACGAACGAGTTTCATGTTTAAACTCCTTGGGACCGTGTTGTTAATTGCGTCAGAATGCGCCGGGGAACGTGCCGCCATCGATCAGGATATTCTGCCCGGTGATATAGCCCGCTTGCGTCGAGCAGAGAAAGGCGCAGGTGGCGCCGAATTCGTCCGGCTGACCGAACCGCTTGGCGGGCACCGTGGCCATGCGCTCAGCGCTGGCGGCTTCGACACTGATGTTTCGTTTCTTCGCCGTCATTTCCATGTTGGACCGCAGCCGATCGGTATCGAACATGCCGGGCAGCATAAAATTGATCGTCACATTCGAGGCCGCGACGCTGCGCGCCACCCCGGCGAGAAAAGCAGTCAGTCCCGCGCGCGCCCCGGAGGACAAATCGAGCCCGGCAATCGGCATTTTTACCGAGCCGGAGGTGATGTTGACGATGCGGCCGAATTTTCTGGCGATCATGGGATCGATCGCCTGCTTGATGAGCTCGATCGCCACGATCATGTTGGCGAGCACGCCATCGAGCATTTTCTGCCGGTCGAGTTCGCGGAAATCGCGAAACGGCGGTCCGGCATTGTTGTTGACCAGGATATCGGGCTCCGGACAGGCGGCGAACAAGGCCTTTTGCCCTTCCGGCGAGGCGACGTCGGCGGCGACCGGGATGACTTTGGCGCCGCTCTGTTTCAGCTCGGCCGCGACCTTGGCCAGATGTGCCGCGTCGCGTCCGTTGATCACCACCTCGCAGCCGGCCGCGGCCAGCGCCTTGGCGCAGCCCAGCCCAAGTCCCCGGCTCGAGGCGCAAACGATCGCCTTGCGGCCGGCAATTCCAAGGTCCATCGCTAAAGTCCCTTTTGCGGCTTTTATCGCGCGCCTGTTCTCGTTACTGGGCGCGTCTTAGTCAACGGCTGATTCAGCATCTGGCCCAGTCACCCTATGTCCTTTATCCCGAATGCATCACCGTTCGATCTCATTGTGATCGTGGTGCTCGCGGCCTTCTCGGCCGTGACCGGCGGGGTTGCCGGATATGGCACCGGCGCCCTGATGCCGCTTATTCTGGTGCCGATGGTCGGCGCCGCGCCGGTGGTGCCGATCATCGCCATTTCCGCGATGTTCACCAATACCGCCCGCGTTGCCGCATTCCGCCATCACGTCGATCCGCGCCGCGCACTCATCGCGCTTGTCTGCGCGCTGCCGACCTGCGTGCTCGGCGCTTGGCTCTACACGCTGTTGTCCGGCCGCGGCGCGGCTTTGGTCATCGGTACGAGCTTGATCGCGACCGTGCCGCTGCGGCGGCTCCTCAAGCGGCGCGGTCATCGGCTCGGCGAAAAGGGCTATGCCGCGGCGGCGGCCGGCTGGGGCATTGTCGTCGGCGGCAGCACCGGGGCCGGCGTGATCCTGCTGTCGCTGTTGATGGCGAGCGGACTCGAGGGCGCCGCCGTCATCTCGACCGACGCGGCTATTTCGATCGGTATGGGTGCGGTCAAACTTTCGGTGTTCGGCGTTGCCGGCGTGCTGACCCGGACGGTGATCGCGATCGCGCTATTGATCAGCGCGGTGGCCTTTCCGTGCACGTTCCTGGCGAAGCTGATCGTCCAGCGTTTGCCGGTTCATGTGCACACCATAGTGCTCGATGTCGTCGTTATCGTCGGCGGCTTGGTGATGATCTCCAGCGCGTTCCGCCATTAGCAGCTTATGGCCACTTCACCACCGGCGGCATTGAGGACAGGATCGACTCGACGTTGCCGCCGGTGCGCAGGCCGAAAATCGTGCCGCGGTCGTAGAGCAGATTGAACTCGACATAGCGGCCACGGCGGATGAGTTGTTCCTCGCGCTCGGCGTCTGTCCAGGCTTTGGCGAAATTCCGCCGCACCAATTCCGGGTAAACGCCGAGAAAGGCGCGGCCGACGTCCTGGGTGAAAGCGAAGTCGCTGTCGAAATCGCCGCTGTCGAGCCAATCGTAGAATATGCCGCCGATGCCGCGCGGTTCGCCGCGATGCTTGAGATGAAAATAATCGTCGCACCAGGTTTTGAACTTGTCGTAGGGCGCGACACGGGGATGCGCGTCGCAGGCGGCTTTCATCGCCGCGTGGAAAGCGATCGTGTCGGGATCGTTCTGGGTGCGGCGGCGGTCGAGCACCGGCGTCAAGTCGGCGCCGCCGCCGAACCAGGACTTGGTGGTCACGACATAACGCGTATTCATGTGCACCGCCGGTGCATGCGGATTATGCAGATGCGCGATCAGCGAAATGCCGGTGGCGTAAAATCGCGGATCGTCGGCGGCGCCGGGAATGTCCTTGCGGAATTCCGGAGCGAATTCGCCGAACACCGCCGAGACATGGACGCCGACTTTTTCGAAAACGCGGCCTTTCATCATCGCCATGACGCCGCCACCGCCGGGGGCGCCGCTGTGGTCGGTCCGCTTCCATGGCGTGCGCTTGAACCGGCCGGGCGGCAGATTGGCGAGCGGCGCTCCGGAGGGCAGGGTATCTTCGATGTCCTCGAAGGCCGCTGTGATGCGGTCGCGCAAAGTCTCGAACCAGGCCTTGGCCTCGCTCTTGCGCCGTTCGCTACTGTCTTTTTCCATGGTCGCTTCTTTGGTCGCTTCTTTTCGCCGCCTCACGCTTAATAAGTCATGCCGCCCGTTTGCCGGAGCGCTTCGCCGGCAGCGATCGCCGCCGCCATCGCGACATTGAGCGAGCGCAGACCCGGCCGCATCGGGATGATCAGCCGGGCATCTGCCGCGGCGTGAACCTCCGCCGGCACGCCCGCGGTCTCACGGCCAAACAGCAGGATGTCGCCATCGGCGAATCCGTAGTCCAGGTAAGGCAGGCTGGCTGCGGTGGTGAATAGGACCAGTCGGTGGCGTTCACCGAGCCGCCAGGTTTCGAAATCGCGCCAGGATGGGTGTCGCACCAGTGTGACTGCGTCGAGATAATCCATGCCGGCACGGCGGAAGGCGCGATCCGATGACGGAAAGCCGGCCGGCTCGATGAGATGCGCTTCGACGCCGAGGCATGCGCACAGCCGTAAGGCCGTGCCGGTATTTTGCGGAATGTCGGGCTGGAATAAAGCGATTCGTAAAGTCATGCGCGCCCTGCGCGATCATCTTGCCGGTAATAGGTGGTGACACGCATCAGGCCCGCAAACGCGTAGACTAAGGCGCTCTGTGGGTGTGCTGCCGGCACCCTTGCACTATGCCGGCAAGGGTGCCAATAGAACTTTACCGGAATGCGTCGCCTCGGACCTTCCCAAGGCCGGAGACGACCGGTCCTTCCGCCGCCGCACGGGGCCTACCGGGGGCGGTTTGCAGCGCGGATGGGGCAACCGGCTAGACGTAAGAGGGTCGAGGCTGTGACAGCAATCTCAACGGCGGCCTGCACGCGCCGGAACTTTCCTTCCATCGCGGCCGACAATGCTGTGACGAATCGGCAAAACATCGTCCAATCACGCAGATAAGGTT
>JBARER010000279.1:0-2607 GCA_049796395.1 Xanthobacteraceae bacterium
GACCGCCGCGGCGGCCGGTTCGGGCCCAGAGGCGTCAAGGACGCGATGAGCGATGGAGGCAGACTCGCGGTTCATTTTGTACATCACAAACGGCGGGCCGGCCCGCCGCATCACCGGTGGGATAGCATAGGTATGGCGAGGTTAAGACGCGATTAACCATCTGGCGGGCGAATGGCGAGTGGCGAATGGCCGCTCGGGTCCGCTATTCGCTATTCGCCACTCACTATTCGCCCCCGGGGGATCAGCGGGAGGACCGAGGTCCGAGCTAATCGTCACGCCGCGATCTTCACGTATTCGAAATCGCCCGGCTTGTTGTCGATACCGAGCCGCGGCGGGGCGATCCAGCTGGCGAATTTGCCCGGCTCGGTGACCGGCGTCATCAGGCTGCCGATGAAATCGCCGTCGGCGGCCGACGGCAGCCAATCACCCTTGGCGCGGCTCCACGCCGTATCGTCGAGCACTTCGCCGGCCGGCGAGACATGCACGGTCTTGAACTCACCGATCTGGCGATGGAAGCCGACATGGGGCAGCGCCAGTGTGAAGGCGACGCCGGCCTTGTCGACGATCTTGTTCCAGCGGTCGAGCCCGCGCTGGCAGTCGGCGGTGTAGTCATCGCGCAGCCGCATATTGATCGCGGTCAGCGCCGGCTCGTCGACCCGCTTGATCGCACCGCCGACAAACTTGAGCACCGGATAGATCGCGTGTTCGAGCCGGTGATCGTCGGCGATCCTGGTCTCCTGGAAGCGGCCCTTCAGTCCCGCGGTAAACATGTTCGCCGCATTGGTGGAGACCTCCGAGCCGAACAGATCGAGCGACAGCGAATAGTGCAAGTTTAGCTTTTTCTGGATGGTCGGCAGATCGATGACGCCGAGTGCGCGGATTTTGTCGATCGCGTTCGGGTCGTCGATGCCGGCGGCCTTCATCGCCTCGCAGGTGCGCTGGATGGTGCGGCCGACGCCGGTCTCGCCGACGAACATGTGATGCGCTTCCTCGGTGAGCATGAAGCGGCAGGTGCGCGACAGCGGGTCGAAACCGGATTGCGCCAGGCTTTCGAGCTGCATCTTGCCGTCGCGGTCGGTGAAGAAGGTGAACATGTGGAACGACAGCCAGTCCGGCGTCGCCTCGTTGAAGGCGCCGAGCATGCGCGGCTTGTCGGCGTCGCCGGAGCGGCGCTGCAGGAGTTCAGCGGCTTCCTCGCGGCCATCGCGGCCGAAATATTTCTGCAGCAGATAGACCATGGCCCACAAATGGCGGCCTTCCTCGACATTGACCTGGAAGACGTTGCGCATGTCGTAGAGCGACGGTGCGGTCTTGCCGAGATGGCGCTGCTGCTCGACCGAAGCCGGTTCGGTATCGCCCTGGATGACGATCAGCCGCCGCAGCATGGCGCGGTATTCGCCCGGGATGTCCTGCCAAGCCGGCTCGCCGTAATGACGGCCGAACGGAATTTTGCGACCTTCCTCCTGCGGCGCCAGCAGAATGCCCCAGCGGTAATCGGGCATTTTGACGTAGTCGAACTTGGCCCAGCCCTTGGGATCGACCGAGACCGCGGTGCGCAGATAAACCAGCGCTTCCTGAAAGCCTTCCGGTCCCATGTCCCGCCACCAGTTGATATAGCCGGGATGCCAGCTCTCGAGTGCGCGGAGCACCTGGCGGTCCTCGGCGAGATTGACGTTGTTCGGAATTTTGGTGGAGTAGTCGACGTTCTGAATGTCCATGGGCCGCTCCTGTCTCTGCTCGCCGCGCGCCACTTCTTGTCATGCCCGCGACGGCGGGCATCCAGTAATCACCGATACCCCGGCGAATACTGGATCATCCGCCTTCGCGGATGATGACAATTCAGCGTGCTTAGTGAACCAATGCTCACGTCACACTCTCTTCGTATCGAACACCGGCTTTTGGCCGGTGCCGTAGCGTTTGAGCGCACCTTCTTCGCCGATCGCGTTCGGGCGCTGGAAGATCCAGTTCTGCCACGCGGTCAGCCGCGCAAAGATCTTCGATTCCATCGTCTCCGGCCCGGCGAAGCGCAGATTGGCTTCGAGCCCGGTCAGCGCATCGGGCGAGAAGCTGGCGCGCTCTTCGAGAAACACGCGCACCTCGTCGTCCCAGTCGATGTCGTCGGGCGCAAAGGTGATGAGCCCGAGTGCGAGCGCGCGGCCGGCGTCGAGCATGATGCCGCGCTCGGCTTTCGCCGCGTCGACAGTTTCCGGGTTCGCGAGGAAGCGGCATTGCAGCCGGGTTAGTCCGTTCGACATCGGATAGGCGCCGAAATTGACATCGGCGAGTGTCATAGTGGCCGGCGGCTTGTTGTCGCCATCGCGGGCGCCGGCCAGCATGTAGGAGCGGTCTGACGCGAACGGCAGTTCGGCGAGCGTGCCGGCAAAGCAGGAGCCGGGCTCGATCAAAGCGACCAGCGAGCGCGAGGTGAGATCGACGCGCTTGAGCACGCGCCTCCACAGCAGCCGGATTTCGCGCGCCAGCCAGTGATCTTTGTTGGCGTCGAGGAAGCCGTCATAGGCCAGCACCTGTGCCGGATCGCCGGACGATTTGAACACGATGGCGGCGACATCGAGCTCGTTGATCCGGATGTTGAGGATGGCGTCGTCC
>JBARER010000280.1:0-94450 GCA_049796395.1 Xanthobacteraceae bacterium
ATGGGGATGGCGGGGGCATTCTTCGCCGCGCAGCTCCGGAGCGCGGCACCGACCCAGCGCGTTGCGGCCTCTACCCACTCGTCAACGAATTCGCTCAAAACCGCGAGCCGGCTTCGTACGTCCTCTCCGCGCTTGTGATCGTGCGTCGCCGTCGCCAACAGCGAATGCGGATGTTGCGCCACGCGGCTTGCCATGGCTTGGTGGAATTGCGCAGGCGACGCAGCGAAGCGCCGGATGTCAAAGCCCACGTCGTTGCGCGATATCAACCGTCCGTAGCGATAGAAGGCGGTATCCTCGACAGCCTTGGCACAAAGCGACGCGCTCAATTGCTGAAATTTGACCAGCGCCATGTTCTGCAGGGGATCGTTGCCGTGACGGATCGGCTTGCCGCCGAGCCACGCGCCGAGAAGATCGATCAGCCAGATATCCGCGAGCGAACATGTCTCCTTCGCTCGCGTAACGGCATAGGATAGGGCATCAAGATCCGGCGGCAACGACTGATCGATACGGGAATAGATACGGTAGACCGGGAAATGCGCCAGGATTTCCGTCAAGCAACGCCGCAGCGCCGACCATGAAATATCGCGCAGCAAGAGTTCGCTTTGCAACAGCGCATAGAACGCGCGTACCGCACTCTCGCGTTGCGCCGAAAAACTCCGGTCGAGAATTTGCCGGCGCGCCAATTGCTCCTCATCGTCGAAATTACCGGAACGGCCGCTGATGCGCCGCCAAGCGCCGGTCAGCGGTTCTTCGCCCGCTGCGTCGTGCTGCAGCGCGTCGATTTCGTCCATGAAATCGTAGCCGGTCGTGCCGTCGGTCTGCCACTGCCGGCGCAATTCCTCGCCACGCCCCAGAATCTTTTCGACGACGAAATAAGCCGGGCCTTTCGGCGCATCCGGCGGCCGCTCGGCTTCCAGGCTGCTGAGCCGCGCGCGCAGCTTTCGGCAGTAGGGTCCGGGCTGCGCCAGCCCGTCGACATGATCGACACGCAGGCCGTCGATCAAGCCCTGCGCATAGAGCCGGAATGCGGTTGCGTGCACGGCATCGAAGACCTCGTCGACCTCGACGCGCAGAGCAATCAGGCCGTTGATGTCGAAAAAGCGCCGCCAATTGATCTCGTCGTTCGCCAGTCGCCACCAAGCGAGACGATAATATTGATCTTCCAGAATCTCATGCAACCGTTCGCGGCCTTGCCGCGTCGCCGGATCATAGGCCTCCGGCGCCGCCTGGGCGACCGCGCGAGCAACGCCGTCGCTTAAGGGAAAAGTGTGCTCGAAATAACGCACCCGCGCCGCGCCGTTTTCGACCTCGAGCTTGATCTCGCCTACGGCAAGCGCTTCGCCATATTGCCGGCCGAGCACCGGCAGCAGCACCTTGCCGCGCAGGTGCAGATCGACCGGCTTCCAGTCAATGTCGAAATATTTGGCGTAGCGGCTGGTGCGACCTCCGGCCAGCACGTCCATCCACCACGGATTGCCGGCGTCGGTCGCCATGTGATTGGGGACAATATCGATGACGATCCCCATCTCGTGGCGCCGCAGTTCGGCGACGAGGCGTCTAAATTCCTCTTCGCCGCCCAGTTCGGCGTTGATACGTGTCGGATCGATCACATCATAGCCGTGCAGCGAACCCGGTCGTGCCGTCATGATCGGCGAGGCATAAACATGACTGATGCCGAGAGCGGACAGATACGGGACCAGTCCGACGGCATCGGTAAAGGTGAATCCCTTGTGGAATTGCAGCCGCATAGTAGCGCGCGGCGTCATGTGCGGCCTCGCCTTTTCAAAGACGCGAGCCGGCGTTGCACTACTTTCGATTTTAACAGGGTACCGGCCTCCCCAGGATAACGGCGCCGCCAATTCGGATGCTCGCCGATGGTTCCCGGAAGATTAGGCTGCTCGTCGAGGCCAAGGGCATCTTCCAGCGGCAGCAATGCGAGTTCCGAGGTCGCCTTTGCCGCAACGTGCAGCGCGGCCTGGACTATGGTCGGGGTCTCGTCCGGCGCAGGCTCCTCCCCTGCGGCTGCTCTGGCGCGGCGGAACGCGCGCCAGAGCAGAGCGCGATCGCGCTCGCGGTCCTCGCGCTCCGTTTCGGCATCGGCCAAACTCAGCGCCGCGCGAGTGTCGATGTCCTTGCCGAGCCACCAGCCGGCGACCGGCGGCAGATCGTGCGTCGAGGTCATCGCCACCGTATCCTTGGGCCAGGATCGCGGCGCGATGAAGCCTTCGCTGCCGCGCTCGAACCACAGCACCCGCATGCCGTAAATGCCCGCGGCAGTGAGCGTGTCGCGGAAGCCGTCCGGCACCGTGCCCAAATCCTCACCGATGACGATCGCCCGATGGCGATGCGATTCCAGCGCGATCAGCCGCAATAGATCGGTGATCGGATAATGCAGATAAGCGCCGTCGCGCGCATCGGCGCCACGCGGCACGACCCACAGCCGCAACAATCCCATCGCGTGATCGATCCGCAAACCGCCGGCGTGACGCAGGCCGGCACGCAAGGTGGCGATAAAAGGCGCAAAGGCCCCATTGATCAGAGCGCGCGGTGAAAAAGTTGTCAGCCCCCAATTCTGTCCCTTGGCGTTGTAAAGATCCGGCGGTGCGCCGATCTCGAGACCGGCCAGAATATCTCTCTGGCTGGTCCACGCGTGACTTCCTGCTCCGCTCATGCCAACGGCAAGATCGCCGATCAAGCCGACCCGCATTCCGGCTTGTTTCGCCGTTCGTTGCGCGGACGCGAACGACCGATCGACCAGCCATTGCAGGAAGCAATGAAATGCAATCTCGTTGTCGTTCTTGGCGGCGAATTCCTGAACCGGTGCTCCGTTCGGATCGCGCCACGCGTGCGGCCAATCGGTCCAGCTCCAAAGTGATGGATTGTCGCGGAGCATCCGCGCCTGCAACACCTCGAAGCGAGCGTGATTTTCAAGAAGCTTTCCCCCGGTCGCGCGGAATTGCGCAAAATCGGCGGCCAGTGGCGTCGGGTCGGCGGCGAGATCGGTCGCGGAAAAATTCTCGAACAGGCGGCGGAAGATCGCAAGCTTGACGCCCGCTGACTGGGGCCAGTCGATCAGCGCTTCTTGTTCGAGCGCCTCGCATTGCGAAGCAAACCCAGCTTGCTCAGCGGCCTTTGCCACGCGCGAAACGCCGAACAGGATTACCGGATCAGCGTAGAGCGGATTGTAGAAAAGACGGCTCGACGGCGAGTAGGGACTGAAATGGTGCGGGTCGGCGGAGAACATGGCGTGGATCGGGCTGAGCGCCAGCGTATCGGCTTTCTCGGCGGCAGCCGCCTCGGCGAGCGCCGCCGCGCCCGATGCATCGCCGATTCCGCAATCGCCGGACCGGCGCAGACCATAGAGCTGCGCGGCAATGCCCCAGGTCCGCTGGCCCGCCGTGAGGTCGGCAACGGTCACGCAACGCCGCGGCGCCACCGCGAGCGTCAGGCGGGTCTCGCCAATTTCGACCGTGTGATAGCCGGGCACGGCAATACCCGGGAGCGCGATGCCATTTTGCGCCACGGCGGCTTTTGGTTCGGCGGCAGTGCCGTCCTCCAGAGTGAGTTTGACGCCGCTGGGCGAAGGATCGGCGATGGGAAGATGGATCGTCTCGCCGATCGTTGCCGTGATCAGCGGAGGCAGCTTGCCCGGCGCCAATATCGTTTCGCTCTGGGCGATTTCGTCGGGCGTTCGGCACCGCAAACCGAGTGTATCGAGAATGCGCGCAAGGGATTCGATAGCGACCCGATGCGGCTTGTTCGCGTAGTCCGTCCATTCCGCGTCGATGCCGGCACGGCGAGCCAGGGCGTGGATAGCCGCCTCGTTCATGCCGCGAGAACCACGACGGTCGCATAAGGTTCGAGCCGCCCGGAATTGCAGGCTTCCGCGGCGGCCGGCGACGAGGCGAAAAGGAGCCGCCCCTGGTGCACGGGCATCGGCACGCTTTCAGCGCCAAGATTGGTCCCAATGGTCAAGAGCGCATTGTCGCCCATCCGCCAATGCGCCACGACCGCGCTGGCGCCGGCGGCACGCGCATTGACTGTGCGTACGCCTTTGAGGCGGGGTACGATTTCGGCACGGCGGATGCCGATCAGTGTGCGATAGAGCGCTTCGCGCTTTTCTCCATGAACCGCATCCGCCACCGGCTTCGAGCGTTCGAAGGTCAAGACCTCGTTAGGATCGGGGAGCTTTGCCAACAGGGCCGGATCGGAGAACTGGGGAAAGCCGGCGAACTCGCGGCATCGTCCTTCGCGGACCGCTTCGGCCAGTTCGCGGTTGTGGTCGGTGAAGAAGAAAAACGGCGAGACCGACGCACCCTCCTCGCCCATGAATAGCAGCGGGATTTGCGGGCAGAGCAGCTGCAAGGCGATGGCGGCCTCCAGCGCCTTTGGATCGGCGAGAACCGTCAGCCGTTCGCCGAACGCACGATTGCCCACCTGATCGTGATTCTGCAGAAACAAGACGAAAGCCGTCGGCGGCAGGTTGCCGCTCGGCGTGCCTCGCGCCTTGCCGCCGCGATGTTTTGACGCCTCGCCTTGATAGACAAACCCGTCCTTCAGACAGCGCGCCAGACGCTGCGCGGGATCGGGCACATAGTCCTCATAATAGCCGTCGTGCTCGCCGGTCAGTAGGGCGTGCAAGACGTGATGACCGTCATCGTTCCATTGCGCGTCGAACCGGCCGGCAAGAAGCGCCGCGTCATTATTGTCGTTCTCAAGCACCAGATGGACCTGCCGTCCGGGCGCGACGGTCTTGCGCACCGCGCCGGCCATCTCCTCGAGCCAGTCTCTCTCCGCAATGGCGTGAACGGCGTCGAAGCGCAGGCCGTCGAAACGATATTCGTCGAGCCAGTACAGCGCATTGTCGGTGAAGAAGCGGCGAACTTCGTTCCGCCGGAAGTCGATTGCGGGGCCCCACGGCGTCGTCACGTCATCGCGGAAGAACTGCGGCGCGTAGAGCGAAAGGTAGTTTCCGTCGGGGCCGAAGTGGTTGTAGACGACATCGAGGAAAATGCTGAGCTCATGGTCGTGTGCGGCGTCGACCAAAGCTTTGAGATCGTCGGGCGTGCCGTAACTGCATTCCGGAGCAAATGGCAGGGCCCCGTCGTAACCCCAGTTGCGCGCGCCGGGAAATTCGGCAATCGGCATCAATTCGACCGCGGTGATGCCGAGCGCGGCGAGGCGCGGCAATTCGCGCGCCACTCCAGCGTAGCCCCCGAGAAGGCCCACATGAAGCTCATAGATAATTGTCTCGCTCCAAGGCCGACCTCGCCACTCGGGATGACGCCACCGGTAATGAGCCGGATCGACGACGACGCTGAAGCCGTGAATATCGCCGTGCTGGGCCCGCGATGCCGGGTCGGACACCGCCGTGCCGTCCTGGAGAACGTAGCGATAGTGCGTGCCGGCGCCACAAGCCGCTTCCGCCTCGAACCAGCCGCCGGCGCTCCGCGTCATCGGCTCATGCGCCCTGCCCTCAATGGCAACCGCGACTGCATTTTGCGCCGGCGCCCAAAGACGAAATCGCGTCCGATTCTGGTCGACGAGATTTGCACCAAACGACAGTCGCCAGCCCGCCGCCGTCATGGCTGCGGCGAACCTGCCAGCCGCGAATAGACCAGAATGGTGCTATGGGCAGCAACCCCGACCGAATTACCGGCGACGTCGCGCTCCTCGGCGTCCGGGGCGGCGGTATCAATAAGAATGCGGCGGGAAAGATCGGGCGGCGACAGGTGAAACTCCTGATCTTCGGGGGTTGGATTCAATAAAAGGCTCAACAGCGAGATCGAGGAATCGGCATTGCGGGTGGCGCGCCGCAGGCACAGCAAGCGCTGCTCCGGATCGCGCCAATCGGCGTCGGGAATTTTCTGCGCCGCTGCATCGAACCACTCGATGTCGGAAATCCCGGGCGCCAACTCCTCCTGGCCGTGAAAAAAATGACGCGCGCGCAGCGCCGGATGGGCTTTGCGCAACGCAATCAGCTTGGCAGTGAAGCCATGCAGCATCCGCCCGGGCTCCGAATGCGCCAAGCTCCAATCCCACCAGCTTATGTCGTCGTCCTGACAATAGGGATTGTTGTTGCCGCGCTGGGTGCGGCCGAATTCGTCGCCGCCGAGCAGCATCGGAGTGCCGTGGGAAAACATCACTGTCGCAAGCATGGCCCGCTGAATACGCAACCGTGTCGCCGCGATGGCTTTATCCGCGGTCACTCCCTCAACGCCCCAATTGGCCGAATAGTTCTCCGCGGCGCCGTCCTTATTATCCTCGCCGTTGGCCTCGTTATGTCGTTTGCTGTAGCTCACGACATCGGCAAGCGTGAAGCCGTCATGGCAGGCGACATAATTGATCGAGGCCCAGGGCCGCCGCGCGTGCCGATCGAACAGATCGCTCGAACCGGCCAGCCGCGCGGCGATCTCCGGACGTTCGCCGGCATCGCCGCGCCAGAACCGCCGGGTGCTGTCGCGAAACCGGTCGTTCCACTCCGCAAACCCGGTCGGATGATGGCCGAGCTGATAGCCGCCCGGCCCGAGGTCCCAGGGCTCGGAGATCAACTTCACTCCCGCCAGAAGCGGGTCTTGTCGGAGCGCGTCGAAGAAGCCGGAGCCCGGGTCGAAGCCGTTCGCCTCGCGCCCCAGCGTCACGCCGAGATCGAAGCGAAAGCCATCGACGTGAAACGAGGTGACCCAGTAACGCATCGAATCCATCACCATCTGCAAAACGCGCGGATGCGACAGATCGAGGGTATTGCCGGTGCCGGTTTCGTCGATGCAGTAACGTTTGTTGTCCGGCACCAGCCGGTAATAGCTGGCATTGTCCAGCCCGCGATAGCACAGGGTCGGACCGAGCTCGTTGCCCTCCGCGGTGTGATTGTAGACGACGTCGAGAAACACCTCGATGCCGGCGGCGTGCAGGCGGCGGACGGCCACGCGCATCTCGTTGCGCCCGCTCTCCGACAGATATTGCGGTTCGACGGCAAAAAAACCGAGCGAATTGTAGCCCCAGTAGTTCTTCAGGCCACGCTCGATCAGCGAGCGCTCGCTGACGAAAGCGTGAATCGGCATAAGCTCGATCGCAGTAATGCCCAGCGTCCGCAGATAACCGATGACGCGGGGGTCGGCCAAAGCGGCCAAGGTGCCACGCTCCTCGGCGTGGATGTCCTGCTGCAGCATGGTCATACCGCGCGGATGGGCCTCGTATATGATCGTGTCCGACCAAGGAACGTTCGGGGGCCGGTCATTACCCCAGTCGAACAAGTCGTCCCCGACGACTGCTTTGGGCATAAACGGCGCACTGTCACGCCGATCGACCGACATATCGGCGCGGGATGAATGGATACGGTAGCCGAACAGGGGATCGGACCAGCGTAGGCTTCCGGCGATCTGCTTGGCATAAGGATCGAGCAACAGCTTGTGCGGATTGAAGCGATGGCCGTTCTGCGGATCGTAGGGTCCATGGGCGCGGTAGCCGTAGATCAGGCCGATCCGTGCGTTGGGTAGATAGCCGTGCCAGATTTCGTTCGTGCATTCGGGCAGGTCGAGCCGGGCCATCTCGCGTCGGCCCGCAGAATCGAACAGGCATAACTGGATACGCTCGGCGTTGCCGGAAAACACTGCGAAATTCGTGCCGAGTCCGTCCCAGGTGGCGCCGAGCGGATATGGCATGCCGCTATCAAGCTTTGCCGGTAACGACGCCATGATTTAATGGTCGTGCCGCAAAAAAATTGTCGCCAACGGCGGCAATGTCAGCTCGACGGAGTGCGGTTGTCCATGCGCACTAATGGCAGCCGCTTCCACGGTCCCGGCGTTGCCGACATTTGAGCCGCCATAATAACCGGAATCGCTGTTGAAGATCTCATGCCATGGGCCCGCTTCCGGCACGCCGATGCGATAATTGTAGCGGGGGACCGGCGTCATATTGCTGACCACCAAAACGGAAGGCGCGTCCGGCGCGAGCCGAACGAAAGCATAGACCGAATTGGCGCGGTCGTCGCCGACTGCCCACATGAATCCGCGGCCATCGCAGTCCCGCCGGTGCAACGCCGGCTCTGCGGCATAGACGCGGTTGAGATCGCGGACGGCGCGTTGCACGCCAGCGTGCAACGGATCGTCGAGCGACGGCCAATCGAGATCGCGATCGTGATTCCATTCACGCTCCTGCGCGAATTCACCGCCCATGAAGAGAAGCTTCTTGCCCGGATGCCCCCACATGAAGCCGTAGTAAGCCCGCAGATTGGCGAACCGCTGCCAACGGTCACCCGGCATCTTGCCAATTAGCGATCCTTTGCCGTGCACGACTTCGTCATGCGAAAGCGGCAGAATGAAATTCTCGCTGAACGCGTAAAGCAGACCGAACGTCATGTCGTGATGATGAAATTGCCGGTGGACCGGCTCCTTCGACATGTAATTCAAGGTATCGTGCATCCAACCCATGTTCCATTTGTAGGAAAATCCGAGACCGCCGGATGAGATCGGTCGGCTGACGCCGCCCCAGGCGGTCGATTCCTCGGCGATCATCATCGCGCTGGGGCAACGCTCCGCCACCACTGCATTGAGATGGCGGACAAAGCCGATCGCTTCGAGATTTTCCCGCCCGCCGTAAATGTTGGGAATCCACTCGCCCGCGCGGCGGCTGTAATCGCGGTAAAGCATTGACGCCACGGCATCGACCCGGAGCCCATCGACGTGGAAATGTTCGAGCCAATAAAGCGCGCTTGCGATCAGAAAGCCCTGCACTTCGCGACGGCCGAAATTATAAATGAATGTATTCCAGTCCTGATGGAAGCCTTCGCGAGGATCGAGATGCTCGTACAAGGCCGTACCATCAAATCGCGCCAAGCCATGCGGATCGGTCGGAAAGTGCGCCGGGACCCAGTCGAGGATGATGCCGATGCCGGCGGCGTGAAGCTCGTCGACGAAGCGGGCCAAGCCTTGCGGCGGGCCGAATCTGCCGCTGGGAGCGAACAGACTGAGCGGTTGGTAGCCCCAGGAGCCGCCGAATGGATATTCAGTAATCGGCAACAGCTCCAAATGGGTGAAGCCCATCTCGCGCACGTAAGGGATCAGCCGCGCCGCGGCGACATCCCAGAGACTGCCGTCCTGCGCGTGGTCGCTCTCGTTGAGCCAGGAGGCGAGATGCACTTCATAAATGCTGATCGGCGCATCGACCGCCTGACGCGCGCCGCGCTCCTTCATCCAGGCGTCGTCGTGCCAACGGTAGGAATCCTGAGACGACACGATCGAAGCGGTTTGTGGCGGCGGTTCGGTCTGCCGGGCCACTGGATCGGCTTTCCACGGCACCGCGACGCCGCCCGGCCCGCGAATGTCAAATTTGTATTTTGAGCCGGGTGCGACCCGCGGAATGAACAGTTCCCAGATGCCGGCGCGGTGGCGCAGGCGCATAGGATGACGGCGGGAATCCCAGGAATTGAAATCGCCAACTACGGCGACCCGCGTTGCGTTCGGCGCCCAGACGGCAAAGCGCACGCCGTTGACGCCGTCGATCGTCACGCTTTGCGCACCCAAACAGTTCGCGAGCTCGAAATGCCGGCCCTCGTTGAACAGATGCAGATCGAGATCGCCGAGCAGCAAGGCGAACGAATAAGGATCCTCGGTTTCCTGCACTGCATTGGGCCAAACGATCCGCAAGCGATACGGCGAACGGTCGCGAAGGAAGTTCTCGAACAGGCCTTCCTCCGCACCGGGCACGAGTTGGGCCAACGCCGCACCGTCGGACTGACGCAGCACCTCAACCCGCGCCGCGCCCGGCAAGAAGGCGCGCACGATGCGGCCGCCTTCGACGTCGTGCGGCCCGAGAACGGCGAATGGATTGTCGTACGATCCATGCGCCAATGCCCGCGCCGACTGCGGATCGAGACGCCACGACGGCTTGAGCCGTGCTTCAGCCATTCTGGCCTCCGGAACTCTCCTTGCCCGTGCGCTCGACCACCGACAACAGGCCGGCCAGCGGCACGCCAAGCCAGGTCGGACGGTTGGCTGCCTCGTAGGTGATCTCGTAGGCGGCCTTTTCGATGAGGAACAGACCGAGCAGAGCCCGTGACGCCTTATCCCGTTTTAAGACCGATGTTTCCCAATAGCCCCGCAAAAACGCCTCCGAAGCTTGTCGGCGGAATTCGGCGATCAGCTTGTCGCGCGAGGAGTCATCGATCGGCATGGCGCCGACCCCTTTGCGGTCCGTGAGCGTCGCGCCCGCATAGTGAATGGAGCGTAACAGTCCAGCAACGTCGCGCAACGGACTATCCTTGGCGCGGCGATCCTTAATCGAGGTCGCCGGCTCGCCCTCGAAATCGATGATGAAGGCATCGCCGCTCACGACCAGCACTTGACCGAGATGGAAATCGCCATGGATGCGGGTTTTCAATGCACCAAGGCCAAATTTCGCCAGATTGCGTACTGAGGCGACGATCGAACTGCGCATGCCGAGCAGCGTCTTGGCGCGCTCCCGATCTTGTTCGCGTTCCCAGGTTTTATGACCGGCAACCGCATCGATTGCCTTTGCAACCCTGGTTTCGATCTTTTCAGCCCACTGCGTCACATCCACCGCCGTCGCCGATTCCGGAGCAAAGGCGTCGTCACCGGCTGGACTGGCCAAAATCCGGTGCATTTCGCCCAGTCGCCGCCCGATCGCCGCGACGACGATGTTGCAATCCGCCAGCAGCTCGACTTCGCTTTCCTTGGCGGACTTAGCCTGCATCATTCCGTCAAGTGCGCGCGTCAAATGGTCCAAGGTCCACGACCAAGCGTCGCCCTGATGACGAACAAAACCAAGCGCCACAGCGATCGTCGCTGGTGTACCGTCTGCCGCGATGTGCACAACGTCGCCCAATAACGGCGGCGAATTGGCAAAACCCTGTTCGGTCAGGAAACGGCTCATCTCGGCCTCGGGATGAATCCCGGGTGATATTCGGCGATAAATCTTCAGCATCAGCACGTCGCCGACCGTCAGCGAACTGTTAGATTGCTCTGCTGCGAGCCAGTTAACCTCGGCGTCCTGCGCCATCTCAAGTTGGGCGCGCCCTGCGTCGGTCGACCGGAACACCAAGCTGCCGTGCTCATCTTCGTAGGACCTGCCTTCGATCAGGCAGTCGACAAATCGATGCGCGAAAGCCGGCAGGGAAAACGCGTCGGTCAGCAGCCCCGGACGCCGGCCACGCCGCACCCGGGCGAGCGCCAGCCGGTTAGGCAGTGCAGCGCCTGCGTCGTCGTCCCACAATACCGCCATCGGCAGCAGCCATCGGCTTGTCGCGCCGTCGGCTTTTACCTCAACTTCGCTCACCAAGATTTCCAAGTCGCGGTTGCCGATATCGAAAACGCTCGCGAGCCGCACTGCCTCAATTTTCTGGTCCTTCATGCCGAACCAGCGCCGCTTGGGGATATATTGGGGCAGCGTCTCCCTTTCGATGAGCTCTTGCGCATCGGTCGCCAAAGCCTGGGCGAGGCTGTTGCGAATTACCACGGTGACAAACTCCGGCATGGGTTCGGGCGCAGGTGTATGCCACGCCGGCCAGTCACTCGCCTTGCTCAGGGCGAACCAGTAAAAGCCGAACGGCGGCAGCGTCAGCAGGTAAGTGAGCTCGCCAATAGGCGGAAACACCGTGCCAGCATTCAGTTCCACCGGAACGCGGCCAACGAACGCGGACAGATCGAGTTCCACCGCCTGCGGGCTGTGCGCGACGTTGGCGACGCACAGCAGCGTCTCGTCGCCGTATTGACGCAAATAAGCGAGAATTTTGCGGTTCCTCGGATAGAGAAACGTCAGCGTGCCGCGGCCGAGCGACGGATGCCGGCGCCGCACCGCGAGCATCCGCCGCATCCAATTGAGAATAGAGTGAGGGTCGCGGGCTTGCGCCTCGACATTGACGGCGCCATAGCCGTAGAGCGCGTCCATCAAGGGCGGCAACACCAGGGCCGCGGGGTCGGCACGCGAGAAACCGCCATTGCGATCCGGCGACCATTGCATCGGCGTGCGCACGCCGTTGCGATCGCCGAGATGAAAGTTGTCGCCCATGCCGATTTCATCGCCGTAATAAATCACCGGCGTACCCGGCATGGACAGCAACAGGCTGTTCATCAATTCGATACGACGGCGATCGCGTTCCAGCAGCGGCGCAAGGCGCCGCCGGATGCCGAGATTGATGCGGGCGCGGCGGTCGGCGGCATAGGTCTCCCACAGATAATCGCGTTCGCTGTCGGTCACCATTTCGAGCGTCAGTTCGTCATGGTTGCGGAGGAATACGGCCCACTGGCAGGTTTGGGGAATTTCCGGCGTCTGGCGCAATATGTCGCTGATCGGGAAGCGGTCTTCCCGGGCGATGGCCATGTACATCCGCGGCATCAGCGGGAAATGGAACGCCATATGGCATTCGTCCCCGTCGCCGAAATAATCCTTGCAATCCTCGGGCCATTGATTGACCTCGGCAAGCAACATGCGGCCGGGAAAGGCCGCGTCCACCTCGGCGCGAATCTTTTTCAGGATCGCATGCGTCTCGGGAAGATTCTCGTTGTTCGTGCCCTCGCGCTCGACCAGATAAGGCACGGCATCAAGGCGCAAACCATCCACGCCGAGTTGCAGCCAGAAACGCATAATGCCGATCACCGCCTTGAGCACGTGCGGATTGTCGAAATTCAAATCGGGCTGATGGGAGTAGAAGCGGTGCCAGTAATACGCTCCGGCGACCGGATCCCAGGTCCAGTTCGAGCGCTCGGTGTCGATAAAGATGATGCGCGTACCAGCGTATTTCTGGTCGGTGTCGGACCACACGTAGTAATCGCGCCACGGCGACCCCGGTTTCGCCTTGCGGGCGCGTTGAAACCATGGATGCTGGTCCGAGGTGTGATTGACGATCAGCTCGGTAATGACGCGGATGTTACGGGCGTGCGCCTCGCGCACGAATTGACGGAAATCGGCGAGCGTCCCGTAATCGGGATGCACAGCGCGGTATTCGCTAATGTCGTAACCGTCGTCCAACAAAGGTGACGGATAGAACGGCAGCAGCCAGATGGCATTGACGCCGAGGTCCGCGATGTAATCGAGCTTCGAGATCAGGCCCTGGAAATCGCCGATGCCGTCGCCATTGCTGTCGCAGAAAGACTTCACATGGAGCTGATAGATGATGGCGTCCTTGTACCACAGGTCCTCGGTCACGACTGGCGCCGCTTTAACACGCGCTTCCACGTCACACCTCCGGTCGCGGCGCGATCCGCCAAATCGCGAAAGGAAGATCATTCGGATCGAGTCGGATGCGCTGCAGCTTGCCATGCCAGACGAAGCTTGTGTCTCGCATCAGATCTTGCACGGTGACCGATCCGCTGTCGGAAAGCTGCCATTCCCAAAGCGGCACCTCGAGCGTCGCCTCCTGAACGTGAAAGGGATCGAGACTGACGGCGACAACAATCATGCTGCCGCCTGCCGGCAGCGGCTTGCCATAGAAAATGATCTGTTCGTTGTGCGCAGGATAAAAGCGCAGGCCGAGATGGCTTTGCAGCGCCGGATTGTTTTTGCGGATGCGATTGAGCTTGGAGATTTCGGGGATGATGTTGCCGGGCACGTCGAAACGGCGGACCCGGATTTCGTATTTTTCGGAATCGAGATATTCCTCTTTGCCCGGCAGCGGCGCGGCTTCGCAAAGCTCGAATCCCGAATACAGCCCCCACAATCCTGAGAGCGTGGCGGCGAGCGCGGCGCGGATGAGAAAACCGGGACGGCCCGAGGTCTGCAGAAAATAAGGATTGATGTCGGGTGTATTGACGAAAAGATGCGGACGGAAAAACTCTTTCGCCTCCGTCGTTGTGAGTTCGGTGAAATAGTCTGTCAGTTCCTTCTTGGAATTTCGCCAGGTGAAATAGGTGTAGGATTGCGAAAAACCCGCCTTGGCGAGCCGATACATCATCTTGGGACGCGTGAAGGCCTCGGACAAAAAGATCACGTCAGGATAACGCACCCTCACCTGCGCGATCATCCAATCCCAGAACGGCAACGGCTTGGTATGCGGGTTGTCGACGCGAAAGATGCGCACCCCCTCATTCGCCCAGAACAGCACGATGTCGCGTAACGCCGTCCACAGGCTCGGCAGCGCACCCTTGGCGTAGAAATCGACATTGACGATGTCTTCGTATTTTTTCGGCGGATTTTCCGCGTAGCGCACGGAGCCGTCGGGGCGCCAATTGAACCACTCCGGATGTTCCTTGAGCCACGGATGGTCCGGCGAGCACTGGATGGCGAAGTCGAGCGCGATTTCGATGCCGTGGACGGCAGCCGCATCGCGCAGCTGTCGAAATTCATCGATACCGCCGAGCGCGGGATGGATTGCGTCGTGGCCACCCTCGCTGCCGCCGATTGCGTACGGGCTGCCGACGTCACCGTCGGCGGCACGCAATGCATTATTTTTGCCCTTACGGTTGATTTGGCCGATGGGATGGATCGGCGGCAGATACAGGACATCAAATCCCATGTCGCGGATCGCCGGCAACCGGCCGATGACGTCGGCGAAGGTACCGTGGCACGCCGGGTCCTCGGATATCGAGCGCGGAAACAGCTCATACCAGGTGCCGAAGCCGGCCTGCGGCCTTTCCACCTCCAACACGAAGGCCGGATTGCGCCGGACGCGGAAATCGGGCTCTTCCACTTCACGCATCACCTCGCGCAAGTCAGGGGTCAGCAGAATATCGGCCGCTGTATCGCCGCCGGCTTCATTCAGCCAATCAAGCGCCGAAGCTACGACCTCTTTGGCATCGCCAATCGTTCGCTCGCGGGCATTCGACAGAAGCCGCCGTGCTTCCGCGATCTCGACCGAGATATCAGCGCCGGTGGCGCGCTTGAGTTCGAGATCGCGACAAAGCGAACCATATCGGTCGATCCAGGACTCGATGGTGAATTCATAACGGCCGATACGGTCCGGCAGTATCGCGGCTCGCCAGCGATCATTGCCAATGAGCTGCATCGGCTCATGGCGCCATTCGCCTCTGTCAGCGCCACGCCAGACGCACTCGACAATGATGACGTCATGGCCGTCGGTAAAGACATCGGCTTCGATCGCTATCGTTTCGCCGATAATACGCTTGGCAGAGAAACGGCCGCCATCGACACTGGGCGATACGCTTTCGATAAGAATCCGCGGCGCGGTACTTGGCACCGGCGGCCGCGCGTCGGTGCGGCGAAGCTTCACCGCCTCGTTGCGCCGGGCGCGAAGAACGCGGACTTCGCCGGGAGCTAGCGCGGTAGCCGCATCGTTATCGGAGGAAATCGCCTCGACGGCCGATAGGCTCGCCCCCGCGGTGGACGGCAGGGGGCTCAGCGTGATCGGTATTTCCAGCCCGCGCGCGAAGTCGGGATTGAGCATGATCACGATTGGATCGGCTCCCTGCCGACCATCCGAGCGCAGGAGTGTGGTAACGCTCTCATCGGGACCATTCAGCAACCGCAATTCGCCGCCATAGCCGGCGAGCCGATCGCATAGAGCGTTGGCTTCGCGAATCTCGGCGGACAGGTCGAGATTGTTGCCGTTTGCTAAAACCGGCGCGGCGTCGCCCGACGGCGCGTGGCTTTCCATGTCTTCAGTTACCGCGTATTCGAACCCCATCGGGATCAACAGACCGTTGCCGATCGCCGCAGCGCGGCGAAGGTGATGGCGATAGACCGCCGGCAAGTTGCCGTGCCCTTCCAATTTACGTGCGAGCCGAGGCCCGAATGGCGCTTCAGGGCAGGCAATAACGGAGCCAAATCCGCGGAGGAGCTCATACTCTTCGACAAACCAGCCTTCGTGTCCGTCCCACCATGGCAGCGAAGAAAATGCCGCCGCAAAGCCGGCGTCGCGTAAATGGGCGACGGCAGCCCAATTAACGCCCGGCGTCCATGCCACGAAGCGGCACTCGGGCGCGCCCTGCCCGACGATGCCGATGATAGTGCGCCAAAGACCAGGGGGGATGAGATGCGGATCGAGACAGCGAAACCCAACGACGCCCGCGCGGGCCAACCGCAACAGTCGGGCGGCCCACCACTCGGCGAGGGCTTCGGCTGTAATCGGATCGTCAAACCGGCCGTAGGCGGCGCGCGGCCGATTCAGGGGAGCACGGGGATCCACACGCTCAAGCGTGGCCTCGTCGACGTGAAACCAGCGCGGATTTGATCTTACGATACCGGCATCCGGATCGGTTCGTCCGATGACAATGTCGGCGAGAAGACCAAGATGGCTTTCCCGGCACAGGCTGGCCAAGTCCCTGTAGGCGTCATCGGCAAACTCAGTCGCCCCCGTGCCGAAAAAGGCAGGGTTACCCAAATCGTGATCATAGGTCAGAAAAATGTTGCCAGTTTCGCCCGGCGCAAAAAGCGGCGCCACCAATACATGATCGAAACCGTTCTCCCTGCAGCGGCTAAACTGGGCCGCCCACGACGAAGCGGGCCCCGCCAGCACTGGGTGGAAGTAGTAGATTTTGGGCGCAAACACCTTTTCCGGTTGAGCCGCTTTTAAATACATCGCCCTTCCAGAAAGCCGAACTGGCATAGCTCCACTGCCGAACCATAAAACGAAGGCCCGTTCCTGGATTAATAGGCTTAAACTGACAAAAGTTCCATCGATGGAACGCCCCCGAGGGCGAAATTTAAGAAGCCTCGTTTTTGTTGCCGATTCGAAGCCTATGACCGGTTGGGGGTCGCTTTACCGCGTCCTGGTCCGCGAAGCTTGGTCGGCCGCAATAAAAAGAGCAGCAACGAGCGGCCGGTCACCTCGTAGCGATGACCGCATTTGAACATCGCCGCGCTGTCAAATTCCTCGTCCTCCTGCGGTAAATTCGTGTCGACAAGCCGCCGCCAGTCCCTGCCGCCCGGCGCTTTCGGCAGCGTGAAAACGACTACGTCGTGATGCGCGTTGACGATCAAAAGCAACGTCGCCTCGCTGGCGCGCTTACGGACGCCGCTGGTCTGAGCACGACCTTCGAGCAGAAGGCCGCAACAGCGGGCTGCGCCATCCTGCCAATGCGCGGGCGTCATTTCATCGCCCCCCGGCGTGAGCCACATTGAATCCTTGACGCCAAGCTCGTCATTCCACGCCCCCGACAGAAAGCGGCTCTGGCGCAAGACCGGATACTGACGACGCAATGCGGTGAGACGGCCGACGAAGCGGGTCAACAGGGTTGCGTTTTCGTCGTGATTCCAATCGACCCAGGAAATCTCATTGTCCTGGCAATAAGCATTGTTATTGCCGCCCTGCGTGCGACCGAACTCGTCGCCGGCCAGAATCATCGGAGTGCCCTGCGAGAGCAGCAAAGTGCTCATCAAATTGCGCTTTTGCCGCTCGCGAAGTTCGGTAATGACGGGATCGTCCGTCGGCCCTTCCACGCCATAATTGCAAGACCGGTTATCGGAGCTGCCGTCTCGATTCTCTTCGCCATTCGCCTCGTTGTGCTTGGCCTCGTACGAAACGAGATCATTAAGCGTATAGCCATCGTGCGCCGTGATAAAATTGACGCTTGCCCACGGCTTGCGGCCGCGGTGATTGAAGAGATCGGCGGAAGCCGAGATACGAGCGGCGAAATCGGCGAGCTTATTGTCTTCGCCTTTCCAGTAGGACCGCATTGTGTCGCGGTAGCGATCGTTCCACTCGGCCCAGCCCGGTTGAAATCGGCCGACCTGATAGCCGCCGGGCCCGCAGTCCCACGGCTCGGCAATAAGCTTGACCGACGACAGCACAGGGTCTTGCCGGCAGGAATCGAGAAAACCGCCGCCTTGGTCAAATCCGTAGGTCTCTCGGGCGAGAACCGTGCCGAGGTCGAAGCGAAAGCCGTCAACGTGCATTTCGCCGACCCAGTAACGCAATGAGTCGGTGACCATCTGCAGCACGCGCGGGTGTGAGAGATTGAAGGTGTTCCCGGTCCCGGTATCGTTGATGTAGTAGCGTTTTTTGTCCGGCAACAACCGGTAATAGGATGCGTTGTCGATGCCCTTGAACGACAGCGTCGGCCCAAGCTGATTGCCCTCGGCGGTATGGTTATAGACCACGTCGAGAATAACCTCGATGCCGGCATCGTGAAAACGCGCCACCATTTCCTTGAATTCGGCGAAGGCAAAATCCGGAACGTGAGCGTACCACCGGGTTGGGGCGAAGAAAGCGATCGTGTTGTAGCCCCAGTAGTTGGTCAAACCTTTCTCGCTCAGATAGCTGTCGTTGACAAAGGTGTGAATCGGCAGAAGCTCGACCGAGGTGACGCCGATATTCTTGAGATGGTCGAGAACATCGGGATGACTGAGCCCACGGTAAGTCCCGCGCAGTTCTTGCGGAACCGAAGGATGGAGCTGGGTGTAGCCGCGAACATGCAATTCGTAGACGATCGTGCGTTCCCAGGGAACGCGGGGGGCGTGTTCGTCACCCCAGGTAAATGCCGGATCGATCACCCGGCAACGCGGCATAAAAGGTGCGCTGTCGCGCTCGTCGAACGTCAGGTCGTCGCCGCTCTCCATTTGGTAGCCAAACACGGCCGGATTCCAGTCGAGATTACCGACGACCGCCTTGGCGTAAGGATCGAGCAGTAGCTTATTCGGATTGAAGCGATGGCCATTGCCGGGCTCGTAAGGTCCATGGACCCGATAGCCGTAAATCGTTCCCGGTCGGGCGTCCGGCAGAAAGCCGTGCCATACTTCATCTGTGAACTCGGGAAGCTCTATCCGCTCGAGCTCGCGCGCGCCTTGCTCATCGAATAAGCACAGCTCGACCTTCGTTGCATTGGCGGAGAAAAGCGCGAAATTAACTCCTAGTCCCGTCCACGTGGCGCCTAACGGAAATGCAAATCCTTGCCCTAGTCGGGCCTTCCGCATGATCTGTGGCGCATCGATGCCGGCGCCCGCGTCCATCTGGCCCCCTGTATGCTGCCAAGAGCAGAACAGGGAAACCGCCCATGAGTTCCATTTCGAGCAGCCCGGCGGGCATTTGGATGCATCAGTTATGTTTTCATCGTCAGCGCCAGCGTCGCATCAGTCTTCGCAGGCAGCGGCCTCTCCACAACCGAGAACCCCAGATCCTCTAATCTTTTATTCGTATCGCGGCCGCCGCTGAACACGCGGTGGCGCCGATCGTCATTGGCTATTTTGGCGGCTGTGGTCAGGACGAGCTTTGGCGGAAGCAAAGCACCGTTTCGGGGATCGATGACCATATAGAGTCTCGCGCGGCATCCGAGCGGCCACTGAGATGGATCGACTCCCAGGTAAGTCATGGCGTCAAGTATGTGTTCTTTAGTGATGGGAGTTGCTTTGGGCATGTCTTCCACTTCGAAACTACCGCTTGAACAGACTATTCACGGTTGGGGCCTCACGGAGAGCGTGCTTGGAAGGATCCGGTCGCCGCATCAAAGTGAGTGATCCGTAGGATTAATCCGTCGTCGGGATAGCAAGACTCCATGACTCTGGGTCTGGCCCGCGTATCTGCGGCGCGCAGAACGACGACGCGCACAAAACCATTACAATGAGCCATTGCCCACTTCAGGTGGCTTTTCCACTGCAGGCTGACGCGGTCGGTTTTTCCTTTCAATGTCGGCCCGCATCGAGATTCATACGTGACGCGACTGGAGTCACTGCCGTCGCGTAAAATCTCGTCCTCCCAAAGAGCCACGACGACTGTTTCTCCGTCTTCGCTTATCGCCGATCCGCCGAAGTGTCGGCGCGAACGCACCGCGTCGAAATGCTCGAAGGAGGTCGAGAGTGTCCAAGCGTGGCTCATGAAGTTGCCGTTGCGAAAAGGGTTTCGGGCCCCCCGCTCGCTCCTTTACTTTGCATACAAAAATTGATAAATGCATGCCTATAGTAAGCTCTGTATGCACAAAAAATGTGCTGGATGGAATGGCAGCGCATCGTGATATCCGTGCGGTATGAAGACGCACTCGCTCGAGGACCTGACCCACGCGGATCGCTTGGCGGCCGAGATCACCGCTTCGGTTCTGTCCGGCGAGTTCCGGCCCGGGTTTCGGTTGGATGAAAAGATGCTGGCCGACCGCTATGCGGTCTCCCGAACACCCGTACGGGAAGCTCTCCGTCGGCTCGCTTCCACGGGGTTGATCGAGATCCAACCTCGGCGTGGCGCAACCGTGACGCGTGCTACGTCGGCTCAAATAGAAATGCTTTTCGGCGCGATGGCGGAGATCGAGGCAACTTGCGCGCGATTGTCGGCACTCAGCATGACGCCGCTCGAGCGACGCCGCCTCGACAGCTTTCATAACTCCATGCACACGTTCGTCGAGCAAGAGGACAGCGAGGCCTTCGCTGCGGCAAATCTGACGTTCCATACGCAGATTTATGTAGGCGCTCACAATGCCATCATCGCCGACTATGCGAGCGGGTTGCGACGACGTCTTGCACCCTTTCGCCGGGCACAATTTCGAACGCGTGGCCGGCTTGCTCACTCACACGAGGAGCATAGAAAGGTGGTCGATGCGATTCTTGCGGGCAACGCCGCCGACGCTCACGCCACGATGTTTCAGCATATGAGTCTAGTGGAAGAATCGTTCGAACGTCTGGCTGAATCTATTTGATCGGTGGCAACGTTACGTCGGGTCGACGGCGGCTACGGCTGGTCGGGGCGGCTACCGACGGCGGCAGCGCTCGGCCGCACCGCCTCGGTGCGTTATGACTAATGCTGAGCAACTGTTTGCAGACCGGCTGATTTTTGAAAAGATATGTCCGGGGGCCAAGCCACTCCGCTTTGCTTGTGAATGAGCGATGCGAGGCTGAGAATCAACGGTTCATTGAACCGGGCGCTCACGATTTGAATGCCGACAGGAAGCCCATCTTGCGTCTTACCTGCCGGCGCACTCGCTGCCGGAAGACCGACGAGCGTGACAAGGAATGCGGGCGCAATCCAATCTATGTAATCTTCGAACTTCTTCCCGTTGATGCGATCCGGGAAGTTCGTTCCTACCGGAAACGGCTTCACCGGAGCGGCGGGTGTCAGCAACGCATCGAAGCGCTCCAGCAGAAGACGAAAGCGATGAAAGACTTCCAGCCTCTTGCGTTCCGCAGCCGCGAAATCGATCGGCGTCACTTTGAGCCCGGACTGAACATTTCCTTTGAGGTTTGAGCCGAACAGATCGAGCCGATTTAGCCGCTCGTATTGCTGACCGACCATCCAAAGGCCGCGCCAGACCTGATACGCATCGCGGCCGTCCGCAGCGCTGAATTCGATTTCCTCGACTTTCGCGCCGGTATCGCGCAGGGCTGAAGCCGCCTTGCGACACACACCGTCCACTTCAGCCTCGACGCCGATGCCGGCAATGTCCGGGGCGTAGGCGATGCGCAACCCTTCGGCCCTGCAGGCGTCCATCTCGGCGAGCGCGCTTTGCCACGGTGGCGGGACCGAGATAGGCGACAGCCGGCTGAACCCGGTCATTGCGTCGAGCATCAGCGCCGCATCGGCGGCGTCGCGCGCCAATGGGCCGTGGACTTGACCGGCGTCCCACGCAAGCGGCATCGGATAATTGGGTGTGAGCCCAGGCGTCGGACGCAACCCGACAATTCCGCAGAACGCCGCCGGGATGCGGATCGAGCAACCGAAATCGGTGCCTTGGGCGATCGGCACCATACCCGTCGCCACGGCCACCGCCGAGCCGCCCGAGGAACCGGCCGGGCTAAGCAACGGATTCCACGGATTGCGCGTCGGGCCGAATAACGCATTGTCGGTGTTGGCGCCGCAGGCGAATTCCGGGGTGTTGGTTTTTGCCAAGACGATGGCGCCCGCAGCCTTGAGACGGCGCACCACTTCGGCGTCCTCGGCCGGCACATGGTCTGCATAAAGCGGCGACGCGAACGTCGTGCGAATTCCTGCTGTCGGCGTGATGTCCTTGATGGCCACCGGCACGCCGTGCAGCGGTCCGACTGGTTCGTTACTGCCAAGGGCGCGCTCGGCCGCGCACGCGGCTTGGTAGGCCTGATCCGCCGCCAGCGTGACAATCGCGTTCAGCGCCGGATTCTTGTCGGCGATTACGGCAAGATGTGCTTCCAACACCTCGACCGGACTGACGGAGCGATCGCGAATGAGGCGCGCCAAGTCGCGCGCTGATTTCCGGGTGAGGCTCGCGTCGGCCATGACGCTTCACTATTTCCCGGACCAGTGCACGAAGCGCCGCTCAAGCACGATAAACAGCAGGTTCAGGCCATAGCCGAGGGCTCCCGCGGCAAATATGGCGGCATACATCCGCGGCATGTCGAACAATTGCTGAGCGTCGAATACGCTGTGACCCAGACCGTCCTGCGAGCCGATGAACATTTCGGCAACCACGATAATGACCAGCGCCAGCGAAACGCCGTTGCGCAGGCCGACAAAGGTCTGCGGCAGCGATTCGAGCAGCATGACGTCGAATAGAACGCGCAACCGTGAGGCGCCCATTACCTTGGCGGCCAGCAGGCGCGTCTTACGCGCGTTCATCACGCCATAGGCGACGTTGAACAGGATGACCAGGATAGCGCCAAAAGCCGCGACCGATATCTTGGTCTCGTCGCCTACTCCGAACAGCACCAGGAACAGCGGGAACATGGCGGACGCCGGGGTCGAACGGAAGAAATCGATGACGAATTCAAGCGAACGATAAAGCTTCTCGGCTGAGCCGAGCGCGATGCCGAGCGGAATGGCGATCACCGACGCAATCACCGTTGCCGCGACGGTGCGATACAACGTTTTGACGAAATCGAAGCCCATCGCTCCGCCGTCCAGGCCCTTCCACAGCGCCTCGAATGTGGCCGCCGGCGACGGCAGCAGGACCGGATCGACCCATTGCTGCCAGGTGACCAGCGACCAGATGGCGAGCAGGCCAATAACGCCGAGGACCGGTAGGAAGGCTTCGCCCTTTTGCGATTTCACGTGCGCCTCACTTCGCGCTGGAAAATTCTAAGACAATGCGCCTTTGTGCGGACGAATTCCGCGTCGGATAGCGTCGCGCCGCCCCGTGGCCGGGCCGCAACAACCGGCGTGAAATCGGCGATCCGCGCCGGATGCCGCGACAACAGCAATACCCGATCCGCCAAAAAGACCGCTTCCTCGAGATCATGCGACACCAGGATCGTGGTGGTGCCGGTGTCCAAAAAAATGCGCTGCAGTTGCTCGCGCATGAACAGCGTCATCTCGTAATCGAGGGCGGAAAAAGGCTCGTCAAGAAACAGAATCTCGGGCTCGACCACCAGCGCCCGCATGATCGAGACGAGTTGCTGCTGGCCGCCGGACATCTGGTAGGGATAGAGCTTAAGGTCGAGCCTGATGCCCAAACGATCGATGAGACGCTCAGTCCGCGCGCGCCGTTCGGCCGGGGCTATGTTCATCAGCTTGAGCGGGTAGACGATGTTATCGAAGGCGCGCAACCACGGAAACAGCGCCTCGCGGTAGTTTTGAAACACGTAACCGAATTTAATCTCATCGAGCCGTCGGCCATCGAACAAAATCTGGCCGGCGTCGGCGGGAATAAGCCCGGCGACGATGTTGATCAGCGTGCTCTTGCCGCAGCCATTGGGTCCGAAAACGGAAATCAACTCGCCGCGCGGGATGTCCAGATCGAAATTGTCGTAGATGACGGCGTCGTCGAACCGCTTGCTCAAGCCACGTATCGTAACGTGCGGCCGCTTCGCCACAGCCGGTGCAGCATCCGCCGGCGCACCGGCGACCGGCAATCGCAAGGCGTGCGGCGCAGCCGTCATCTGTTGTCGTCCTCCGCCGCAAGCTATCCGAGGAACTTCAAATCCTGCTTTACATCCAACTTCTGCGGCACGACGCCGATCTGCTGTCCGAAATCGGCGAATTGCTGCAAATAGTCCAGCTGCTTCGGACTCATATCCTTGGTCATGATATAGCCGAGCATTGGCACGACATCGACGACATTGTCCGGCGTCATGGTGTTCTTGGCCAGATATTTGCGCGCCGCGTCCGGGTTACTGCGAATATAATCGATCGCCTTTGACCAGCCTTGCGCAAAGCGCTTGGCGACGTCGGGCCGCTTGGAAATGAAATTGGTCGTGAAGGCGCAACCCGCCGCATAGGCGTCGGCGTCAGGACTGCCGAGAATATATTTGGCAATCACGCCCGCTTCGACAGTCTTAGCGATATTAAGTTTATGCATGATAGTTGCCGCCGGTTCGAGCGTGTAGCCGCCGTCGAAAGTACCGGCCTTCATGGCGTTGACGTGCTGGCCCATGTCGAGCTGATCGATGGTGTAATCACTGTCCTTGAGGCCGACCTTGGCGAGGATACCTTTGGCGGTATTGAGATTCGCCGGACCCGGCGCGGACATGAGCTTCATCCCCTTGAAGTCGGCAAGCGTCTTGACCTTGTCGGCCAAGCCCTCACGCACGACGAACTGCTCCATGACGTATTTCTCATTCTGACTGTGCATTGCGACATACATTGCGACGCCCGGTTTTTTCACGTCCGCGTTGAGACCCTCAAGCGTGACAAGAACTGCGGACACTTCGATCTGATTGGTGATGAGAGCAGCCACATTCGGCGGGCCACCCATCAATATACTTACCTGGGGCGCAAGACCGAGCTCCTTATAGTAGCCAAGGTCGAGCGCGACAAAGAACGGCAGCGAGGAACTGATCGGAAACACGCCGACCTTTACCTCTTCGAGACCTTGCGCCGCAGCCGAGGCGCCCGAAAGGCTCAGACCGGCGAGACCGCCGAGAACCATGCGTCGATCCAGATAGAGGCGCTTGGTCATGCTGTTAACTCCTTGATTGGCTTTAAGTCGTTAAACCGGATGCCGGTTATGCTGCCACCGCAGAAGCAAAGCTCATGCCGAAATCCGCGCGGGCAACCTCTAGTCCCCCACATCGACGATGGCGATGACCGGGCCGCCGCCGGGTGGCCCTTGATGCATTGCGTCGACCGAAACAAAGACCGCGGGATCGCCGATCGCCATCGCCGCAATACCGCCGACGGCTGCCTTGATATGCCGATGCCACGGCACGTCGGAATCGTCCATCATGATCTGGCGTCGGCCGCGCAGCTTGCCGCCGCGATCTGCCTCGCATTTCATAAAACAATTGATCAGGCGTCCCCCAAGATCGGCGGCTTGCGGCCGCTCCGGCAAATCGAGTCCGGCGTTGCGGATCGACGCGTAGATGCCGCCGACGTCCAAAGCATCCTGCATCACCGCATGACCAATGCGATAGCGGCCACCGGCACCTGACTTGTTGCCGAGAAGGACGATTTGGGCCTGGGTCAATTCCACGCCTGAAGAACACGAGGCAACCGACGAATAAAGGTTGAGATTGCGGCAAATCTCCTCAGCCTCAGGCATTGCGGTCTCGCCCAGCGCCACCGCGATGCCGAGCGCGGTCGTGCCGTTGGAAACTCCCATGGAATCGTGAACCTCGCAGGCTACTTCGTTACCTCGCGACTGTGCGTCACGCACCGATTCTACGGTCAGAAGTGGCGTCTTGGTCTGCACATAATGAACGTCCGCCGGATCTTGGATACCCGCGTCCCGCATCGCCGCCTTCACGGCGGCGGCGACCTTCTCCACCATCGCCGGCCGGCCGATATCTTCGGGCAGAAGCTCAGCGCTCATCGCGGTGCCCAGAGCGAGTCGCGACTTAGACTGTGGTCCGGTCTTGTCGTTGCGCGCAAATACCGTCGCATGCGGTGTGATCACGCCGTCGCACCCTCCCGACCAGACCATGGGAATATGTGCGACCTCGCTTTCGGCCCGGCTGCCAAGCTTCATCAAAACGCGGCGAAAGGCTTGATCGGCAAGTATTCGCGTGAAGTCGTTGACGCCACCGTTGCCCTCGGTCTTGCCGATGACGGCGACAACCTGATCGGCGGCGAACTGCCCGTTTTCGATGCAAGCTGCCATTCCCGACGCATCCTGCACCGTCTTTAATTCCACTTTGGCGACTTCAATGGCCATCCCTATCCAACCTCGCTCGTCTTCATTCGCACCTTGCGCATCGGCGGTTTGAATTCGCCTCACAGCATTTTCTCGTAACCCTCGCCGCGATCGATGATTGACCTTTGGCCCTTCCGCTCGGCCAGAAGACGCTGTCGCAATTGCTGGGTGGCGGCTTCATCGACGGCCGCCGCCCCGTCGGCTGGTACGACAATGATGACGCCGTAATCGTTGCGAGCGGCTGCGGGCGAAACTTTGCCGTCGATCACGTCGTCGCATACCCATTCGGGCTCGCGCGTCAGCGGATCGCCCCAGCCGCCGCCGCCCGTCGTGCGCACGCGAACCACTTGCCCAGCCGGAACCAGTTCGCCGTCGACGAGACCGCCCAGATCGCGCGGCATGCCCTCGATATCGACCGTCACGCAAAACGGCAACCCGGCCTTTCCGCCGTTGACCCCGTAACAACCAAGCCGCACGCGATCCGCAGTCACGATGGTTCGGCAATCGACCAGGGCACGGTAATGCTTTTCGTAGCCGAGGCCGCCGCGTCGCTTGCCGGCGCCGCCGGAATCCATGCGCAACGCGAGCTTTTCGACAAGAAGCGGAAACCGCGTCTCGGTGAATTCAGCCGGCTGATTGCGGGAGTCGGGTACGATGTGGATCGCATCATTGCCGTCCGCGTAGTAACGGCCGCCGGAACCGCCACCCAGGACTTCGCGGGACAAAAACGAATTGCCGGCCCGATCATTGCCGTAAAAGCCGGTGTAACGGATGGTTTCCTGGTCCGCCGGCATGCGGCCGTCGACCGCCTGTGCGATCACTCCGGCGAGCAGGCCGAGGCACCGCAACAGGACGAAGGACCGCGCATTGGTGGCAGCCGGCCACTGCGGTGTGATCAATGTTCCCTTGGGAGGAAACACAATGTCGAACACGTCGCAGACACCTTCGTTGACGTGAATTTCAGCGGCCCGCTCGGGCGTATCCGCGAGGTTTCGCAGGATCGGCGCGATCCACTTGATAAGGAACGCGCCGCCCGCGTAGTCCGCAGGCCAGTTGATCGGCCCATCGGATTGCGGATCGGTGCCGGTGAAGTCGAGAGTGATGCGATCGGCGGTCTTTCGCATTCTGATCGCAAGCTTATGCAGCTTGGGATCGGTCAGGCCGTCGCGCTCGACATAGTCCTCCCAAGCGTATTCGCCATCCGCTATTTTCGGCAGCAGTTCGCGCCGGAATATATCGCGGCACTTGTCGAGGATGGCTTGGAAGCACTCTTCCACCGTCTGCAGACCGAAACGCGCGAACAGTTCGGCCATCCGGCGCGCGCCCATCAGGCAGGCTTGCATTTCGCTGTCGAGATCGGCGGCCAGCATTTCGGGCACGCGGGTGTTGCGCTTGATGATCGTCAGTACCGCATCATTAGGCACCCCGGCGCTGTATAATTTGATTGGCGGGATCGCAATACCCTCTTCGAACACCGTCGCGGCGGATCCGGGCATCGAGCCCGGCACGCGGCCGCCGATATCGTCGTGATGTCCGAAGGCCTGGATATAGGCAACGACCTCGCCGCAATGAAAGACCGGAACGGTGCTGCACAGGTCCGGCAGATGTCCGATCGATCCTTCCGTGAGATAAGTGTCGTTCATCAAAAATACGTCGCCGGGGCGCATAGTCTCGGGAGGAAAATCACGCACGACAGCATTCGGCATGGCCGAGTACGAACGGCCCGTAAGCTTCCGGCAATACCGATCGAATAGACCTACGCGGTAGTCATGCGCCTCGCGGATCATGGGTGAGCGCGCAGTGCGCTCGATGGCGTACTCGATCTCAGCTTCAATCGAGTTGAGAGTGCCCTCGACGATCTGCAGCACGATCGGATCGATGTCGCGCAATGAGGATGGCGGCGGCGGCCGGCTCTGCGGCAGCGCGATCACCGCTTCACCTCATCGGTCGCATTCTGACGCCGCACGATCAGAATGCCGTGCTCGTCCACAGTCAGCGATTGGCCGGGGAAGACCACCGTCGTCGAGCCGAACTCTTCGACAACGGCGGCGCCGTTCAGATGAAAGCCTGCGGGCAATTGTTTTCGGTCGTAGACCGGCACATCGAGAGATTTTCCTCCGAAATAAACGGCGCGCGTCCGGTGCGGCGGCTTGACACCGCTGTCGCCGGTCAGTTTTGGAATGATCGGTCGCTCGATCAAACCGAACCCCGAAACGCAGAAGTTCACAATCTCGACCTTCTGCTGGCCGTCATAGTTATAGCCAAATGCTTTGAAATGCGCGGCGTGAAATGCGTCGATGGTGACGGCGATAAACGCCGCGTCCACTTTACCGGACGGCGCCGGCACACGAACTTCCATCGACTGTCCGCGGTAGCGAATGTCGGCTTCCCGCGCAAGCCTGGTTCGTGACGGCTGGATGCCATCCCGTTGCAGCGTCGCAACCGCATCGCTTTCCAGGCTCGCATAAATGGCCGCGACAGCTGCCGGATCGATGCCATCTTGCGCCATCACGCGCGTGACGATGTGGTCGGTACGCCAGTCGACGGCCAATAGCCCAAAGGCCGAAAGATTTCCCGGGTTGGGCGGCACGATGCAGGCTTTCATGCCAACCAGCTCCATCACCGCCGGCGACTGCGCGGGGCCGGAACCGCCGAACGACAGCAGGGTGAAATGGCGCGGATCGATGCCGCGTTGGATCGTCATCTGCCGGATGGCGTTGGCCTGGTTCCAGTTGGCGATTTCGATGATGCCTTCGGCGAGCTGCTCGGCGTTCATTTTGCGGGGAAGCCGTGCCGCGAGCTCAGCGATGCCGGCGCGCGCGCGTTCGACGTCGAGCACGATTCCGCCCCCGATCAAAGCCGGCGGCAAACGTCCGAGCACTAAATTGGCGTCAGTGATCGTCGGTTCGCTTCCGCCGTTCGGATAGCACATGGGACCTGGCTCGGCACCGGCACTCCGCGGTCCCACTGTGAGATGCCCTTCGCGGCTGATCGAGGCGATCGAACCTCCGCCTGTGCCGATGGTCTTGATGTCGATCATCGGCACGCGTACCGGAAAACGCCCGACGGCGCCGCCGTTGGTGACGCTTGGCCTGCCGCTTTCAATCAGGCAGAGATCGGTCGATGTCCCGCCGGCGTCCAGCGTCACCACATCGGAAAATCCGGCAAGTTCGGCGATCACCGCGCAGCCGATCGCTCCCGCCGCAGGCCCCGAGAGAGCGGTCGTGATCGGTTTGCGCATCACCTGAGTAGGACTGGCGACGCCACCGCTCGACTGCATGACCAAAAATGGCTTGTCGCGCAGACCGGGCCCGAGCTCGTCGCGGATTCGCTGCAGATATCGTCCCATGTGGGGCTTGACAAACGCATCGACCAGCGTCGTGACGGCGCGCTCGTATTCCCGATATTCCGGCAATACGTCGCAGGACAGCGACACGACGGCGTTGGGATATTCCTGGGCAAGAATTTGCCCGACGCGGCGTTCGTGCGCCGCGCTGGCGTAGGAATGCAGCAGACATACGCCGACCGTGGCTATGCCGTGGCGCCTGAAATAACGCACTGTCTGCCGGACGCTTTCCTCGTCGAGCGGCCGCAACTCTTCGCCGAGGAAGTTCAAACGTCCCCCGACTTCGCGGACATAGCGCAATGGCACGATGCGCTCCGGCTTGATCCAAAAATAGGAATTGCCGTAGCCTTCCGGGACTGCCTGGCGGGCGATTTCCAAAACATGACGGAAGCCTTCCGTCACGATCAGCCCAAGCCCCGCCATATCACCCTGGAGCAGAGCATTGGTCGCCACCGTCGTGCCGTGCGCAAGTCCGGCAAGCGTGTCTAACGGCGTGTCGCCGAGTATCGAGCGCACGCCGCGGACCAGCCCGATCGCGGGATTTGCCGGCGTACTGGCGACTTTCGTCACGCGCATCGATCCCGACGCGGCATCGACACACACGATGTCGGTGAACGTGCCGCCGGTATCAATGCCGATACGCAAACTCGTGGTCGACGCCATTCTTCGCGTTTCTGTTCAAATATCACGACATATTCGATAACGGCAGCGACGAAGGCCCAGCCGCGAGGCGGCGGGACCTCCGTCGCACGCCAGATCGACTGCTGACTTACTTCATCGCCTGATACACGGCGTGTGTCCACGCGCCTTCCGGCTTCTTGGTGATAACAGGATCGGACTTGCCACTCATCAGGATCGCGACCGTACGATCGTAGTCCTTCGGGTCAAGCTCTTCGTTGCCCGGAGCGAGCAACTTGGCGACCTCGCCCATCATGCGCTTCTGGTCTTTTTCAGTCTTCGAGCCGGTGGTGTCGGTGGCGAGGATGATCTTCACCGCCTCGTCCTCGTGCGTCTTGGCATATTGCCAGCCTTTCACCGAGGCTTGGACGAATCGCGCCATCTTGGCGACGAAGGCCGGATCTTTGAGCTTCGGCTCCATCGCCCACAGGCCGTCTTCGAGCGTGTTGACGCCTTCTTTCTCGTAGTTGAAGACGATCAGATCGCTCGGCTTGTAGCCGCCGTCGATGATCTGCCAATATTCGTTGTAGGTCATCGCCGAAACGCAGTCGGCCTGCTTCTGCAGGATCGGGTCGACGTTGAAGCCTTGTTTGATGACCGTCACGCCTTTCGGCCCGCCGTCAGTCGGGATGTCGAGCTTCGACATCCAGTTCAGGAACGGATATTCGTTGCCGCCATACCAGATGCCGACTTTCTTGCCTCGGAGGTCTTGCGGCGTCTTGATGCCGGTGTCTTTGCGGCAGACCAATTCAAGGCCGGAATGCTTGAAGGTCTGCGAGATGTTGACCAGCGGCACGCCCTTCTCGCGCGACGCCAACGCCGATGGCATCCAGTCCACGACCACATCGGCGCCGCCGCCGGCGATCACCTGCGGCGGGGCAACGTCGGGACCGCCGGGATTGATGGTGACGTCGAGATTGGCATCTTTATAGAAGCCTTTGTCCTTGGCGACGAAGTAACCGGCAAACTGGGCTTGCGCGACCCATTTGAGCTGGATCGTTACCGGATCGGCGGCATGAGCTGCGGCAATCGGCAGCGCCAGTGCCGCTACCGCCGTAAGCATCGTGATCGTTCTCATTTTAAACTCCGAGCTGTGGTCGAACCGCCGAGTCAGGTTCGAAGGGATGGATGCCAGAAAGTGGTCGCGCGCTCGGCGAGCGCGACAAGTCCGTAGAACGCCATGCCGGCGATTGCGGCCAGCGCGATCTCAGCCCACACCATGTCGAGCGCCATACGACCAGCCTCGATTGAGATGCGAAAGCCTATTCCCTGGGTGGGCGTGCCGAAGAACTCGGCGACGATCGCGCCGATGAAGGCCAGCGTTGAATTGATCTTCAGCGCGTTGAAGATGAACGGCATCGCCGCCGGCAGATAGAGCTTCTGCAAGGTCTGCCGGTGTCCGGCGCCATAGGAGCGCATCAGATCGCGCTCGATGTATCCGGCCGCGTTGAGCCCGGCGAGCGTGTTCACCAGCATGGGAAAGAACGTGATGACCACGACCACCGCGGCCTTTGACGGCCAGTCGAAGCCGAACCACATTACCATGATCGGAGCGATGCCGACGATCGGCAACGCGGAGACGAAGTTGCCGATCGGCAGCAGTCCGCGGCCAAGAAACGTGAAGCGGTGGGCGAGCACGGCGACGAGAAAGCCTGCGCCGCAGCCGATGACATAACCGGTGAGCACGCCGAGGATGAAGGTCTGGAAGAAGTCCTGCCAGAGCGTCCACAGCGAACCGAAGAAGCGCAAGCCGATCGCACTCGGTGGCGGAAAAATCACCGACGGCACGCCGAAGCCGCGTACCGCGACTTCCCACAGATAGAATACGAAGGCGCCGAACAACAGCGGAACGGCAAGGTCGACGATCCGCGAAGCCGTGCTGCCCGCCGGCTCGACGACAGCTAATTTGGCAACGCCGAGCCAGGCCGCGATCCAGGTCGCCAGCACCGGCAGCCAGAAGCCCCACGCGGCGTAGCCGGCGATGGTGCCGTCGCGCAGCAGCTCGAGCGTCGTCGTGCAACCGAGCGCGACACCGATTAGCGTAACGGCGATCGAAGAACGCAGCGAAAGAAACGCCGCGCCTGCAAAGAGCGACGCTGCCAGCACCGTTGCGGCGAGCAACAATGGCCGTGCCAACAGGCTCGCGGTCGGTTCGCTCGACAGCGGCGCCACTGCTGAACCCAGCATGCCGAGAGCTGCCGCGAAATACGCAGCGCGCTGCCAGCTGGCGCCCAGGGTCGCCCTCATGGCCGCACTCTTGGGCGCGCTCATGGGCGCACTCCCATAAACTCGCCCACCCAGCGTTCGGCCAGGCTGACGAGTGCGATGAGCCCGACGGCCAACAGCGAGGCGGCGACCAGCGCCGCCCAGATTTGAATCGTCTGGCCGTAATAGGAGCCGGCCAATAGCCGCGCGCCGAGGCCAGCCTGCGCGCCGGTCGGCAGTTCGGCGACGATGGCGCCGATGAGCGAAATGGTGATCGAAACCTTCAGGCTGGTGAAAAGGAAGGGGATCCCCGACGGCCAGCGCAGTTTCCAAAAAGCTTGTGCTTGGGTCGCCGACCAGGTCCGCATTAGGTCGCGCTGGATCGGATCGGGCGAGCTTAAGCCTTTCACCACGCCGATTGTGACCGGGAAGAAGCACAGATAGGCGGAGATGATCGCCTTCGGCAGCAACCCGCGCAGCCCAATGGAGCCAAGCACGACGATGACAATCGGCGCCACCGCAAGAATCGGCACCATCTGCGAGCAGATGATCCACGGCAGCAGGCTCTTCTGCAAAGTGCGCGCATGCACGATCAGGACGGCGAGAACGATGCCGAACACTGCGCCGATCATGAAGCCGACGAACGTCGCCGACAGCGTAACCCAGCTGTGGTAGACGAGGCTGCGCGGCGAGGTCACCGGCCAGCCGAACACGTCGTCGGCGAAAGTGAGCAAAATCTGATGCGGTGCCGGCAACAACGGCCGCTCCGCGCTCAAAGTCCCGGCGATCAGGTTCCAGACCGTGTAGGGCGTGTTATCGCGCTCGAAGGCGTCGCGCACGATGGTCCAATTCATCAGCACCGCCGCCACGTACCACAGCGCGATGATCGCCAGCACGATCACGACTACGGGGGTGTGACGGGCGGCGGCGGCGCGCCAGCGACGTGCGGTCGGGCGCTGTGCGGTAAGCGTGTTACTCGTCATAAGAGTGACCCGAGCGCAGGCCCGCGCGCACGCGTTGTGCGATTTTGATGAACTCCGGCGTTTCGCGAATTTCCAGTGCGCGCTCGCGCGGGAAATTGCAATCGACGATGTCGATGACGCGGCCCGGACGCGGCGACATCACTACGATTTTCGTCGACAGGAAAACTGCTTCGGGAATGGAGTGCGTGACGAAGACGACCGTCTTTTTCGTCTGGTTCCATAATCGAAGCAGCTGTTCATTGAGATGATCGCGCACGATCTCGTCGAGCGCTCCGAACGGTTCGTCCATCAAGAGAAGCGCGGGCTCGAACGACAGCGCGCGCGCGATCGACGCGCGCTGCTGCATCCCGCCGGACAACTGCCAGGGATATTTGCGTTCGAAGCCGGACAGGTTGACGAGTTCGAGATAATGCGCGACGCGCTTGCGCCGCTCGGCTGCCGCATAGCCCATGATCTCAAGCGGCAAGGCTACGTTGCGTTCGATGGTCCGCCACGGATACAGGGCGGCTCCCTGAAAAATGTAACCGTAGTGCCGATCGAGCCGCGCCTTTTCCGGCGCCACGCCATTGACCAATATCGTGCCTGAGGTTGGCTTCTCGAGATCGGCAATAACCCGGAGCAAGGTGGTTTTGCCGCAGCCCGATGGACCAATAAAAGATACGAAATCACCTTCAGCGATATCGAGATCGACATTGCTGAGCGCTTGCACTTCCCCATCCGCCGTCTGGAAGGTCAATGTGACCCCCCGAGCGCCGACCGCCAAGGGCACCGGCCCCATTAAGGGCCTGCCAATGGGATTGGTAAGGTCTGGCGCTCGCATGCGGCGTGTTCCGGCTCGGTTCCATTAGCGCATATGCAAAAGCCGTGCTTTTTAGCTCCGGTCATCCCCGGCTTACTGCAAGTACCGCCAGACCGGAGCGGCAAACGCCGCGCCTATTATTTACACAAGGGTGAGAGAATATTGGGCAAGCCGAAGCCCCCGTCTCGTGGACTCTGCTCCGGGCAAGAAGCTTTTGACTCGCCACCACAAAGATTCGCATATTCGGGGCCGACCCGGCTCAGCCGATCCGATCATCCAACCGCCGCATGAAGCCACCGCCTTTCAAATACTTCGCGGCCCGTGCTCTCGATGAAGCGCTGGCGCTCAAGGCTGAATATGGCGATGAGGGGCACTTTCTTGCCGGCGGTCAAAGCCTTATGCCGACGCTGAACTTTCGTTTGAGCCAGCCGACGGTGCTGATCGACATCAATCCGCTGACGGCGTGCGCGGGCATCAGCGATGGGGCGCCGCAAGATCTGCATATCGGCGCCTTGACGCGTTACCGGGAACTAGAACGGAGTGCGCGGATCAAAGATCGTCTGCCGCTCGTGCACGAGGCGCTGCCGCACATTGCGCATCCGCAAATCCGTAATCGCGGCACCATCGGCGGCAATCTCGCAAATGCCGACCCGGCATCGGAAATGCCGGCCATAGTCCTGGCGCTTGCGGGCAGACTGCGGGCGCAGTCGTGCAGGGGCGAGCGATGGATCGACGCCGCCAAGTTTTTTGCCGGAGCTCTCAGGACTGTACTCGAACCTGACGAAATGTTGCTTGAAGTGGCTTTGCCAGGCGCCAAGCCAGGCTCCGGAAATTGTTTCATGGAAGTAGCGAGACGGCGGGGCGACTTCGCCCTCGTCGGTGTCGCCTGTGTCGTTGAACTCGACCCAACAGGGCGATGCGCGAAAGCGCGTCTTGCGCTCTGCAATGCGGGCGAAACACCAGTGCTCGCGGAGGAGGCCGGCACGTCGCTCGTCGGCCATCCGATCGATAAAGCAAGCGTAGATCAGGCGACCGACCTAGTGCAGCGGGCCATCGACCCAAGCGGTAGCATCCATGCCAGCAAGGCTTTTCAGCGGCATCTTGCCGGCGTTCTGGTCAGGCGCACTTTGATTGCCGCCAATGAGCGGGCACACCGTGCTCATTGACCCTCAGGAGATTGCGGTCACCGTCAATGGCACAGAGTACCGCCGGGTGGTCGAATCGCGAACATTGTTAAGCGATTTTCTGCGCCATGATTTGTTGCTCGCCGGGACGCATGTCGGTTGCGAGCATGGCGTGTGCGGCGCCTGTACCATCATTATTGACGGCGTCGCGGTTCGATCGTGTCTGATGCTGGCAGTGCAGACCGATGGCCACGCCGTCATCACAGTGGAAGGGCTCGCAAGCGATCGCAATCATCTTCACATTTTGCAAGACTGCATGCGTGAGTGCCATGGCTTGCAATGCGGTTATTGCACGCCCGGCATCTTGATGACGATGAAAGCGTACTTCGATGAGACGCCGGCACCGGACGAGGAGCAAATCCGCGAGGCATTGTCGGGAAATCTTTGCCGCTGCACCGGTTATCAGCACATCGTCGACGCGATGATGCTTGCAGCAAAGCGGTTGCGTGGGGTGACGCCGTGACAACCCGCAGTTTCGGCGCGCCGATCAGACGCAACGAAGATGCCCGGCTCTTGAGCGGCCAGGCGCTGTTCGTCGACGACGTCGAACTACCCGGCATGGTGCACGCCGCTTTTCTGCGCAGCAGCGTGGCTCACGCGCGTCTGCGCTCGCTCGACGTCAGTGCGGCACGATCGCGGCCGGGAGTCGTTGCGGTCTACACCGCCGACGATCTTGGCGCGTACTGGGCTCCGGGTCCGCTTCTGGTGCCGCCACCTCCTATAGCTGGCACCGTTTTCAACCAGCGCACCCAGGTGCCGCTGGTCAAAGACAAAATCCGGCATGTCGGAGAACCGTTGGCTGTCGTGCTGGCCATCAATCGCTATATCGCCGAAGATGCGCTGGCGGATATCGTCGTCGAACTCGATCCATTGCCTGCTGCCGTCGACCTCGAACTCGCACTGGCCGAATCCTCCGTCCTGGTGCACGACGACGTGCGCAGCAACATTGCCGCGCGGGTTCGCCAAAGCCGCGGCGATTATGCGGATGCGCGCCGGCGCGCCGGCCACATCGTTGCCCGGCGGCTGCATTACGATCACGGCGCCTCCTCGCCCATTGAAACGCGCGGCATCGTCGTCAATTGGGAGGCGCGCGCCAATCAACTTACGGTCTGGGATACGACACAAGCGCCGGTTTTCCTGCGCAACGGGCTCGCCGCCATGCTCGGCTTGAGCGAGCGGCAAGTGCGCGTCATTGCGCCTTTCATCGGCGGCGGCTTCGGGCCGAAAATCATGTTGTTCTATCCTGAAGAGGTGGTGCTGCCATGGGCGGCGATGAAGCTCAACCGGCCGGTCAAATGGATAGAGGATCGGCTGGAACACTTCTTCGCAACTACCCACGAGCGCGGGCAGATTCACGACGCCGAGATGGCGTTGACACGCGACGGCAGAATTCTCGGCATCAAGGACGTCTTTTTGCACGATACCGGCGCCTATAATCCCTACGGCCTTACAGTGCCGATCAACAGCCAGTGCACATTGCTCGGACCTTACGTCGTGCCGAGCTATGACAGCACGTTCACGGCGGTCTTTACCAACAAGCCGATCGTTACGCCGTACCGCGGCGCCGGACGCCAGCACGGAGTGTTCGTGATCGAACGGCTGCTGGACATTGCCGCGCGGGAGCTCGCCATCGATCGCGCCGAAATAAGGCGGCACAATTTGATCCCTGCCGATGCGTTTCCTTACAATAACGAGATCATCTATCAGGATTTCACGCAGCTCCAATACGACAGCGGCAACTATGAGCCGATCCTCGATAAGGCGATCGAGATGATCGGATACCGCGAATTTCTGGCCCGCGAACAGCCGCGCTTGCGCGCCGAAGGCCGCTCGGTCGGGATTGGCATCGCCTGCTATGTCGAAGGGACCGGCATCGGACCGTATGAAGGCGCCAAAGTCCAGGTCCAGACCAACGGCAAGGTCAGCGTCACGACCGGAATTGGTACGCAGGGCCAGGGGCACTTCACAATCCTTGCCCAAATCGCCGCGGACCAGGTTGGCGTCGACGTCCGCGATGTCGACGTCGTGACCGGAGATACCGATCAGTTCTATTGGGGCGCCGGGACGTTTGCGAGCCGCGGCGCGGTGGTCGCCGGCAATGCCGTCAATGAGGCGGCGAAGGTCGTGCGGCGGAAAATCCTCAAGCTCGCCGCGGATCATTTCGAGTGTGCCGAGCAGGACCTTGAAATCGCAGGGGGCGCGGTTTCGCTGGTGGGGGTGCCGGGCAAATCCGTGAAACTCGCCGAATTGGCGCTCAAGGCCAATCCGATGCGCGGCGCGGTTTCACCCGGAACGGAGCCCGGACTGGAATCGACGCAATATTTCGGACCGCCGAGCGGCGCGACTGCGAGCGGCGTGCATGCTGCCATCGTCGAAATAGACCGGCAGACTTTCACGCTTAGAGTGCTGAAATATGTCGTGGCGCACGATTGCGGCACTATCATCAATCCGCTGATCCTCGCCGGCCAGATTCACGGCGGCGTGGCGCAGGGAATAGGCAATGCCTATTACGAGCATCTGGTGTTCGATGAGGACGGGCAATTGCTCAATGCGTCGCTCGCCGATTATCTGCTGCCAACCGCGCTTGAAATTCCACGCATTGAGATTGCCCATTTGGTTACGGCGTCGCCCCTCAATCCGCTTGGCATCAAGGGCGCCGGCGAGGCCGGGGCCATTCCGGTTGGGCCATTGATAGCGCAGGCTATCGAAGACGCGCTGCGGCTCGCCGATCGCAATATCGAACTCCTCGAAATTCCACTTGCTCCCAATCGTCTGTTCGAACTGACTATGAAGGCGCAATGATCCTGGTGACCGGCTCCGGCGGTAAAACCGGCAAGGCCATCGTCAAGGCTTTGGCAAAACGCGGCGCCAAGGTGCGCGCGCTGGTGCGCGGGCCGGATCAAACGCAAGCGATGGAAGCACTCGGCGCTGCCGAAGTGAGCATCGGCTCTTTCGAGGATACCGCGGCTCTGACCACGGCCATATCCGGTGCCGAAGCGATCTACCACATCTGCCCGAATGTCAGCCGCAACGAAATTTCCTATGCCAAGGCCGTGGCAGCAGCAGCGCACGCGATCGAAGTCAGGCGTTTCGTCTACCATTCAGTGCTGCAGCCACAGATCGAGGCAATGCCGCATCACTGGGAGAAAATGCGCGTCGAACAGATGCTATTGGCCGCCCATTTCGATCTCACTATTCTGCAGCCCGCGGCCTATATGCAGAATATTCTCGGCGTTTGGCGCGGTATTGTTGAAGACAGCGTTTATCGCATTCCCTATTCCGCCGAGACGCGGCTCAGTCTGGTCGATCTCGACGATGTAGCAGCGGCTGCGGCGGTGGTGCTTGGCGAGCCCGGCCATGGCGGGGCCACCTACCAGATTGTCGGTACCGCGCCGCTGAGCCAAAACGAAGTCGCCACGATCATCGGCACGGCATTGAAAAGATCGATTCGAATCGAGGTAGAGCCGGTCGAGGACTGGGAGACACGAAACCGCGTTGCCGGTATGGCCGACTACGAGCGCATGGCATTAGCGAAAATGTTTCTCTACTACCGCCAGCATGGCCTGATCGGAAATGCCAACACGCTTCGCTGGCTGCTCGGGCGTCCTCCGCAGAGTTTCGCGGATTTTGTCGTCCGCCTGGCCGCACGTTAATCCTCGAAAGCCGGAATTGCAGTGCAACTATCGCCCCCGCGAAAATGCCAGTTTTTGACAATTGCCTCAGAGTGCTTCGAATACGATATCCTGCGCACCCCGCCACAGCACATACTCGCCGAGCGGCCGCAACTGGTCATGACCCTCAACGATCGTCAAAAAATGATTGCCGGCGAGTTGACCGACTTTGCTGGCAAAATGCACCCCCCCATAGGCCAGAAGAATTTCGGTTTCGCTTATGCCGCCCGGGTACAGAATAATTTCACCTGGAGCGGGATAACTGGTGTGATTCTCGAATTTGAGGCCAAGATCGAGAGCGCCAAGAGGAATCCAGCAACCTTCACCGCTCCAACGGACATGAATGATCTGTTGCCGATAGGGCAGCATGGAGCGAAACTTTGCGCAGGTCAGCGGCGCGCGCTCGTCGAATTGCGCGATGAATTCGAAACCAGCGGCCTTGATGCGGATTCGATCCATGCTCGCCTCCAAATTCCGGTTATCTCATATTGACGATGGTGTCCAGTAGAACACTGGCAGCAACGCCGGCGTCGTCGGGCGACACCGTCTCAAGCGGCGAGTGACTGATGCCGCCGTTGCCGCAACGTACGAACAGCATGCCTATGTCGGTCATGCCGGCGAACATTTCCGCATCATGGCCGGCTCCGCTCGGTAGGTAAAACGGTTGGATGCCGGCGCGGCCGACGGCGTCTGCCAAAGCCGCCTGCATCGACGCGGCGCACGGTACAGCGCGATGACGCGAGACTTCTTTCGCGGCAATGGTGACGCGGCGGCGGCCGGCGATCTCGTCAATTGAAACACGGATGTCGGCAACCGCCGAATCGCGAGCCGCGTCCTCCGTGGACCGCACATCGAGCGACAATTCGCAGTAGCCCGGGATGACATTGATCAAGCCATGCGGCACCCGCAACTGGCCGACGGTACCGACGAGGTTTGGCACCGCCGAGCACCGCCGCTCGACAGCCAACACGATCTCCGCGGCAGCCGCCGCGGCATCCCGCCGGAGCGCCATGGGGACCGTTCCGGCATGTCCGGCCACACCCTGGACGGCAATGCGGTAGCGGGTCGAGCCGGCGATCGACGTCACGACACCGAGCGGGAGGTCTTTTTGCAGCAGCACCGGACCCTGCTCGATATGGACTTCCAGATAGCCGCGCAACATATCGCGACCATACGCGAGTGCTCGGATCTCGGCGAAACCGACATCCTCCTTACGAAGAACCGTTGCGAGACTGGTACCGCCAATGTCGCGGCGCGCCAGCACGTCCTCGTCGAAATTGCCGGCTATAGCACTACTGCCGAGATAGGGAGCGGAGAAACGCACACCCTCCTCTTCGGAGAAGGCGATAACATCGAGATGAAACGGCAGTTGCCGGCCGCCTTGCTGCAAGTGCTCGGCAACGACCAAAGCAGTCAGTATTCCGAGACGGCCGTCGAATTGGCCGGCATTGGCCACGGTATCGTAGTGCGAGCCGACAATCAGGGTCTTCGCTCCGGGCGCCGCGCTCGCATAGCGGCCAACGACATTGCCGATCGGATCAATCACGGCCTTAAGGCCGGCTGCATTCATCCAATCACGCAGCTGGGCGGCGACGGCTTTATGCGCCGGGGAAAAAAACGTACACATCAAACCGTCTTGCATCTCCGACCACTGCGCAAGCTGGCGCGCGAAGTCGAGAATACGGACGCCGAATTTTTCCGAAGATGCGGAATCGCTACTCAATGTACCGGCCTGGCGCGTGAAGATCCTTTCGAGCAGGGCATACAAGCAAATACTTGGACTGGTAGCGTTGCATCTGTCATTGTCTGGACGCTGGGTTTAATGCGTTGGGAATGGGACCAAGCCGCTTGCGCGATGCGGCCGTGTTCGTTATCAGCCGATGGATTGTCGTCGTCAATCGCATACCGTCAATCGCATACCGTCAATCGCATACCGTCAATCGCATACCGTCAATCGCATAACATGGATTGGAGCTGCTGCTTTGTCCACGCCGATAGTATCCGACAAATTGCGACAGGAAGCGCGTGACGACAAGTCGGTTACGATGACAGTCGGATACAATGAAAATGACACGCGTCGAAGTGCTGCACCGGCGGCCATAGGCCGTAGCCGCTGATCGGAGCACACGATGGCGCCCCAGTCTTTGTCCGAATATCCACGAGACCTTGCTGGTTACGGACGCAATCCGCCACATCCCCGCTGGCCCAACAATGCGCGCATCGCCGTGCAATTTGTCATAAACTTTGAAGAAGGTGGTGAAAATTCGATTTTGCACGGCGATCAAGCTTCCGAGGCGTTCCTCGTCGATGTGCTTGGCGCCAAGCCATGGCCGGGCCAGCGCCACATGAATGTGGAATCGATGTTCGAATATGGTTCGCGTGCTGGATTTTGGCGCTTATGGCGTCTCTTCACTTCGCGAAACATACCCGTAACCGTCTTCGGCGTGGCCACTGCGCTTGCCCGCAATCCGGAGATTGTCGGGGCCATGCGCGAGGCCGGCTGGGACATCGCCAGTCATGGATTGAAATGGATCGAATACAAGGACTTTACGCGGGACGATGAGCGCGCCCACATGCGCGAAGCAGTTCGCATCCACACGCAGGCGGCCGGCACCAGACCGTTGGGGTGGTACACCGGCCGCTCTTCCGAGCTCACTCTCAATCTCGTCCTCGACGACGGCGGCTTTCTTTATTCTTCGGATTCTTATGCCGACGACTTGCCCTATTGGGTGCGGGGCCGGCACGGTCCACACGTCGTCATCCCGTACTCGCTCGATGCCAACGACATGCGCTTCGTCAATCCGCAAGGCTTCACCGACGGCGAAGCCTTTTTCACGTATTTGCGTGACACTTTCGATTATCTCTACGAAGAAGGCGCCGACGCGCCGAAAATGATGTCGGTGGGTCTGCATTGCCGGCTGGCCGGGCGCCCGGGGCGCGCTTATGCCCTGAGAAAATTCATCGACCACATGGCAAATTTTGATCGCGTATGGTCGCCGACCCGGCTCGACATCGCGCACCACTGGTATCGAGAGCACACCGCGCTTGCGGCGAACGCTCCACTGATCAACTAGTGGAGCGGATTTGCGAATTTTAGAATCGGACCACTAGGTAGCGCCGCCGCGATGGCACAAGTCACGCTCGACGAACTCAATCGGGGAGACAAAGCCGCTTTCGTTTCGGCGCTGGGTGACATTTTCGAGCATTCGCCGTGGATTCCCGAAGCTGCCTATGCCAGCCGGCCTTTTGCAAATATACGCGACCTGCAGAATGCCCTGAATGGCGCGGTACTCGGTGCCGGAAACGGGCGTCAGGTCGCACTGATCCAAGCGCACCCGGATTTGGCCGGCAAAGCGGCGCTTGAAGGAACGATCACCGCGGACTCGAAACTCGAACAGACGGGCGCCGGGCTGGACCGGCTTACGGAAGTTGAATTTGCCTCGTTCCAAAGGCTCAACAAGCTCTATCGCGCGAAATTCGGCATGCCGTTTGTGGTCTGCGTGCGACGGCACGGCACGGATTCGATCCTGCAGCAATTCGAACGCCGCCTGCAAAATGACTCCGTGGCCGAGCTTCAATCAGCGCTTGCCGAAATTCTCCGCATTGCCGCATTGCGGCTCGCGCAGCGCGTTTCGGGGCCGGGCCGGCTTGAAGTCTACGGCCGGCTATCGACGCATGTGCTCGACAATCACCTGGGACGTCCGGCCGCCGGCGTCGATATTGAATTTTTCGAAGTCGCCAAAACCGGGCAGTGTCGCCTGATAGCGCGCACAGTTACCAATTCCGACGGGCGCACCGATCGACCGATCATAGCCGATCAGCCGGTGCCGATCGCTCAATATGAACTGCGATTCGCGGTCGGCGACTATTTTGCGCGCGTCGGCGCTATAACCGCGGAGCCTCCGTTTCTCGACGTAGTGCCAATCCGATTCTCGGTTGCCGAGCCCGAAGGGCACTACCATGTGCCCCTGCTGGTTACGCCCTGGAGCTATGCTACCTACAAAGGTAGCTAGAGCGGCAAGGAATGAGCAACACGGCATCGGCGCTTTGGATCCAAGATCCTCTGGCTATTCTGGCCGAGGGCGCCGAACGCGGCATCGTCGTCCAGGGGCGCCGCATCGTCGAGCTGGTACCAGCCGGACGAACTCCCACGGTACCTGATTTCGCAATTTTCGATGCGCGAAACCATGTCGTTCTGCCGGGGCTGATCAACACGCATCATCATTTTTATCAGACGCTGACGCGGGCGTTGCCGGCAGCTTTGGATCGTGAACTATTCGCGTGGCTGCAAGCCCTGTACCCGGTTTGGGCAGGCCTCACGCCACAGGCGCTCGATCTCGCCACCACCGTGGCGATGGCCGAACTGCTGTTGTCGGGCTGTACGACGACCACCGATCACCATTATGTCTTTCCGGCCGGCCTTGAAGAGGCAATCGACATCCAAGTGGCTGCCGCCAAGCGCCTTGGATTGCGGGTGTTGCTGACACGCGGCTCCATGAATCGCTCGCAACGCGACGGCGGACTGCCGCCTGACAGTGTCGTGCAAGATGAAGACGCGATCCTCGCAGACAGCGAGCGGGTGGTCGCTCGCTATCATGAGCGCGGCGCAGACGCGATGGTGCAGATCGCGCTTGCGCCCTGTTCGCCGTTTTCGGTGACAACGTCGCTGATGAGTGCAACGGCGGCTCTGGCGAACCGCCTTGATGTGCGGCTGCATACGCATCTTGCCGAGACCGAAGATGAGAACAGGTACTGCGAAGAGATTCATCGGTGCCGCCCGCTCGATTACCTGGAGCGCTGCGGCTGGCTCAACGAGCGTACTTGGCTGGCGCACGGAATTCATTTTAACGACGCAGAGATCGGGCGTCTCGCGCGCGCCGGAACGACAATTTCACACTGTCCATGCAGCAACCAAACGCTTGCTTCCGGAACATGTCCGGTCTGCGCAATGGAGCGGGCCGGCGTTCGGATCGGAATTGGGGTTGATGGATCGGCGTCCAACGATTCATCCAATCTCATTCAGGAAGTACGCGCCGCCTTTCTGTTGCAGCGGAGCCGCTACGGTGTTGCTGCCGTGAGTCATCGCGATACGCTGCGCTGGGCGACGAAGGGCTCGGCTGCTTGCCTGGGTCGAACCGATATCGGTGAAATTGCCATCGGAAAAATGGCCGATCTTGCGTTGTTCAAGCTCGACGAGTTGCGGTTTTCGGGCAGCGGCGATCCCCTTGCGGCGCTCGTTCTATGCGGTGCCTATCGCGCAGATCGCGTCATGGTTGGCGGGCGTTGGTTGGTGGAAAGTGGCGAGATATCGAAACTCGATTTGAGCGCACTTATGAAGCGCCATTCGGCTGCCGCCCGCAAACTACAGGACACGCTTTGATTTTTCCGACAACTTGCCGCATCCCCGCCGAACGGAGACCGAGCATGCGACGTCGCCTCGCCATGACCTTCTGTCTGGCATTTGTCCTGCAAATCGGCGCGGCCGTCGCCGCGGCGAAGGCCGAAAACAGCACCCTTCCCTGTGATGCGTTTGCCAAGAGTGCCGACGGCTCGTGGACCGTGCTGACCACCACCTATGTGGAAGGACCGGACGTCAAGTTGCAACAAGACGCCGTTTTTCCGCCGGGATTCTTTATCCGGGGTTATGACATCGCGGCGTTGCTTGCCAAGGCATGTCCCAATGCGGCCGTAACGGAGCCGCCGGCCGCGACGCAATCCCCGGGTGCCGCCAGCAGTCAACCGCAGCAGCCGGCGCCGGCAGTGCCGCCGCGAACGCTGCTCGAGCGTTACGGAGATGCCAACGGCAACATCGACATCCGGCAATTTAGCTGCGGCCATCTCGACGACGCGCCGCCGGACGAAGCGCAGCTACTCCTTGCCTGGTACAGCGGCTGGTACAACGGCGCGCAGAAGAAACATGGTGTCAACCTGCCGCAGGTCCGTTATGCGATCAACAACGTGATCAATTATTGCAAAGTCAATCGCGCCAAGCGACTCAGCGATGTGATGGAATCGTTTTTGAAGTAGCGGAATAAGGCAATTCAAGCGCCCCGATTGTTTCATAGCAGCCACTCGACTGCCTTGGGCTCTGGCACTTTTCCGCGCCGTCGGATGTCTGTGCGCCGGCTGACCGGCCGCACGTCGTAACCAAAAGCCAGCGCAACTGAAAGTTCGAGCCTGCCTCGCAGTGCAAGGCAGGCTCCTTTCGCGTCGGCGGATAATCTGCGAGGGGCTATTTGCCCGGGATTTTGTCCTCAACACCTTTGACGTAGAAGTTCATGCTCAGGATCTGGCCATCGTCGAGATGACCGTCACCCTTGCATGGGACAGTGTTGCCGTCCTGGTCGATCACCGGACACTTGAACGGATGCAGAGTGCCTGCCTTGATCCCAGCTTCGGCGTCCATCGCCATTTTCTTCACGTCATCCGGCATGTTTGTATAGGGTGCCATAACGACCAACTTGGATTTAAGACCACCCCAGGTGTCCGTCGATTTCCACGTTCCGTTCAACACGTCGTTGGTGCGTTGAATGTAGTAAGGCGCCCAATTGTCGACGATGGCGGTGAGCTGGCTCTTCGGACCGAATTTGATCATGTCCGAGTCCTGCCCGAAGGCGTATATGCCCCGCTGTGCGGCGATCTGCATCGCAGCCGGCGAGTCGGTGTGCTGCATCAGCACGTCAGCGCCCTGGTCCGCCAAAGCCTTGGCGGCGTCCGCCTCCTTGCCTGGATCAAACCAGGTGTTCGCCCAAATGATCTTGACCTTGATGTTCGGATTGACGGTCTGAGCTCCGAGCATCGTCGCATTGATGCCGGAAATGACCTCGGGGATCGGAAACGAAGCGATATAGCCCAGCACACCGGCCTTGGACATTTTGGCCGCAATGATGCCCTGGATGTAACGACCTTCGTAGAACCGGCCCGAATACGTGCTCACATTAGCGGCGCGCTTGTAGCCGGTAGCGTGCTCGAAGTCGACCTTGGGAAACCGGCTGGCCACCTTGATCGTCGGATCCATATAGCCAAAAGAGGTCGTAAAGATCAGCTTATGTCCGGTGCGCGCCAGCTGTTCGATGGAACGCTCGGCATCCGGGCCTTCGTTGACGTTTTCAAGATAGGTCGTGTCGATCTTGTCGCCGAGCGCCTTCACCAGCGCCTGCCGCGCAACCTCGTGCTGGTAAGTCCAGCCATAGTCGCCGACCGGTCCGAGATAGATGAAGCCCACCTTCAACTTCGAAGCGGCGGGCACCGCGAGGGTCGTGGCAACCATCGCGAATAGCGCGAGCGCCACGGCAGCAATCATTCGATTTCTCATGGGTCTCTCCGGGTTAAAATGACGGGCTGGTCGAACACCCGCATGCGAAGCGCCCGCCGCGCGCGCTCGGGGCAGTTATCGATCTGGTACGAAAGCCATACCAAGTGAAGCGGGCGCGGCAGACCCGGCGTTGCCGCGCGTACGCGAAATCAAGACCAGAACGATCACCGTAGCAAGATATGGAAGCGAGGACATCAACTGAGATGGAATGCCCAATCCAAGAGCTTGAGCATGCAACTGCAGGATTGTCACCGCTCCAAACAGGTAAGCGCCGCCGGCCACGCGAAACGGCCGCCAGGATCCGAACACCACCAGCGCCAAGGCAATCCAGCCTCTGCCGGCGGTCATGCCGGGAATAAAAAACGGCGTATAGGCAAGCGGCAGATAGGCACCGGCCAAGCCGGCGCACGCGCCTCCGAACAGCACCGCCAGGAGTCGAATTTTGAGGACCGGATAACCCAGCGCATGAGCCGACATATGGTTGTCGCCGACCGCCCGCAGCACAAGTCCCGCTCGTGTGCGATAGAGAAACAACCAAATTCCAACCACCAGCGCGACGGAAATATATACAAACGCGTCCTGACCAAAAAAAATTTTGCCGACTAACGGCAAATCGGTCAGAATTGGCAGGTTCAGCTGCGTAGCGGGCGTAATCCTTTGGCCAACGAAGCTTGCCCCGATCAATCCCGACAGTCCGGTGCCGAGAATGGTAAGGGCGAGGCCGGTTGCGACCTGGTTCACGGCCAGCCCCAGGGTCAATGCCGCGAAGATTGCCGCCATGGCGGCGCCGGCCAATATTCCACAGATCGCACCGATGACGACAGAATTGGACAAGTAATCGCCGACAAAGGCGCAAACTGCGCCCATGATCATCATTCCCTCGACCCCGAGATTGAGCACGCCAGAACGCTCCACGACAAGCTCGCCAGCGGCCGCCAGAAGCAATGGCGTCGACGCTGCAATGACCGAAAGCATAATAGCTTCAACTATCTGCATGCGCGGTCTGTTGCGATGTGTGGAGGAGCCGGACGCGGTAGATGATCATGGAATCGCAGGCAAGGACGTAGAACAGCAGGACCCCTTGGATTACCTTGGTGAGATCGAGAGGAATTTTGATCATGATTTCCGCGTTTTCACCACCGATGAAGGTGAGCGCCAGAAAAAGTCCTGCGATCAATATTCCGATCGGATTAAGTCGACCGAGAAACGCGACGATAATCGCAGTGAAGCCGTAACCCGGCGAAATGTCGGGCTGCAAATGACCGACCGGACCTGCAACCTCGATAATGCCGGCGAGTCCTGCGAGGGCGCCCGACACGGCAAACGTGACTAAGACAAGCCTGTCAGCATTGAATCCGGAAAAGCGCGCGGCCTTCGGCGCCGCCCCGACGAGACGCATTTCAAAGCCCATGAGAGTCCGGCCCAACACCACCGAAGCCAGGATCACCACCGCCAAGGCAATAAGAATTCCGGCATGAACCCGTGTACCGTCGATAAGTACAGGTACAGTCGCGACCGGATCGAAATCCGCCGTGGTCGGGAAATTCAATCCATGAGGATCGCGCCACGGCCCGCGGACCAGATAATCCATGCCGAAATTCGCGACATAGACCAGCATCAGGCTCGTCAGAATCTCACTCGCACCGAAGCGCACTTTGCAAATCGCGGGAATGAGGCCATAGAGTGCGCCGCCAAGCGTGCCGAGAAGCAACATCGCCGGTAGCACCCAGTGCCCGACATCCGTACCGTTGGTGCGGACCGCAAGCCAGCTACCGGCAACCGCGCCAACCAAAAACTGGCCTTCGGCTCCGATGTTCCAAATGTTGGCGATATAGCAGAACGACAAGCCGACCGCGATCATCACCAGCGGCGTCGCTTTTACCAATATTTCTCCCAACGAGTAGGGGTCCGTCAGCGGTTCTAGGAAATAGACATCGAGCGCGACCAAGGGATTTTTGCCTAGGATGGCAAACAGTATCGCCGTGGTCACAAGCGTAAGAACGATCGCAACCAGCGGCGATGCGATCGTTATGAAATTCGAGCGTTCCGCGCGCCGCTCAAGCACCAACTGCATGATTGGCCTCCGGCTCTGCAGTCGGCGCCGCCCGCGCGCCGCCCATAAGCAAACCTAGTTTTTCGCGTGTCACTTCGGCTGCTTCGAGCGGCTCCGACAAGCGGCCTCGGAACATGACGGCGATGCGGTCGGCAATCTCAAAAAGCTCGTCCAGGTCTTGACTGATTATCAGCACCGCCGCGCCTCGCACGGCGAGGTCGACGAGGGCTTGGCGGATGGTCGCGGCCGCACCCGCGTCGACACCCCAGGTCGGCTGAGCGACCACCAGAACACCCGGATTTCGCAGGATTTCGCGACCGACTACAAATTTTTGCAGATTTCCGCCAGACAGGCTCATCGCTTCTGGATCGCGCTTGGCCTTGCGCACATCGAAATTCTCGGTAGTGCGGTCGACGATCGCGAGCATCGCCCGTTTGACGACGAAGCCGCGGCTGACCATTCCGCTCGCCGCGTGACCGGTCAGCAGCGCGTTTTCCGACAGTGTCATGCGCGGCGCAGTGCAGTGGCCTAGGCGCTCCTCCGCCACAAAGGCAGCACCCATGCGGCGGCGCTGGTTAACTCCGAGCCGCCCCGCCCGCTTGCCGTCGATGCTGATCGTCGCACTGGTCAATGACGACCGTTCGCCGGACAAGGCCGCGAACAATTCGTCCTGTCCATTGCCGGCAACCCCGGCGATGCCAAAGATTTCGCCACCGCGGACCTCGAGTGAAATATCCTCAAGGCGTATGCCATGGGCATCGACCGCCTCGAGCGAAAGGCCGCGGACCACGAGTCGCGGTTGCGAAACGCGACGGCTGGAGACCTTCACTTCGCCGACTTGACTGCCGACCATCATGCGGGCCAACGAGGCGGCGGTCCCTTGGCGAGGGTCGCAGGTCGCGACCTTTTTGCCGCCACGCAGAATCGTCGCGGTGTCGCAGACGCGCTTCACTTCTTCGAGCTTATGGCTGATGTAGAGAATCGCCCGCCCTTCGCCTTTGAGCCGGTTGAGCACGACGAATAGCTGATCGGCTTCCTGCGGAGTGAGCACGGCGGTCGGCTCGTCCAGAATGAGAAGCTTGGGGTTTTGCATGAGCGCACGGACGATTTCGATTCGCTGGCGCTCCCCTCCCGACAGCCGCCAAACCTCTCGCTTCGGCTCGAGCGGCAAGCCGTAAGCCGCGGCGGTCTTTTCAAGGCGTTTCGAAATCGACGCGAACGTTTCGACCGCAGGCAATCCCAGCGCGACATTTTCCGCAACCGTCAGATTCTCGAACAGGGAAAAGTGCTGAAACACCATGCCGATACCGAGACTACGCGCCTTTGCAGGACCGGAAAGAGCGATTTTTTGTCCCAGCCAGCGCAGCTCTCCAGCGTCCGGCTGAATGAGGCCGTACATGATCTTGACGAGCGTGGACTTACCGGCGCCGTTTTCGCCAAGAAGCGCATGGATTTCGCCGGGCAGTATATCCAGGCCGATATTGTCGTTGGCGAGAAAGGCCCCGTAGCGCTTTACGATGCCGACCGCCCGCAGCAGCGGTTCGATGGAAGGTGACTTGGCATCGTGCATCGGTGGTTGCGCATCGTTGGGGCGAGATTGCCCATCGGCGTGACATCATCAGGCAAAATCCATTTCTGCAAAAGACGGCAATGATGGCAAGCGCTGCCTGCAAAGGCGCCACCGAGGCCTGACCGGAATCAGCCAAACGCCGCCGGAAAACTGGTCCGACCAGGCCCTCACGGAGTTTCGTTCGCCTCGCGGCAAGACGTTCAGGGCCGATCCAACTTCAGAATTTGTGTCTCAATTTTGTCACAGCAGCCACAATTCGTTTTTCGTCCACATCCACTGTCAAAAATTAGGCGACCAAAAACAGGATCAAAATATCCCATCGAATGACGGCTGCCACGGCCCTTACTGCAAGCGATTCGCGAGGATTTCGATGCGATGTTTGCGGCCTTCTTTGCACCTGTTATTTGCTCGGATATTTTCGTCGCGACCATCGCTTCCGGCGCGTCATTCGCATGCGCGTGTCGGATAAAACGGCAGCCCCCTGCTCAAATAATGCGCTTTGCCCAAGACCCGCGACCCGTAATCTTGCTGTGAAGGCGAAGCGACCGAACACCATGGTCGCTGGACTTTTGCGGGGCGCCGCGCTGATGAGCCAACATGAGATGGCAGGGGGCCGTTATGAATAACAAAAGTCTGAAATCGATTTTCAAGTCGGCGATGTCTGCCGCCGCGCTGGCCATAGCCGCAAGCGGTTACGCCTACGCGGCCGATATGCCGCTGAAGAGCCCGCCGCCGCCGAAACCGGTGCCGTTCTTCTTCGTCAACGACACGTCGGTGAGCTTCACGTATTTTCCTACGGCGACCGATCCAGGCGTTGCCGGTAGTTCCGGATCGGTGATTGGTGGCATTGCCGGTCAGAAGAACTTCATAAACCGGTATTCGAGCGAAATCGATCACTTCGACGTATGGGAATACGGCACCAACCTCATCCATGCCGAATACGATATGTACGGCAACCAAGACCCTGTTCAGGGATCGCCCGGCGCGCAAGGTGATAGAGAATTCTACGGATTCTTCCGAAGCACGATTGGCCTTAATGAAGTCACCCACAGCAAGATGTTCAGCAGCTTCTTGTTCACGGACGTTGGTTTGGAGGTCGGCGGGAATGCCGACATTCAGGATAACTTTCTCTCTTCGCAAGACACGTCCTATGTGGCCGGCCTGAATTTCAATTTGAACTTGCCTGGCACCGTTCTCGTGAGCATCCTCGCCTACAAAGACTACGCTCATAATAACTTCGACACCTGCAACACCGGCTTCGGCTTTAACGGCCTTGGCGGCTATTTTTCTCCGGTCTGTACCGGAGGTGCCGGTGTCGCGCCGATCAACGGCGATCGTACTTTCAAATGGGCGCCCAAAATCGAAACTTTTATTTCTGAGCCAATCAAGTTTTTCGGCGACGGGGTACCGCTTACCTTCATCAACATCGCCAACGTGACCTTCCCCAAGGGCACTGGACTTTCGAGTGCTGAAACCTTCCAACTCGGGGGCGCCACCGGAGCTGGCCAACTCGCCAACCTCGCCAACGAAGAAACCAAGACCGAGGTCTTTGAGGACGCTCGTCTCTCGCTCGACACTTCAAAGGTCTTTTGGGGCAAGCCGGGTATTTGGGACACCTACGTCGGCTACCGGTATTGGTACAATAAATTCGGCACCGATCACAGTGCACCGCTATTCTCAACAATTGCGGCCGGAACCTCAATCGAAAGCTCAGTCTACGTAGGCTCGACCTATCACTTCAAATAGTCTTTCCTCCAAGCGTTCACTTCCCGACATGCCCGGCCTCGTGCCGGGCATGTTCGTTTTCAGCTCTAACGCGCCTATCGGCACCGACGAAAAGCTTGAAAGTCGCGCGGGGCATCTGGCATGCTGCCAGCGCCGGCGCAATACGAAGAGGCTTCGACCTTGGATCCCGTCCTCAGCGAGTGGCTGAGCGCCATTCTCCGTTGGCTGCATGTCGTCGCTGCGATTGCGTGGATCGGCAGCTCATTCTACTTCATTCACCTCGATCTCAGTCTCAAGGCGCGCCCAGGTCTGCCTGCCGGCGTGAAGGGCGACGAGTGGCAGGTGCACGGCGGCGGCTTCTATCACATGATGAAATACCTGGTCGCGCCGGCACAAATGCCGGACAGCCTGACTTGGTTCAAATGGGAGGCATACACCACCTTTCTCTCGGGATTCGCGCTGCTGGTCGTCATTTATTATTTGGGCGCCAACCTGTTCTTGATCGATGATTCGGTGCTTGCGCTTACGCCCGTTCAGGCGGCCGGCATTGCATTCGTTAGTCTTGTTGTCGCATGGCTTGCATATGAAGGCTTATGCCGCTCCCCTCTGGGCCAGCATGAAGTCGCCTTGGCGTTGGTCGGTTACGTCTTTCTGGTCGCTCTTACTTACGGCTTCACGCACGTATTCAGCGGTCGCGGCGCCTTCACCCAGATCGGCGCGTTAATCGGCACCATCATGGTGGCGAACGTCTTCGTCATCATCATTCCGTATCAGAAGAAGACGGTCGCGGCGCTGCTGGCGGGTAAAGAGCCCGATCCGCGTTGGGGTCAGCTTGGCAAGCAGCGCTCGGTGCATAACAATTACCTGACGCTGCCCGTCGTGTTTCTGATGCTGAGCAATCACTATCCGCTGTTCTTCGCAACCAAATACAACTGGGCGATCGTTGCCATCGTTCTCGCCATCGGTCCGGTGATCCGCCATTTCTTCAATTCACGCCACGAAGGTAAAGGCAGCCCGTGGTGGACCTGGGCCGTCGCCGCCGCCGGAATGGCCGCAGTGGGATGGCTGTCGGCGGCCGGCTCCAATATCGAGATGGGAGCGCTGCCCCCCTCCCCGCAATTCAAGCAAGTTGCGGATATCGTGATCTCCCGCTGCAGTATGTGTCATGCCACCCAGCCCGTGTGGGAGGGCATTCCCGCCGCGCCAAAAGGCGTCATGCTCGATACCGACGAGCGGATCAGAATCCATGCGCCGCTGATCGACATCGTTGCCGTGCGGTCAAGGGCAATGCCCCCGGGCAACATCACCGAGATGACGCCGCAGGAACGGCGTGTCCTCGCTTCCTGGCTCGCACACGGCGCAGCGGGGAACTGAAGAACCAAAATGGCAGACGGCGATACACGTGCGATCCGCGGCCGCCTGCTGACGTTTTTACGGGCTCCCGAAGGGGCCAATGATTCGGGAAGTTACCGCTACATTCCCGACGGCATCGTTCTCGTGAGAGACGGCCGGATTGATGCCGTCGCTCCGGCGGCCGAACTTGCATCCCGGTTGCCGCCGGCAATCCCAATCGATCGCTATCCGGATGCTCTGATCCTGCCGGGGTTCATCGACACGCACATTCATTTTCCGCAGACTCAGGTCATCGCCTCCTATGGCGCACAGCTTCTCGAATGGCTGGAGAAATATACCTTCGTTGAGGAGCAGAAGTTCGGCGACCCCGCTCACGCCGCACGAATTGCAGAGTTCTTTCTTGATGAGCTTGCCCGCAACGGCACGACAACCGCCGTCGCCTATTGCTCCGCGCACCCCGATTCAGCGGATGCCCTGTTTACCGCCGCAAGCCGACGCGGCGTGGGCGTCATAGCCGGCACTGCGATCATGAACCGCAACGGTCCCGACGGTCTGCTCGAGCCGGCGCGCGACGCGATCGCGGCGAGCCGCCAACTGATCCGTCACTGGCATCGGAATGGCCGCCTGCGCTATGCAATAACCCCGCGCTTTGCGATCACCTCGACCGACGAACAGCTTGCCGCCGCGGGCGCGCTGCTCGAAGAATTTCCGACCGTGTTGATGCAAACTCACCTGGCGGAGAATCACGACGAAATTGCCGCCGTAAGACGGCTTTTCCCGAAGGATCCGAGTTACACGGCAGTGTATGCGCGGTTTGGATTACTCGGTCCACGCTCATTGATGGGCCACTGCATTCATCTTGACGACGGCGAAGTCGCGCTCTTGGCCGATTCACGCTCGGTAGCCGTATTTTGCCCGACGTCCAACCTCTTCATCGGAAGCGGACTTTTCAATTATGAACGGCTTGCCAAATCCGGAGTGCGCATTGCGCTGGCGACCGACGTCGGCGGCGGCACGTCCTATTCCATGCTGCGCACCTCCGCCGAAGCCTATAAAGTCATGCAGCTTCAGGGCCAGACTCTGCCGGCATTGGTGGCGTTCGACCTGATGACGCGCGGCAATGCCGCGGCCATCGGTCTTGAGAACGAGATCGGCGCCATAGCAGGGGGACACTTTGCCGATCTTGTTGTCCTCGATGCGCGGGCGACCCCCGCCATGGCCCATCGCATGGAGGTGGCGCGCGGTCTCGAAGACGAGTTGTTTGTGCTTGTGACCATGGGCGACGATCGTGCGGTGCGCCAGACCTATGTAGCCGGGCGGCCTAATCTGCATGGACATGCCTAGGCGCCGGTGCCGCAATGGATCTCAACACCGTAATGACCGTAACGACGCCGCACCATCGCGCTGAGCTGCCGGTTTGGAGCCCGGGCGATGCCTGGCTCGCCGGCGGGACTTGGTTGTTTTCCGAGCCGCAGCCCGACCTTTCGAGGCTGATTGACATCACCGATCTAGCCTGGCCGGCATTGCAACCGACGCAGTACGGGCTTCGGATATCGTCGACATGTACGATCGCCGAACTGGCCGGCATGGCCTTTCCTGCTCGTTGGACTGCCGCGCCGCTCGTCAATCAATGCTGCCGATCGTTTCTCGCTTCGTTTAAGATTTGGAATGTTGCGACAGTCGGAGGCAACGTCTGCCTGGCGCTGCCAGCCGGACCGATGATATCGCTCGCTGCAGCGCTCGACGGCGTTTGTGCAGTCTGGACCACGGATGGCAGCGAGCGCAGCGTTGCGGTGACCGATTTTGTCCTGGCTCCTCGGCATAATGCACTCAAGGAAGGAGAGCTGCTTCGCGCGATCGATCTGCCGGTGGCGGCGCTGCGCCGCCGCACGGCTTTCCGACAGATTTCGCTCAGTCCGCTGGGCCGGTCAGGGGCGCTCATCATCGGCACGCACGCGCCGGAGGGCGGCGGCTTTGCTATCAACGTAACGGCCGCGACGCCGCGCCCGGTCCAACTGCGATTTTCCGCCATACCCAGCACCCGCGAACTGCGCGATGCCCTGGAAGCCGCGATTCCACAAGATCGCTATTACGATGACCTTCACGGCGCGCCCGCATGGCGCCGGCAGGTGACCCTGCAATTGGCAGAAGAAACTCGCGACGAACTGGCTGGCAGCAATTGAGCCGCGTCATGCTCTTTGTGGTCAACGGCAATAGGCACGATGTAGCGCCGCGGGCTGGGCAATGCCTGCGCACGCTGCTTCGCGAGGTCGGCTATTTCGGAGTGAAAAAAGGATGTGACGCGGGCGATTGCGGAGCGTGCACGGTGATGGTCGACGGCGATCCAGTGCATTCCTGCGTCTATCCGGCCTTTCGCGCCGCCAACCGTGCGGTAACGACGATCGAAGGGCTGGCGGCGGACGGCGTTCTCCATCCGATGCAGCAGGCATTTCTTCAAGCTCAAGGTTTTCAATGCGGATTCTGCACCCCCGGCATGATCGTAACCGCGGCGAGCCTCAATCAGTCACAGCGGCACGATCTTCAGTGGGCGTTGAAGGGCAACATATGCCGCTGCACCGGCTATGGCGCGATCGAAAATGCGATTCGCGGCATCTCGGTGATTGAGGAGGCAAAGCCCGGTCAAGCCTGCGGCCGCAGCGTTGCGGCCCCCGCGGCTCGCGCGGTCATTTCGGGGGCGGCGCGCTACACCCTCGACGTCTCGCCGGCGAAGCTTCTGCATATCAAATTGCTACGTTCGCCGCATGCCCACGCGCGTATCACAGCGATCCGCAAAGAGGCCGCCTTGGCTGTCCCGGGCGTGCGCGCCGTTCTAACTTATGCCGACGTGCCGCAGAAGCTCTATTCGAGCGCAAGACACGAGGATGAAACGGCCGATCCGGACGATACGGCGCTTCTCGACAATGTCGCGCGGTTTGTCGGCCAACGTGTTGCGGCGGTTGTCGCGGAAAGCGAGGCGGCGGCAGAAGCCGCCTGTCGCAGGCTCAAAATCGAGTACGAGCTATTGCCCGCGGTATTCGATCCCGACGAGGCCATGCGCCCCGGCGCGCCGGTCCTCCACGGCGACAAACCGCACGCGCGCATCCGGGATCCGCATCGCAACGTCGTCGGCGAAATCCATAATATTCACGGCGACCTCGAAGCGGGCTTCGCCGAAGCCGACGTCATATACGAGGGCACTTACATTACTCAGCGCGTTCAGCATGCTCATCTGGAGACGCATTGCGCTATCGGCTGGATCGATGAGGCTGGTCGGCTCAATATTCGCTCCAGTACGCAAACCCCGTTCCTCACGCGCCGCGCCTTATGCGGCATTTTCGGTCTTGAGCCCGCCAAGGTCCGCGTATTTTGCGAACGGATGGGCGGAGGTTTCGGCGCCAAACAGGAGATGCTGGTCGAAGACATCGTCGCACTTGCCGCGATCAAGACGGGACAGCCGGTCAAGCTCGAATTCACCCGCGAGGAGCAATTCATCGCGGCGACCACGCGGCATCCGATGCGCGTGCGCGTCAAGGCCGGCGCCCGGCGCGACGGCCGCTTAACGGGAATCGAATTGAACATCGTTTCGAATACCGGCGCTTACGGTAACCACGGTTTCGCCGTGCTCAACCACGCCTGCAGCGAATCGATATCGGTCTATAATTGCGCGAATAAGAAGATCGACGCCGTCGTTGCCTATACGAATACAGTTCCCGCCGGAGCGTTTCGCGGCTACGGGCTGCCGCAAACGAATATCGCCGTCGAGTCGGCGATGGACGAGCTCGCGCATAAGATCGGCATGGACCCGATCGACTTCCGTGCTTGCAACGTGGTGCGCCCGGGCGATCTCATGATCTCGACCGGCTCAAGTGAAGGCCACGACGTTCAATTCGGCAGTTATGGCCTCGATCAATGTCTGCGACTGGTGAAGAATGCGCTCGATGCGGGCGGCGGCCTCGAACCGCCTGCCGCCGACGATTGGCTCGTCGGCCAAGGCGCCGCGCTCGGCATGATCGACACGGTTCCGCCCTTCGGCCACTTTTCCGATGTGACAGCGGCTTTGGGCGCTGATGGGTCATATCGGCTCGTTGTCGGTACTGCGGAATTCGGCAACGGCACGACCACGGTCCATCAGCAGATTGCCGCCACCACGCTTGGCACCACAGTCGACAGAATTCGAGTAGCGGCGTCGGATACCGACAACGGCGGTCATGACACCGGCGCTTACGGCAGCACCGGAACGGTCGTCGCCGGCCGTGCCACCCAACTCGCATGCGAGGCGTTGCGCGACACGATTTTGCGCTTTGCCGCCGACTACGCCGGCGGCGAGGCGGCGTCCTGGTCACTGACAATGGAAGCCGTTATCCGCGGCGACCAACGCATCGATCTCGCCGATCTTGCCGCGACCGCTCATGCCGCGGGACGCGATCTTGCCGCTCTGGGCGCCTGGGCGGGCACTCCCCGCTCGGTAGCATTCAACGTGCAAGCGTTCCGCATTGCGGTGAACAAACGCACCGGCGCGATCAAAGTCCTTCGCAGCGTTCATGCCGCGGATGCGGGCCGTGTCATCAACCCCTTGCAATGCCGCGGCCAAATCGAGGGCGGCGTTGCCCAATCTCTCGGCGCAACGCTCTATGAGGAGATGGTGATCGACGCGAGCGGCCATGTCGTCAATCCGAGCTTCCGCAACTATCACCTGCCGCAGTTTGGTGACGTGCCACGAACGGAAGTTTTCTTCGCCGACACGACGGATGCCATTGGACCGTTCGGAGCCAAGTCGATGAGCGAAAGCCCCTATAACCCGGTTGGCGCCGCGATGGGTAACGCGTTGTTCAACGCGACGGGCATCCGCTTCAACAAGACTCCATTCAAGCCCGATCGCATTTTCCAGGCGATCGCAGAAAAATTCGGCGCGGCTCTTTAGACCATGATCCGATGAAATTAATCGGATCATGGTCTTAAGATCTTCGATTGGAGCACCGAATGCCCCAGCTGGACGATGAAACTTTTCTCCGGCGCTCTTTTGACTTGGCGCGCCGCTCGCGAGCGCGCGGAAATCATCCCTTCGGCGCCGTCCTGGTAAATTCCGCCGGGGAAGTTTTGATTGAAGCCGAAAACGGCTTTTTGCCCGATCGCGACATGACCGGACATGCTGAACGTCTTATCGCGACGGCGGCCTGCAAGCAGATCGCGCCCGCGATTCTCACCGGCGCCACGCTGTACAGCTCGGCCGAGCCATGCGCCATGTGCGCCGGCGCTATCTACTGGGCCGGTATCGGGCGCGTTGTTTTCGGCCTTTCCGAACGCCGCCTGAAAGAAATGACGGGAAATCACCGCGAGAATCCCACCTTGGATCTGCCTTGCCGCATCGTCTTTGCCGCAGGCCAACGCAAGGTCGACGTCGTAGGCCCGTTGCTGGAAGACGAGGCGGCTAAGCTGCATCGAGACGTCTGGCGCAGCGAAAATGAAGAAATCGGCGGAGACGAACGATAGCGATGCAAGCGATCAATTGCGCGTATCTAATCGAAAAGCCAGACGGCCCTCCCACCGCGCGGCGACAGATCCGGATCGATCGGGGTTATGTGCACTCCGTTTCGGCCGCGCCGGAAGCTATCGAGCGGGCGTTCGTCATGCCGGCTCTGGTCAATGCTCATGACCACGGCCGGGCGGTGCGAACGAGCTCGCTTGGCGCCAGTGGAAAGCCGCTGGAAAGCTGGTTGCAGTATCAGGCCTTGATTCCGGCCGTCGACCCGTATTTGGCAGCCGTCGTCGCCCTTTCGCGGGCGGCACGTGGCGGAGTAGGCGCGCTGATGATGCATCTCACGCGACCGCAAGGCCTGACCGATCTTCCGAGCGAGGTTGCGGAAATTGCCCGTGCCGCCCGCGATGTGGGTCTGCGGGTCGGCTTCGCGGTTTCGATGCGAGACCAAAATCCACTGGTCTATGGCGACTCAGGGCCGGTTTTGTCGATGCTGTCGCCGCACATCCGCGTGGAAATCGAGAGGGCCATCGCGCGTCCAAAGCTGGAGCCACGGGATTACATAACGATCGTCGATGAAGTCGCGGCTGCGGCGGCCGGGCCGATGTTCGACGTTCAGTTCGGCCCCAATGGCGTGCAGTGGTGCAGCGAGGATTTGTTGGGAGCAATCGCCGAGGCCTCCCACCGGAGCGGCCGGCGAATTCACATGCATCTCCTCGAGACCCGTTACCAAAGGGCCTGGGCGGACCGCACCTATCCCGACGGCATGATAAAGTTCCTGGATGCGCTGGGCGTGCTGTCACCTCGACTGACGGTCGCGCATTGTGTTTGGGCTCGCCCCGACGAGCTTGAACTGCTGGCGGCGCGCGGCGTCACAATCGTCGTCAACACGAGCTCGAACTTGCATTTGCGCTCCGGAATCGCGCCGGTGGCGCAGATGATAAAGGCCGGCTGCCGAATCGCACTTGGGATCGACGGCAGCGCGCTTGATGACGATGACGATGCTTTGCGCGAACTTCGGCTTTTGTATCTTATACATGCCGGCAACGGCTTCAGTGTAGACATGAGCTACAGGCAATTGCTGCAAACGGCATTCGTAAACGGGCGCTTTTCGGTGACTAACAGCATGGACGATTGATCGATCATTCCGGGCTCGCCTGCGGATTTTCTGGTTTTGGATTGGAATGCAATCGACGACGATGGGCTTGTCGCGGAACCGGACCCGCTGCAGCTGATGCTGACTCGTGCGACGGCCCGTCACATTCGGGAACTCATTGTCGCCGGCCGCTCCGTCGTAAAAGATGGAAAGGTAAACGGCGTCGACGCCGGCGCCGCCAACCTGGAAGTTATCGAGCGTATGCGCCGGTCCATGGCCGATAAGGCCGCGCTGATGGCGGCGTTGCCGGAACTCGAGCAGGCCATCGCAAAGCACTTCGAGCCCAGAGCGGGTTGCTTCTAAATCATGCCGCCGTCGTTTCGCAGTAGCGACGGCGGCGGGCATATGAACGTGCGCCTGCCTCTCTTTATCCCGAAAAGAGGTCGCGCAATCATGGCCACCGCGTCGACCGGATTGGCGCAATCGAGTGCGATCAGGTCGGCTGGATTACCAACGGACACGCCATAATTGCGTAAGTTCATGAGCTTCGCCGGCAGCGTGGTGATCATCTCGAAGCATGCCAACAATTCCTGCCTGCGGCCGGCTTGCGTGACATTGGCATAGAGGTTGGCCATGCGGAGCAAGGAACAATCGCCAAACGGCGTGAATGGATTGAGAATATTGTTGCTTGCGATCGAGCAGGTGATGCCGAAATCGACAAGCCGATGCGCGGGAGCTACGCCGCGCGGCACATCGCGGTCGCGGTCGCGGCCGGTCAGGTAGAGATCAGTCGCCGGCAAGACCGTGACCGCCACTCCGGCATCGGCGAGAGTTTTGGCCGTTGCCGCAAGACGTTGCGGTCCAAGCGCGGATAGCTTGGTGACATGACCGATGGCGACGCGGCCGCCCCAACCGGCCCGTTCTGTCTGACGGCACACTTCTTCCAGGTCCATCCACGAAGGGTCGAGGTCGAAGTCGAGATGAAAATCGATATCGCGGTCGAAACGCTGCGCAATTGTAAAAATCTGCGCGATCTGTCCATGCGGATCGCTGTCGGTATACGGGCAGCCGCCGACGGTGTCCGCTCCTTGTTCACACGCCTCGATCAGAAGCGCTTCGGCGCCGGGATCGTTGAGCAGTCCTTCCTGCGGGAACACACAGATTTCAAGGTCGATTGCCCAGGCATAATCCTGCTTCAATCGGCGAATGGCATCGAACCCTTTCAGTCCAATGCGCGGATCGACCTCGACATGCGTGCGCATGCGGGTCGTTCCGTGCAGGATGGCTTTCTCCAGCGTATATTGAGCGCGCCGATAGATATCGTCCTCTTCGAAAGCGAGCTTGGCTACCGACACTTCGGCAACAGCCTCCGCCAGCGTTCCATGCCGGATCTGGCAGCGGTCGAGAATGCAAGATTTGTCGAGATGAATATGAGCTTCAACGAAGCCCGCTATAATCAGTTTGCCGGCGACGTCTTCGCTTTGCCCGTCGCCTGAGATGCCGGGAGCAATCTGGACGATACGACCGTCGGCAATGCCGATGTCGACGAGTTCACCCTCATGCCCGATGCGGCTGTTGCGCAAAATCAAGTCGAGAGCCATTCGAACGGCTTCCTGGCGTTGCTGGCCTGCGTCGCTCCGCGAAGAACCGATTGCGGCCATACGTCGCGATCCATTATGGACCTCCCGATGACCGATGAAGGCTCCTTTTTGGTCAACCTGACAGGGATTAAGGCGGATGGATCGCGGGCGAGCGCCGAACTAGCCGACACGAGATTGCGCTGCAAGCGATCGCAACAGCCTTTTTCGCTCATGCGGTTCTGAAGAACGCTGCCGCTGCATCCGTCACACAAGCCAAGAGCAACGGTGCCGGTGGCATGATGCTTGCTAAAATTCGGCAATACCCAGCGTCAAAACAGTGGAGGACTCAGCCATGGCGCTTTTCCGAACAGACCGCCGAACATTTCTCAAGGCGAGCGCGGCCTCTATTGTGGCCGGCAGCTTGGCAGATCGAGGCGCCTACGCGGCTGAAAAGCCGATTATCGGCATCGTTTACGTCGGTCCGCGCGACGATTTCGGATGGAATCAGGCTCACGCGGTGGCCGCGAAGGCGTTGAAGGCCGTCCCGGACGTCACCGTGGTCGAGGACGAGAATGTCCCCGAGACTGACGCCTGCTCTAAGACCATGGAGTCAATGATCAATCTGGACGGGGCCAATATCATTCTAGGCACGTCGTTCGGCTACTTTGACCCCTTTATGATCGACCTGTCTAAAAAATATGCAAAAGTGCAATTCCGCCACGCCGCCCCGCTGTGGACGCCCAAGCTGCCCATGAATTTGGGCAGCTACTTCGGCTACCTCAATGAGGCCCATTACGTCGACGGCGTCGCAGCCGGGCTGAGCACCAAGTCAAACAAGCTCGGCTTTGTCGCGGCAAAGCCCATCGCATCGGTGCTTAGCAACATCAACTCGTTCTTGTTGGGCGCCAAATCGACCAATCCGAAGGCGACCGTGCAAGTTATCTTCACCGGCGATTGGTCCCTGCCCGTCCGTGAAGCCGAATCGACGAATGCTCTCGTCGACGCCGGCAACGATGTCATCACCTGCCACGTCGACAGCCCGAAGGTCGTCATCACCACCGCGGAAAAACGTGGCGTCAAGACCTGCGGCCACAACGCCTCCCAGGCACCTTTGGCGCCAAAGGGCTTCATTACCGGCGCCGAATACAAATGGATCACTGTGTACAAGGGCTACGCCGAGGACCTCAAGTCGGGCAAGCCTATGCCCAATATGTGGGCCGGCGGTTATCCCGAGGATTTGGTGCAAAACACGCCATTCGGCGCAGGAGCGACCGACGAAGCCCGCAAGGCTGCAACAGCCGCAATCGCGGCCTTGAAAAAGGGCAAGCCGATCTATGTCGGTCCGCTCAAGGACAACAAGGGCAACGTCGTTATCAGCAAGAGCTACGACAACAACGATCCAGCCCTCAATAGCATGAACTATCTACTCGAAGGCGTCCAAGGCTCCATTACTTAGTCCTTCTGGTTGCGGCCGAGCCGTGCGGCGGCGTTCATTCGCCGCACGGCAGGCCGGTGCTTCCGCGTTTGCAACGAATGCAAAAGAAGCTGGCAGAGAGCATGGCCGATATTGCGCAACCACTGCCGATCACGGTGACATCGGGGCGCTGGAACGATCTCAGCATCCGTATTAGACGCGGCGCCGAATATGTCGTTATCCCGCTATTCGCGATTGCGGTCTCCGGCATTATCTTTTCGCTGCTTTTGCTGGCGCTGGGAAAATCCCCGTTGGACTTTTTCTGGCTCGTGGAACGCGGCGGATTCGGCACGGCGTTCTCGATCGAGAACACGCTGCAAACCTCTTCACCGCTGATTCTGACCGCTCTCTGTGTCGCTCTTCCTGCGCGCATTGGCCTTGTCATCATCGGCGGCGAAGGTGCGCTCGTGCTCGGCGGTTTTGCCTCGGCGGCCATCGCCATTCCGCTGGTTGACGGGCATAGTCCAGTGGTGCTGACGCTGGCCATCATGGCCATAGCCGGCGTCATCGTCGGCGGCGTTTGGATCGGAATTGTCGGCTATCTGCGGTACGCGCGAGGCGTCAATGAGACGATCTCATCGCTGCTGATGACCTATATCGGCATCGCCACGATGAACTTCTTCGTCGAAGGCGCGCTGCGCGATTTCAGCAATCCAAACAAGCCCTCCACCAAACCGATCGGCGACGCTTACATGATCGGCAACATTCCAGGCACCGAGGTGCATTGGGGTCTTGCGGTGGGAATAGCGCTCGCAATCGTACTCAATATCCTGCTCTCGCGCACGACATTCGGTTTCGCCGTTCGGGTCTCAGGCGGCAACCCGCGTGCCGCTCTGGCGCAGGGACTACCGGTCGGAAGATTGATCGTCATCTGCTGCGCCATTGCCGGCGCTTGCGCCGGTCTTGCCGGTTTCTTCCAGGTTGCCGAAATCCAGGGCCGCGCCAACGCTTCGCTGGCCGCCGGCTACGGCTACACCGGAATCTTGATCGCGTTTCTGGCGCGGCATAATCCGGTCGCCGTCATTCCGGTTGCGATCCTGTTCGGTGGCATCGTTGCCTCAGGCGGCCTCATTGAGCGCCGCATGGGCCTTCCCGACGCGACGGTCCTGGTCCTGCAAGGCCTCACCTTTGTGGTGCTGCTCATGTCGGAAACGCTGTACGGGCGATTCAAAATATTCCAACCCGGCGGAAGCACGGATCGGACATGAACAACGCCGCATCGGTCACCGTTCTCATCGCTCTCATCGGCGGGGCTCTGCGGGTCTCGACCCCCTTCATGTTCGTGGCGCTGGGTGAATGTCTGACGGAGAAATCCGGCCGGGTGAACCTCGGCCAGGAAGGCACGCTGGTGTTGGGCGCGATGGTCGCCTACGCGATTTCCTATCAATCCGGCTCGCCGTGGCTTGGCGTGCTTGGTGCCGGCTGCGCCGGCGCCGTATTGGGCGCTATGCACGGTTATATTTGCAAGCTTCCGCGGGTCAACGATATCGCGGTCGGCATCGCGATGATGCTGTTCGGCACCGGCATCGCCTTCTTCTTCGGCAAGCCATACATTCAGCCTTCCGCGCCTCAACTCGGCTCGTTCTCGCTTGGCGCATGGACTCACAATCAGGACATCGCAACCGCACTGCAGATCAATCCGTTGCTGCTCGTGGGTATCGGCGTCGCGGTGGTAATGGCGTGGGGCTTCGCCAACACCAGATGGGGCCTGATCGTGCGGATGACCGGCGACAGCGCCGCGTCGGCGCGGGCCATGGGCGTTTCAATCGATCTGGTGCGCTTTCTTGCCACGACGGTCGGCGGCTTTCTTGCCGGCATCGGTGGCTCCTTTCTTTCTCTGTATTATCCGGGCGCGTGGAACCAGGGCCTTTCTTCGGGCCAAGGCCTCATGGCGGTGGCACTTGTCATCTTCGCGCGGTGGAGCCCGATCCGCTGCGTCCTGGCGGCGCTGTTGTTCGGAGCCGCCGGCGCCATCGGTCCATCGCTGCAGTCAGTCGGCATCACTCAGGGCTATTATTTCTTCAACGCAGCTCCCTACATCCTCACGCTGTTCATCATGATCGCCTCGGCCGGCTCGGCGCAAGCCGCGCGCGACGTGCCGGGCGAACTGAGCATCACCAAATAACGCCGCCACAGCGGGATCGCATGAGCGCACTCGGTGGATTGAACAAAACTCCCAACGGTGTGGTTCTGGGATTAGTCCAGTTTCAGCTGCCGATCGTCAAAACACCCGACGATCTTGCAGCGCAGACCGAGCGTATCGTCGCAATGGTCGGCAAAGCACGGCGTAACATGCCTACCATGGACCTCGTGGTCTTTCCGGAATACGCCCTGCACGGCCTATCGATGGACACCAACCCGGCGATCATGTGCTCGCTCGATGGTCCCGAGGTCGCGGCATTCAAGCAGGCCTGCATCGACAACAGGATTTGGGGCTGCTTCTCCATCATGGAGATGAACCCGGGCGCCTATCCGTTCAATTCCGGCATCATCATCGACGATACCGGAGCGTTACGGCTCTATTATCGCAAGATGCATCCCTGGGTCCCGGTCGAGCCGTGGGAACCGGGCGACATCGGCATTCCGGTGATCGATGGACCGAAGGGCGCGAAGATCGCACTGATCATTTGTCACGACGGCATGTTTCCGGAGATGGCCCGCGAATGCGCCTATAAAGGCGCCGAGATCATGATCCGCACCGCCGGCTATACCGCGCCGGTGCGCGAGGCTTGGCGCTTCACCAACCAATCCAACGCCTTCTGCAACTTGATGGTCACCGCCAATGTCTGCATGTGCGGTTCCGACGGTACGTTCGATTCCATGGGTGAAGGGATGATCGTCAACTTCGACGGCGCCGTTCTGGCGCATGGCGCCAATGGTCGCCCTGACGAGATTGTCACTGCCGAAATACGCCCCGACCTCGTGCGCGAAGCGCGCCGGCACTGGTCGGTCGAGAACAATATCTATCAGTTCGGCCACCGCGGACTCACCGCGGTACGCGGCGGCGCGCAGGATTGCCCCTACACCTACATGCAGGATCTGGTCGCCGGCTGCTACCGGCTACCCTGGGAAGCCCAAGTCGCGCACGTCGACGGCACGTCCTGCGGATTTCCGGCGCCGACGCGCCGTTTCGGCGAGCGGTTCGATCGCGCAGCGGAGTGAGCCATGCCGACGATTCCCGCCGATCCCTATGCCTGGCCATTCGACGGCAAGATCACGCCGGAAAACACCACGATGATCATCATCGACATGCAGACCGACTTCTGCGGCAAGGGTGGCTATGTCGATGCCATGGGCTACGATCTCTCGCTGACCCGAGCGCCGATCGAACCAATACGCGCCGTGCTCGCCGCGATGCGCGCCAAAGGATATGGCGTGATCCATACTCGCGAAGGCCACCGTCCCGATCTGGCCGATCTGCCGGAGAACAAGCGCTGGCGCTCCCAGCGCATCGGTGCCGGCATCGGCGATCCCGGACCCTGCGGCCGTATCCTCGTGCGCGGCGAGCCTGGCTGGAATATCATCCCGGAACTCGCGCCCGCCGAGGGCGAGCCGGTGATCGACAAGCCGGGCAAGGGCTCGTTTTGCGCCACCGACCTTGAACTGATGCTGCGAACCAAAGGTTGGCGCAACATCGTGCTGAGCGGCATTACGACCGACGTGTGCGTGCATACGACGATGCGCGAAGCCAACGATCGCGGCTTCGAATGCCTGTTGCTGGAAGATTGCTGCGCCGCGACCGACCATGGCAATCACCTGGCGGCAATCAAAATGGTCAAAATGCAGGGCGGAGTGTTCGGCTCGGTATCTAACTCAAAGAATTTCTTGGAGAACCTGCCATGAGTCTCGCTGTTGCCGTTTCGGCGCCACAGATTGTGTCGCCGCCGATGCGTGCTCCTTCTTTGGAGACGGTCAGGATGACCAAAGGCTTCGGATCGCTGGTCGCGCTTGATGACGTCTCCATCAAAGTGGAGGCTGGGACCGTCCATGCGCTTCTCGGCGAGAACGGCGCCGGCAAGTCCACTCTGGTCAAATGCATCATGGGGTTTTACTCGCCTGATCGCGGCCAAGTGTTGCTTGACGGCAAGGAGGTGCGAATTCGCAATCCGCGGGATGCCCTCGCTCATGGCATCGGCATGGTTTATCAGCATTTCACACTGGTGCCCTCGCTGACCGGCGCTGAAAATCTCGTCATCAGCCGCGCTGACGCGCCGGCCATCATCGATTGGAAAAAGGAAATGGAGCGGCTCGAGGCTTTCCTCGACCGTATGCCGTTTCGAGCCCCGCTCGATGTGCCGGTCGCGGCCATGGCTGCCGGCGAGAAGCAGAAGCTCGAAATTTTGAAGCTGCTCTACCTCGATCAGCGGCTGCTTATTCTCGACGAGCCGACCTCGGTGCTGACGCCCGGCGAGGCCGATGAGATGCTCGGCCTCCTGCGCGACATGACGCATCGCAAGGAAATCACGGTCATCATGATCACCCACAAATTTCGCGAGGTGACGAGCTTCTGCGACAGCGTGACCGTGCTGCGTCGCGGGCACAAGGTCGGCGGCGGCGACGTCAAGGATCTGACGACCGAGGCGATGGCCCGCATGATGATCGGCGACACGCAAATCCGCGACCGCGCGGTGCGCAGTCCCAATCCCCCGGGCGATGTCGTCCTCGAACTCGACGAATTGTGCGCCAAGGACGAGGAAGGCTTATTGGCGCTCGATCACCTCAATCTGAAGGTTCGCTCGGGAGAAATCGTCGGCATTGCCGGTGTATCGGGCAACGGACAATCGGAATTGGTTGAAGTCCTCTCAGGGCAGCGGCCGCGGCTCGCCGGACGCATGTCGATCAAGCATCACCGCTTTCGGCCGGACCGGGGTTCCTTCTTTCGCATGAAGGTCTTCGGCTTGCCTGAGGAACCGCACAAAAACGCCACGGTACCGAGGATGACAGTCGCGGAAAACATGGCGTTTCGTACTTTCGATCGGCCGCCTTCGGCCAAGTTAGGCTGGTGGCTTTCGCCGGGACCAATGCGCGAGACGGCCCGTGAGCTCATCACTCGCTATCGGGTGAAGACGCCATCGCCGGAAACAGCGCTGGCCGATCTTTCCGGCGGTAACATTCAGCGCGCGGTGCTGGCCCGAGAACTATCCGGCGACGTCGATGTGCTCATCGTCGCCAACCCATGCTTCGGTCTCGATTTCGCGTCGGTTGCCGAAATCCGGTCGCAGATCATGGAGCAGCGCAACAAGGGGGCGGCGGTGCTGCTGTTGTCCGAGGATCTCGATGAAGTGCTCGATTTGGCGGACCAGGTCGCGGTGATGTCCGGTGGAGCGATCAACTATCAAACTCCGATCGCCCAGGCGGATCGAGCGACCATCGGCAAGCACATGGCCGGCCACTGACACCTGCCGACACGTGGATACGGCCTCTTTTGAACTTATCCTCTTCGACTACGATGGTACGTTGTTCGATACACGCCCTGCGATCGCCCATTGTATTGAGCGCGCTTTTGCGGAACGTGGCCGTCCGTCCCCGCCGAAAGAGCGGGCACTGGCAACCATCTCGACCGGCTGGCCGCTGGCCGAGAGCCTGATCGCGCTCGATGAATCATTGCGCCGCGATCGTCATGCGCTGAACGATCTTATCAGAACCTATCGGCAGCTCTATCTCAGCGAGGGGACGCCGCTTCTCAGGCCGTTTTCCGGCGTCGAGTCTGTGTTACAGCAGCTTCACGCCGACGGCACAAAATCGATCGTCATCAGCAACAAGGGCATAGAAGCGATACGACGCTCCCTGGACGAGACGGGACTTCTCCCATTCATCGATATGGTGTTTGGCGACCAACCCGGCCTACCGAAAAAACCCGACCCGTCGGTACTCACCGAGCATATTCTGCCTCGCTATGACTCACTGCCGCGAGACCGGATATTGATCGTCGGCGATACCGAAAGCGACATACTGTTTGCGAAAGCGGCCGGCATCGCGGCATGTTGGGCTTCTTACGGCTACGGCGAGACTGAACGCTGCCGCAGCCTTTCGCCCGAGCACGAGATTTCCACCCTTGCCGACCTTATCCCGCTCGCCACCCGCGCGGGACACTGAGGCTTTATGGAGTGCCGGGAGCAGAAGCTGACGGAGAGCGTTACAGCGAGTCGCCGCAGAAGCGCTCAGATAGCGGCCGCGGGCTCTCCCGCTTCATCTTGCCAAAGCTCGGAATAATCGGGTGGCGCCAAGGGCGACCGTTCACCACGGTCAATCACCACGCGATCGGACTGTGGCCTGCTGATCACTTCGTTGACGGTACGCGCATTGAACACGATGAAACGGGCCGGCGCCCCGACGGCGATGCGACCATGATCGGTCAGCCTGCCAATGGCAGCCGGATTGACGCTGACCAAGGCCGGCGCACCGGTAATGGGATGATCGATATGGAGTATGCGAACCGCCTGCCGAAAGGTATCGACGACATCATGGTCGCCGTAAGCATAGAAACTGTCACGGCAATTGTCCCCGGCTGCAGCCACGCGAATACCGCGCTTGAGCATTTCGTGAACCACCGTGACGCCGCGCCAGCGCGGCGTGCGTCCGCTTGAGCGATCCTGCAAATACATATTGACGGTTGGCAGCGTTACGATCGAGATCTCTGCTTCCGCCACGAGATCGAGCGTCCGGTCGACCTCACTCTCCGGCTGGTTGGCCAGGCTGCAGCAATGGCCGCACACGACCCGGCCCTTGTAGCCGTGCCGCATCGCCGCACGCGCGACGTGAGGTAGCGTGGCGGCGGCCGGATCGTGAGTCTCGTCGACGTGCAGGTCGACATCCAGATCGTACCTGGCTGCCAACGAGAACAAGTGATCTAGCAGAGCGTCGATATTATCGAGGGGTTTGCCGTGATTGCCGATCGAGGCTCGTGTCACTCCACCCAGGAGGCCGCGCGACCGTGCCACCGTCGCTGCCACGAGATCCCCGAAGGCTCCGTCGAGGAGGTCGATCGGACACAGCGACACCGCCTGCAGATCGACCTTGCCGGCCCATTGGTCGCGTTGCTCACGCAACGCCTGCCAGTTTCGCTCGATCGTCTCCGAGTAGGTATCAATATGTGTGCGGATCGCCGAAACCCCGTGCGCATACGCACAGCGCAAGCCGAAGTCCATACGGCGTTTGACGTCCGCCACGGTCCAGTTCACGCGATCCGCGGCCGCCGCAATCCTAGCATTGGTAAACGTGCCGTCGATGTTGGGATTGCGATCGACCGTGTGGCCCTTATCGAGATGCGTGTGAATGTCGATCAGCGTCGGCCAGACTTGGCGTCCGTCGATATCCACACGGGGCGCGCCGTCGCGCCCGCCGCCCGGGGGCATAATGCGTCCGAACTTGCCGCCCTCGACCAGGACGTCCGCGAGCACGATGCCGTCAGCATCCGCGGGGCCGCAGATGACTGCACGGTCGAGCATGCAGGCAGGTACCCGGGCATTGACGAGGCAGTAACGCCCCTGAGTAGGCCAAAGGATATCAGCAAATCGGATCGGCATATGAGGTGTACAGTCAGTTGAGCGGTTTGGTACGGACCGTATTCACGCAAAGGCCGTGCCAATCGACGGCCCTCGACCGGCTCCGTTACGGCGCTGCCCCGGTGGCAAGTCATGCTCGCCCTGCGCTTGCGCCGCACTTCGATCGGCAGCAGTCATTGTCGAGGGCGACTTCCGAGGTACCGTTTCCTGGGCCTGTAGCGAATTTTTCGGGTACCGTCTTGATAATTCCATCCGTACGAGCGAACCTTTAGGCGCCTCGTGACGCTCGAACATTTGGGGGCTGGTGAATGTCTTTCACATCGGAAAAGGCAATATCGTCATTGCGTTCGCCGGTATATTCGAGGTCGAAGGCAGTACGCGCCAAAAAGACAAGATCGCCATCGGAATCCTCGGCAATCGAGGCGGGGTAGCCCGCCACAAACCGATCAAGACGCTTACGGTCGTCCGCTTTGATCCATCGGGCAAATTGAAACTCGGACGTACTCCAATCAACGCCCAATCCATATTCGGCGAAAAGCCGAGCTTTTAGAACATCGAGCTGGAGTGGGCCGACGACACCTACCAGCAGAGCGGAGCCGTCGGTTGGTCGGAAGACTTGCGCCACGCCTTCCTCCGAAAGTTCCCGCAATGCCTGTTTTAATTTCTTGGCCTTCATAGCGTCAGGCAGGCGAACGCGGCGCAAAATTTCTGGCGCAAAATTCGGTACGCCGACAAAATTCAGATCCTCTCCCTCGGTTAAAGTGTCGCCGATGCGCAGCGTGCCGTGATTTGGTATGCCAACGACGTCCCCGGCATAAGCCTCCTCAGCGAGCGACCGGTCTTGAGCGAAGAAAAACTGAGGTGTGCGCAAGCTCATTACCTTCGCGGTTCGCGTTTGCTTGACCTTCATGCCGCGCGTAAGCTTGCCGGAGCAAAGCCGCACGAAGGCAATGCGATCGCGATGGTTCGGATCCATATTCGCCTGGATTTTGAAAACGAACGCCGACATGGCCGGCTCGGTCGCTGACACGACCCGTTTGTCAGCCTTCTGTGTTCGTGGGGACGGCGCCAACTCACCCAGTGCATTCAGCAAATCGCCGACGCCGAAATTCTTGAGCGCGCTGCCAAAAAAGATCGGGGTCATATGGCCCTCGGCAAAGGCTTGAGGGTCGAACGGCTTGCACGCTTGACGTACCAGGTCGAGTTCTCCGCCGAGCGTTGCAGCGTCGAGATTGGAGTTCAAGCCGGCGATCTCGGCAAGTGATATCTCACGCAGACCAGCGGCAGAACCGGAGTCGCCGTCGAGCAGGCGCACGCCGCCCGATTTTACGTCGATGGTGCCGACGAAATCCCGACCACGCCCAACTGGCCACGCAATCGGTGCGGCGTCGAGCGCCAGTATCTTCTCGATCTCGTCAATGAGGTCTAACGGGTCACGACTCTCCCGGTCCATCTTGTTTATGAAAGTAATGATTGGAATATCACGCAGTCTGCACACCTCGAAGAGTTTGCGTGTGCGTGGTTCGATGCCCTTGGCAGCATCGATCACCATAACTGCCGAGTCGACGGCCGTGAGGGTCCGATAGGTATCTTCCGAAAAGTCCTCATGGCCGGGCGTGTCGAGCAAATTGAAGACCAGACCGTCGTATTCGAAGGTCATTACCGAAGTAACGACAGATATCCCTCGCTCGCGCTCAATCGCCATCCAGTCCGAGCGGGTTGACCTCCGGTCGCGCTTGGCCTTGACCTGCCCGGCAAGCTGGATCGCTCCACCGAGCAGCAAGAACTTCTCCGTCAAGGTGGTCTTGCCCGCATCTGGATGCGAGATGATCGCAAAGGTACGGCGCCGCTCAACCTCGTTCGCCATGGGCGATGCGGCTTTGGTGGGCAAAGACGTCCGGAAGGATAGATTCATGACGGGCCGGATGTGGCAGTTCTGGCGATTCCTTTCAAGATCGGCCCCTGGTTAATGCCTGGAAGTGTCGAAGGCTTTTGTGAGAAATGGAAACGGCCCAGGAAGACCATACTGGGCTGGCTGACGAGCCAGTTACCGCGAACCTGTCTCCGCGCCCAATTCCCTGATAACAGGGAAAAATACAGGGAATTGCGCGAAACTCAGCCGCCTGCGGCGCCGAAAGCCTCGAATAGTGCCGATGCAATCGGCCTTTCTGATTCAATTCCCTGCGCATCCGAACAGGGAATTTCCGAAGCGACAACAGGGAAAGAAAGCTTCTAGAATAGGGAAGGTGGAATTAAGACTGCGCTGCTGCCCCGGCCCCCTGCTATCCGCGCACCTGGACGTCGTGGGCCCGTATGACGCACCCATCGGGCGCCAAGCTTTCCGGGCAAAAGCAGGACCGGACACTTACCGCAACCGGAGCGTCACTACACTCACTGCTAAGGCGCTCCAGCGAGGTTTCCTCGCGCCGGCTTATGGAGGGGGACTGATGTGGCGTCATAACTGTAGACCCAATCGGCATTGCCACCCTGCTTCAGCCATTCATTACCGCGCGAGCCGATCTGCACCCTCGCCGTGCGCTCACTTCGCGTGCTCTCATAACATCTGAGCGCCGCTTCGATCATCGTTTCGTCGATGTTCTCCAATGAACGACCAAGCACCGCCGCGTCCTCGATCGCCATGCAGGCGCCTTGCGCCATAAACGGCACCATAGGATGACAGGCATCACCCAGCAATGTGACCCGGCCCATGGACCAAACCGGCAATGGGTCCCTTATATAGAGCGCCGATTTGGTCACGCTCGTGCAAGTGTCGAGCAACGCGAGAGCTTCCGGATGAAAGTTGCGATAGGCAGACCTCAATTCGCCGATGTCGCCCGGCATGGTCCACGACTCGTGTAGCCAATCGGCCTGTGACGTCGTGGCGAACACGAAGGTCTCACGGCCGCGATTGAGCGGAAAGGTCACGATTTGCAGATCAGGCGTCGGACCCCACCATTTGGTGAAGGCGTCCAGATTGGGAACGTCGAGCTTGGCGCGATCGACCACGGAGCGATAAGACACGAGCCCGGTAAACTCCGGATGTTCGGCGCCGAACAATGCGGTTCGTGTCAAAGAATGAATACCATCCGCTCCCACCAAGACATCCACCTGGCGCATCGAGCCGTCGAAAAAATGGACAGTCGGCTTCACGCCACCGAGATCGAACGTCTCGGCATGGTGACCAAGAAAAATAGCCTGTTCTGGCAATTGTCCACGAAGCGCTTCGAGTAGGTCGGCTCGATGGACCGTGAGTTGCGGCGCACCATATTTGCGTTCCGCCGCCTCGGCCATTTCCAGCCTGGAGGTCTCGGCGCCGGTATCCCACATCCGGCTGATACGATGCGTAGGCCGCGCGGCCGTTTTTTCCAGACTCGGAATGACTCCGAGCCAGTCGAGAACGCGCACAGCGTTCGGCGTGAGATTGATGTCGGCACCGACGCGCTGATAATCCGTCGCCTGTTCGTAGATCTCGATGTCCTGGCCGACGCGGCGCAGTGCGATGCCCGCTGCCATGCCGCCCACGCCACCGCCGACTATGCCGATCTTGAGTGCCATCAGAGTGTCCACATGGTAAGCACGTCAATGCAGGGAAAAACCACCGTCGACTGCAAGCGTCTGGCCGGTGATGAATTTCGAATCCTCGGACAGAAGAAAGGCAACCGGACCTTCAAGGTCGTCGGGCTGTTGCACGCGCTTAAGCATGCCGCGCTCGGCATAGTCGTTCCAGCGCGCCTGCGGAATGTCCTTTGTCGCTTCACCAATCGTCAGGCCCGGTAAGAGGCAGTTCACCCTGATCCCATGCGGCGCCAGCTCCCGCGCCAGAGAACGGGTCATGCCGACTAACGCCGATTTGCTGGTGACATAATGCAGAAGCCGCGGCGCCCCCCAATAGATCGTATCCGATGACACAATAACGATCGCGCCGTCATCGCGCATCTTGGGACCGATGGCTCGCACCGTGAGCCAGGTACCGCGCACGTTGATAGCCATCATGCGATCCCAATCCTCCGGCGCGATCGCGTCATAGGATTTGCCACCGACATTATTGGCCCAGCCGGCATTGGCGACGACGCCGTAAATGCCGTCGCAACCTTCCGCGGCCTGACGTGCCATTGCTTCGACCGAGTCGGCATCAGCAATATCGGTCGCAATGAATTGCGCGTCGATTCCTGCAGCGCGCAGCTTGCGTTCCGCTTCACTACCCAACCTCGTGTCGATTTCCGCAATCGTCACGCTCGCACCTTCGCCGCCTAATCGTTCCGCAAACGCAAAGCCAAGACCGCGCCCAGCGCCGGTAATGACAATGCGCTTACCGAAAAATCTTCCGTTTATGCTCATTCTTGGCCCGTTCAGATTCGATCATCTTCGCCCGCCACGGCATATTGGAAGTAGTTGTTCTGGCCGCGGTCATAGAGAGTAACGGAAGCACCGCCGCCAGCACGGCCTGAAAACGGCTCGTGGCTTGAATGATCGTAGCCGTCAAAGCCGACATCGCTGATGAATTCCAGATCGATGGTCGCCTGCAACACAGGCACAACGATCGTGCCGCCATCAACGCGAACATCGAAACCCGACGCCAAGTCAAGAAAACCGCCAGGGACTTCCTTGATCTCGGACGTTTCGCCCGTCCCAAGCGAGTAAATGCGTAACGGACATCGGCCGGTAGCGAACCGATGAGCGGCCACGGCGACGATGCGCCGCAACTCAGGTCGCATGGCAGAGTGACTCAAGCATGGCCGCGACCGCTCTTATCTTCCATCGGCCGTTGCCGGCGTGTCGCGCCGTCGATACCACCTGCGATCGCCCATTCAGCAAACAGTTCGGGTTTGCGCTCAAAGGTACCGGGCTGCCAGTCCTCTGTGCAGTAGTCCTCGTCGGCATAATATTCCAGCGGCGCAGCCAGCGGGTTTTCGAAATACCAGAAATAGGCCGACGAAATCGGATGGCGTCCGGGACCGATCTCAGTCTTCCAGCCCTTCTTGCTCATGGCGATGCCGCCGCCAATTACTTCGTGAATGTCGCGCACGGTAAAAGCCACATGGTTGATGCCAGGCTTGCCGGGACGGTTGAGAATAAACAGGTTGTGGTGTTCGCCGATTTTCTGGCAGCGAGTGAAGACGCCGTGGCCGGGGTATTCATCGCTGATCGCGAAACCGAGCCTCTCGGTATAGAAAGCGCGCATCGCGGCAAAATCATTCGCAAATACGACGATATGGCCGATATTGATCGGATGCGCTTGATTGAGGATCGGCGAGCGCTGGTTCACCCGTTGATGCACGCCTGGCGCATTGGTTGGCGTCGGCGCGACGGCGACCGGTTTGCGCTGGCTGACGCGGAACGCAAGGCTCATGCAGTTCGGATCGGTGACGCGCGCCAAGCCATCGGCACCCGTGCGAAAATCGCCTTTGCCGCGCAAGGTGCTGAGCGTGCGTTCGAGCTCGGCTTGGTTGGCGGCGCCCCAGATCACTTCGCGCACGGTGTTGCCCGGCTCGATCGCGGGTGGCAGATCGGCTGCATCCTTCGAACGCACGACCACTTCGGCACCATCTTGCGTCCGATAAATTAGCTCGTCATTCGTGGCCGAGACCGGTGCCACGCCCCAGTCGTCGAGAAAGCGCTTGGCCTCGGCCATATCAGCGACGCCGAACACCACGGCGTCGATCCCTTGCAGCGACATGACTACTCCCTAATGTCGAGCGAGCGTGACGAATTGGCAGCGGTTTATCTCAGCCGCGTTTGACCTTGGCGAGCGGGTGATCCGCCGGATAGGTCGGCGTAATCGGCTTTGGCGCGCCGATCATGACCATCATGACCGCCTCCTCGTCTCCGACATTGACTTCGCCGCGGTAGACACCGGGGGGCACCGAGATACAGTCGCGCTCGGTGAGCACGGTTTCGAAATATTCGCCATCCTGCTCGACCATGACCTTAACCTTGCCGCGCAGCACGAAAAAGACTTCCTCGGCATCGACATGCAGATGCATCGGGCCTTCAGCACCGACCGGCAGTATCATGTTTGACAATGTGAAATGCTCGGCGGGAATGACATTGGTATCCTTCGCCACGCCGGTGCCGCCGGTACCGATGAAGCGCTTCTGCGCACGGCGATATTTCGGATCGTAATCGGCCTGAAATTTTAACGCATTCCAATCGTAGCTCCGCTCGGCAACGCGCGCGAGGCGGCTTTTCATCCATTGCTCGAGGTTTGCGCCTTGCGGGCGATCCCAAGAACGCGTTTGCGGCTGGCGGGTGACGTCGTCCATGTCCTTCTCCTCTGACCTGCAATTGCGATTACGATACAGACGTCGAGCGGCGCAGCAGCCGCATTGTCTTGTCTTCGCCTACATTCTCGGCGCAGTGACCGAGATCGCGCGAAATGGCGGCGGCCGCGGCGAGCACTTCCTCCCTCAACGGACCATTGAGTTCGGTCTCGTTGGTGAGGAGTGCGACGGCGGATATGTTAATGGCCCCCACGATCTTGTCCGTCATGTCGCGGATCGGCGCGGCGATGCTAGCCACGCCCGGTTCATAGTGCGAATGCGCCACCACGACGGCGCCAGCCGCCGCATCCGTCGCGAGCTGATGCAGGAGTTCTGCCAGCGAGAGCAAGCCCCTCGAACCTGCCTCCTCGGCCGAAGCATCGCGATACAACGCACGAACCTCACCGTCAGGCAGTTCCGACAATAATATCCGTCCCATGGTCGTCATGGCAGCGGGTAGCCGCGTGCCCACATGGACCGTGCTGGCAATCGAGCGGCGCGTCGGAATGCGTGCCAAGTAGGTGACGTCGCGGCCGTGCAGCTCGCCGAGATGCGCAGACCAGCCGGTCCGGTCGCGCAGTCGGACCAGGTGCGGCATGGCCACTTCGACCAGATCCCGTCCGGCAAGATAACCGTAGCCGAGCCGCAACACCTCCGCGCCGAGCGCATAGGTCTTGTTGTGCGCGTCGAATGACACAAAGCCGAGATGATCGAGCGTCACCAACAGTCGATAAGCCGACGAGCGAGTGACGCGGAGCGTATCGGCGACCTGGGACAAGGTCATCTGCCGGCGCTCGCCCGATAAGTCCTGTAGGATCGCAAACCCACGCATAAGCGCCGGAACCAGATAGCGCTGCGGCAATTCGGCCGCGCCAGCGCTGTCTATCTTTCGCCCGGCGGCGCGCGTCTTGTGTATCGTCGTTTTACCCATGAAACATCGTATAGCATATGAAACAAGGCCCAGAAAGTGAAATCGAAAATAGGATGCGCCGATTGGTCGCCATCATTTATCGCATCTGCGGAGTAATCACGTGTCTTCGCGCAAAACTGTTGGTATCTTAGTCGACAATAGGAGCAGGCCTGCGCACAATTACGGCGCGATGCCCATTGACTCTAGAGAGCGAGTTCGCTTCAATTGTACATTATTTGAACGATTTGTTCAAATGCGAACAGCTAGGGTGTTCTGTTGGTGGTGGCCCCGCCCAACGTGCTCCAACTTCAAGACGTGGTCCGGCACTTCCCAGGCCGAAATGCCGGCGCCGCGCCCTTCACGGCTGTGTATGGCCTATCGCTGGAAGTCGGGCGCGGCGAGTTTGTCTCCGTGGTCGGTCCGTCCGGCTGCGGCAAGAGCACGCTCCTCAATCTCGTGGCCGGCTTGGACAAACCGAGCGCGGGGACAGTGTCCCTGCATGGCGTCGAAGTCTCCGGCCCGAATTCGAGCGTCGGTTTCATGCTGCAGAAGGACCTGCTGCTGCCGTGGCGGACGGTTCTGCAAAATGTCGAATTCGGTCTAGAGGCACGCAAGATGAGCACCCAGGAGCGGCGCGAGCGCGCCCTGCGCGAACTCAAGCGCTGCCGCCTGACCGAATTCGCCGATCGCTATCCGCATCAGATTTCCGGTGGGCAGCGGCAGCGCGCCGCATTGGCGCGCACGCTTGCGATCAATCCGGATATTATGCTGCTCGACGAGCCGTTCTCGGCACTGGACGCGCAAACCAAGCTTGTGTTGCAGAAGAGCTTTGCCGAAACGATCGCCGAGTCGCGCCTGACCACGCTCCTGATCACGCACGATCTGTCCGAGGCGGTGGGGATGTCGGACCGCATTCTAGTGATGAGCGATCGTCCCGGCCGCATCGTCGAAGAGATCGATGTCGGCCTGCCCGATCGCGACAATCCGATGGCGCGGATCGCCTCGCCGCGCGCCGGCGAAATCGTCGCGCATCTGTTTCATTCACTGCACATCGACAGTCGGGTCGACGCATGACCGTCGGTTCGTCATCAAAGGGGAGATTACGATGAAGCTCACACGGCGTACCACACTCGGCGGGTTGATGATGGGCGGACTGGCGGCAGCGGCCGGGACGCGGCGCGCCTTTGCCGCCGCGGAAGAAGTCACTTATTTGTTCCCGGCACCGGCCTTCCTGCCCGCCTTCATGCCTTTTCACATCGCCTTGAAGCGCGGCTATTACGCCACCAACAACGTCAACGTCACGTTCGAGACCGGCCATGGCGGCGCCGACGTCGCGCAGCAGGTCGGCGCCGGCAATGCCGGGCTCGGCGGCGGCCTCGGCGAAACCTCCATGATCGTTCGTCCGAACGGTCTGCCGGTCCGCGCCGTCGCCCAACTCGGCTCGCACCCGCTGTTCAAGCTTGTCATCCGCAAGGAAAGCAATGTGAAAGGACTTTCCGATTTGCGCGGCAAAAAGCTTGGCGTGATCGGTTATCAGGATACCGGCTATTATGCCCTGCTCGCGGTGCTCGCGGCCAACAACCTCAACAAATCAGATCTCGACATCGAGGCTGTCGGCCCCGCCGGCGTCACGCAGCTCATGATCGCGAAATCGCTCGACGGCATCATGGCAACCCCGGAATGGGCCGACACGATCGAGACCGCCGGCGTCGCACTCGACTATTATGACATCGAAAAGATCTTTCCGGCGATGGCGCAAGCCATCCTGACCTCCGACAAGATGATCAAGGAGCGTCCCGCCGCGGTCGGTGGTTTCGTCAAATCGGTCATGCAAGCCGTGCGGGACTGCATCGCGGATCCAGCCGCGGCGGCGCGCGATTTCGTCGCCGCCGTGCCGCAGCAGGTCGGCAAGGAGGTCACCATGGAACGCATCCTGCGCCGCTATGTGACGCAAATCTATGCGACCAATCCGCCCTCCGCGCTCGGCACTTTCGATCCAGCGCGCCTGAAGACGGTGCAGAAATTCTATCTCGACAATCACATTATTCAGACGGCGGTGCCCGTGGCAGACCTTTATACCAATCAGTTCGTCAAATCCTGATGAGCATCGCAGTGTCCGACGGATCGTCCAGCCCAACCGACGACCACGCGGAAATTCTGGTGGCGGCCGGTCCGCGGTTCTGGCGTTCCGGCGCCGTGTCGCTGGCGAGCGTCGCGCTGGCGGTCGTCGCGCTTCTCGCCTGGCAATATCTGCCGCCGCTGTTCGGCGTACCGAAATACATCATTCCGCGCGTGAGCGATCTGTGGGGCGAGATGGTGCGGATGTGGTATCAAGAGAATCTGTTCACACATTTCATCTCGACCGCATCGATGTCAATTCTCGGCTTCGTGCTGGGCAGCCTACTCGGAGCCGTGGTGGGCTATGCGCTCGGCCTGTTGCCGACCTGGGAAAAGGTGTTGTCGCCCTACATCCTGGCCCTGCAGATCGCACCCAAGGTCGCCTTCGCGCCGCTGTTCATTTTGTGGTTCGGTTATAATGCACTGCCGAAATTGACGGTGACTGTCCTGGTCGTGTTCTTTCCGATTCTAATCAACGTGCTGCAGGCGATGCGCGTCATGGATCGCGATCTCGTCAACCTCGCACGTGCTTACAATATGAGCCGCAGCAAAATTTTCTGGAAAGTCATGTTCCCGGCATCTATGCCTAATCTAATGGCTGGCTTGCGCATCGGCGCGACGCTGGCGGTGATCGGTATCACGGTGGGCGAACTTGTCGGCGGAGACGTCGGGCTTGGTTATCTCATCAGCTTTGGCCAGGGCCAGGCCAATACCGCCATGGTGTTTGACGCCATCGGACTTCTGACCGTTATCGGCATCATCATGTATTCGGCCGTCGCGGCCATCGAAGCGCGAGTGCTGCACTACTTGCCGCGGGCGCTTGACACTTCGAGACGATAATGAGCGTAACCGCCACCTTGCTTCGACCCGAAAGCGCCAACGCAGCCGGAATCGACTTCGTACGCCGGACGGGAGCTGCGCGTGGGCCAATATTGGCGCTCCTCCATGGCATCGGCAGCAATGCCTTAAGCTTCACGTCGCTGATCGAAGAATTGCCGCCGACGCTCGATATCCTTGCGTGGAATGCTCCGGGCTATGCCGCTTCCGCGCCACTTGATTTGGCCCAACCTTCGCCGGCCGATTACGCGGCCGTCATGGTGCGCTGGCTCGATGCGATTGCCATCGAACGTGTCTTTCTATGCGGTCATTCGCTCGGAGCATTGTTTGCGGCAAGTTTCGCCGCGCGCTATCCGTCGCGCGTAAGCGGTGTTGCGCTGATCTCGCCCGCGCTCGGCTATCGCACCGCCGGAGGTCAACCGCTGCCGCCCCATGTGCAGGCACGGATCGATGACATCGAAACGCTCGACCGCGATACCTTCGCTACCAGCCGCGCGCCCCGGCTGGTCTATGCGCCCGAGCGCAAGCCCCAAATCGTTGCCGCCATCCGCGATGCCATGATTGCACTCAATCCCCAAGGCTACATCCAGGCCGTGCGTGCGCTCGGCGCCGGCGATCTGCCCGCGGATGCGGCCGCAATAGCAGTGCCGACCGCTGTCATGGTTGGTGCACAAGACGTCATCACGCCGCCCACGAATGCCCAAACGGCCTATGTCCCACTCAAGCATCCTGCCGGCTTTTACGAGATCGCGGACGCTGGACACGCTTTGCCGCAAGAGGATCCTGGCGCCGTCGCCGCCGTTCTGACCAAACTGGTGGAGCGGGTCGATGCCTGAGCGCAAGCGCAAGGATGCGGCCCGATCGAGCGGGCTCTACATTTCACCGCCGGTCCAGCGCGCAGTATTGCTGCTGCGCCGCATCGGCGAAGGGAACAGTGTCGCCAACGTATCGCGCACCGCCCGCGAGCTCGGCATCAATCGCACTACGCTGCTGCGGCTCCTGCACACACTGCAATCCGAGCGCTTCATCGAACCTCGTCCGGATGGCCAGGGCTGGCGCATCGGTGTCGGCCTGATTGGCTTGTCTGCTCAGGCCTTCTCGCAAGATGTGGTTCAGACCTCGATTCCTATTCTAACGAGGCTTGCCGAAACTCTCGACCTATCGGCGCACCTCGGCGTGCTCGACGGGCTCGAGATCGTTTATCTCGTCCGCCGCGTCCCGAACAACGCGTTTGCCAGCAATATTCGCATCGGCAGTCGGTTGCCGGCACATGCTGCCAATATGGGCCGCATCATCCTCGCTTATCTAGCGCCCGATCGCGTTGACACGCTCTACGCGGAAGCTGCGCTCAGCGCAGTGACGCCGCATACCGCCGTGACATTGGCGCAGCTTCATGCTCAGCTTGAGGATGACCGCTCCGCAGGCTTGGCTTGGAGCGACGGCAATTACGAAGCCGATATTAGCTCGGTCGCAGCCGCCATTTTCGATGCTACCGATACTCCGATCGCCGCGCTGAATGTCAGCGGCCAGTCGGTGAAGTTTGAAGGCGCGGCGCGGCGGCGGCAGATCGCGGCCGGCGTACGGGCGGCAGCCTATGAGATTTCGCAGCGGCTGGGCTGGCACGGGCCACAAGCCGTAACCGCTACGGCCAACACCAAGAAACCTGTGGCGCGCGCAAAGTCGCACGTGATCGCCTGAAGGAAGCAAAAAAGGATGCAATTTTCAGTAATCACCGCCGAGCGCTCTGCCTCCTGTGCCTTAGCCGACGAGATTGAACCCGTCGGTGATGCGATCGCACGCGCACTCGCTGATATCGGCGTGACCACAATGTTCGGTGTCATCTCTATCCACAACATGCCGATTCTCGACGCCATCGCTCGCCAAGGTCGCATCCGCTTCGTGCCGGCACGCGGAGAAGCCGGGGCGATGAACATGGCGGACGCCTATGCGCGGGTCTCGCGTTCGCTCGGCGTAGCGGTTACCAGCACCGGCACGGCGGCTGGTAATGCGGCAGGCTCGCAGGTGGAGGCGCTGACTGCCGGCTCGCCGGTGCTGCACATCACTACCCAGGTCGATCGCGAATTTGTCGATCGCGATCGCGCAGCGATCCACGACGTCCCGCGGCAGCCGGACATGCTGCGGGCCGTGAGCAAGGCCTATTTACGCATATGGGAGCCTGTTGGTGCGGTTGATATGCTGATCGCCGCGGCAAGCGAGGCGCTCACTGCGCCATCCGGTCCCGTTACCCTCGAGATTCCAGTCGACGTACAACGTGCAGGCGTCGGGCGCTGCGCCTCGGCCAAACCGACGATCGGACTGCGTCAGCCGGATCCGGTACAGCTCGACGCCCTCGCCGCGCGGGTGCGAGAATCCAGACGGCCGATGCTGTGGCTCGGCGGCGGCGCGCGCGGCGCCGCAAGCGCCGCCACCGCCTTGGCGCAGCGCGGCTTTGGCATCGTCACCAGCACGAACGGCCGCGCCGTTGTTTCTGAAGGCCATCTGCACAGTCTCGGTGCCTACAACATGACACCGGAGGCACAGCAAATTTATGCGCGCGCCGATCTGATGATCGTCGTCGGATCGCGGCTGCGCGGCAACGAGACGCAAAACAATAAAATGCCGCTCCCGCCGATCGTTCAGATCGATGCCGACCCGGCGCAGGCCGGACGCAATTATTCCGCCACCATGTTCATCGCGGCCGACGCGCGGCTAGCGCTCGAAGGCTTGCTGGCGCGACTGCCTACAGCGCTCGACAGCGATGCGACTTTCTTGGCCGAGATCGCCGACGCGCGCGCCAAGGCGGAGGCCAAGCTCGCCGCCGGGCTCGGTCCCTACCGCGGTCTCGCCGATACGCTGAACGAAAGGGTGTATGCCAAGCGACGGCCGTGGGTGCGCGATGTCACGATCTCGAACAGCACCTTCGGCAACCGCTATGTGCGTATCGCCGCACCGCATTTAGGCGTGCACGCGCTTGGTGGCGGCATCGGCCAGGGAATCGCAATGGGCATCGGCGCGTCGCTTGCCGATCCTGCCACGAAATGCGTAACGCTCCTTGGCGACGGCGGCGCACAATTGATGATAGGCGAACTGGCAACGGCCGTCGAGACAAAGGCCAATATCGTCTACGTCCTGATGAATGATCGCGGCTATGGCGTTATACGCAACATTCAGGATGCGCAATATGCCGGGCGCCGAGTCTACGCGGACATTCTGACGCCGGATTTCGCTCTGATCTGCCGCGCGTTCGGGCTGCCGCATCGGCGCATCGAAACCATTGCCGATTTTGCTCCAGCGCTCGACGAAGCGCTCGCCGTAGCGGGCCCGCAGTTCATCGAGATCGATATGGCGTCTATCGGCAGCTTCAGTCAGAGCTTTGCCGGTCCGCCGGCCGGCGCGGCGGGGCAGCAATGAGCAGACCTGCCGAATACCGAATCGGCATCATCGGTTGCGGCGGCATTGCCGAACTGGTGCTCACGACGCTGGCGCGCGAAATCAAGTCGCCGTTCGCCCACCTCTCATGTCTGGTGAGCGAGCGGTCCCTCGACCGCGCTCATCAATTACTCAGACGCGTCGGTCAGATCGCGCGATCGACGACGGCGCGAACCGACATATTCGCCTTTCTTGCCGACAATCCCGCAGTCGTTGCGGAATGCGCCTCCCACTCGGCCGTCGGGGATTACGGGCCGGCTATCTTGGAAGCGGGCAGCGATTTCATCGTCATTTCCATCGGAGCGCTCGCGGACGACGGCCTGCGCCGAAGGCTCCTGGAGGCGGCAGAAGCCGGCGGCGGGCGCTTGATCCTGCCGCCCGGCGCAATCGGTGGCATCGACGCGCTGGCCGCGGCACGGCTCTCCGGACTCGAATCCGTGGTTTATACCGGGCGCAAGCCACCGACAGCGTGGCGTGGAACGCCGGCCGAACAGCTCCTGGCGTTGGGCACGCTCGACGCGCCAGCCGTTTTCTTCGAGGGCACCGCCCGCAAGGCGGCCGCTGATTATCCGTTCAACGCCAATGTAGCTGCGGCCTTGGCTTTGGCCGGCATCGGCCTGGACGCCACCAAAGTGCGGCTGGTCGCCGATCCGGCGATCACACGCAATGTGCATGAATTCGCCGTCAGCGCGGGCTGCGGCGATTTTTCCATACGCCTGGAAGGCCGGCCGTCGCCGGCCAATCCGAAAACCTCGCTGATGGCCGGCTACAGCGTCGCGCGGGAATTGCTCAATCGCACCGGCCATATCGCGATCTGAAGGTCGAATCATGTCCGATGAACACAATCACAGTTTTGAAGTCGAATGCCGCGACTCCGGGTTGACCGTCACCGTGCCGGCCGACAAATCTATTTTGGACAGTTTGTTTGACGCCGGTCTCGACGTGCCGTGCTCGTGCGAGCAGGGTATTTGCGGCACCTGTGAAACGAAGATCGTTTTGGGCGAGGCGGATCATCGCGATAGCATCCTGTCCGAGGATGAACGCGCCGCCAACAAGACCCTCATGATTTGCGTCTCGCGGGCCAAAGGACAGCATTTGGTGCTTGAGATTTGAGTCGAACGAACGATCGGGAGTGCGGCGATGGCCGACGAAGAAACAATCATGCTGACGATCTTTCTCAAGCACGATCAGTCGCAGAACATCGACCAGATCCAAGGCAAGCTCGCCGAGCGAGCCTGGTGGGAGCGCTTTCCACCAGAGGGATGCGAGATCGTGAGCTGGACCGTGGCCATGGGCATTGGCCAGATCGTGACGTTGCGGTTCCCGCCGCGGCTCCTCAATATCATCAATATAGAGATCGAGCGGAGCGCCTGGGGCGTGTTCGAGACCGAGTTTTTTCCCACTTACGACTTCGTGCCGGTGCGCGAACGCCTAAAGCGTGAATGGCAAGCCAAGAGAACGCAGCAACCAGGAGCCTCATCATGAGTGCTTATCAGCCCCCCTATCTGAGCCCACATCAGTCGATCATGCATGAGCCGACCCAATGGGAGATTGAGCTGGCGTCGGCGATGGAAGCGATCTTTGCAAAGGGCGCGCACACGCTCGAAAGCCTGATCGAGGGACTCAATGCCTCGCGTGTAAAACCGCCGGATGGCGGCCCATGGACGGCAGAAAAATACACCGCGCTGATGCGTGAGCTCGGCGCCTGAGGCTAACGATTCCGATTTTGGAGCAGTGATATGAGCACCGTCACTCTTACGAAACCACGCAGCGAAAATACCGCCCCGACCGATCAGCAGGTCCAGCAATATTTGCGCACTGGTTTGCGCAATCGTTGGTGGCCTGTCCTGCCCTCACGCTTCGTCGAAACCGGCAGCAAGCCGCTCGGGATCCACCGGCTGAGCGAGCCGCTCCTGTTGTGGCGGGATAATCGTGGCGTCATTCATGTTCAGGCCGATCGCTGCCCGCACCGCGCTGTGCCGCTGTCACGCGGCATCAACGAAGGCGACCGCATACGCTGCAATTATCACGGCGTCGAGGTCGCGCCCGACGGCACCGTCTTGGCTGTGCCGGGTCAGCCTGGTTGCCCGCTCGAAGGCAAAAAGGCCGTGAAGACCTACCCGTCGCGCGAAATAGCAGGCGCCGTCTTTGCCTGGTTCGGCGACGCGCTGAATACGACACCGAATCACTTCACACCGCCACCGCAGCTCGTGCATGAGGACTATTCGAGGATCCTTTGCTATGCGGACTGGGAGACGCATTGGCGGTTTCTCTACGACAACAACATGGATCCGATGCATGGCACGTTCCTACACGCGAATTCGCACACCATGTATCAGGGCGACACCAAAGCGCGCTTTGTCACGCGCGACACACCGACTGGTTTCCTATTCGAAAAGGAAACGCAGCGCGACGTGAATTTCGACTGGAGCGAACTGGTCGACGACGGTGCACTTTATGTGCGGCTCGAAATCCCTTACCCGGCTTCCGCGGGTCCCGGCGGTAATTTCGGCATCATCTCGTTCGGAACGCCGGTTGACGAGAAAAACGTAGCTTGCTTCTTTTGGCGCGTTCGTAAAGTCTCGGGCTGGCAGCGCGATACGTGGCGCTTTCTCTACAAGACCAAGATCGAGGAGCGGCACTGGACCGTGCTAGAGCAGGACCGCGAAATGCTGGCCGGCCTACAGCCTGGCATCGAGAAAAATGAAATGTTGTATCAGCACGATGCCGGCGTCATTCGCTTGCGGCGTTATTTGGCCCGCCAAGCGAGCGCCCAGCTCGCAGCGCTGCAGGCCGCCGGTAAAACCTGATGCCGCGTTCAATTCGCACTGTCACAAGCCCGGCGGTGCCCGAGCCGCCACCGGGCCTGTTTTCTAATTGCCTTGTGGTCGGTGAAGTAATTCATGTTTCGGGCCAGCACGCCGGCACGCCGCGGGGCGCGGTCGGCGGTGCTTCGATGCTGATGCAAGCGCGCGAGGCATTTGGGCGCGTTCTCGCACTCGTCAGAGCCGCCGGCGGATGCACTGATGACGTCCTGAAAGTGACGATCTACGTCTGCGACATGTCTCGCAGAGCCGAAGTAAGCGCCGCCCGCCGCGAAGTATTCGACGAACCCTTCCCCTGCTCGACGCTGGTCGGCGTCAGCGCTTTGGCCCAACCGGATCTCTTGGTTGAGATCGATGCAATCGCCGTCATCGGTGCCGGCGGCCGTTGCGCAGCGGGACGATCCGACTCGCGCGCAGCGAGCGCATAATCGTGAGAGACTTGTCATGAGCACGCAGACACGGTGGCCAGGCAAAGGGCTATCACGCCGTGCAGTCATCACCCTGATCAGTGCCGGCGCGGCGGCATCTGCGCTCCCGGCCCAGCAGGCTTCCAGCGCCGACGCAGTGCCGAGGGATTTTCCGCAGCGGCCGCTGACGTTGGTAGTCCCATTCAGTGCCGGCGGACCGGTCGACGTGCTGGGCCGGCTTCTCGCTCAGGAGTATCAGCAGCGTACGCACGTTGCCGCCGTCGTCGAGAATAAGACAGGCGGCGCCGGTAATGTCGGCATCCTTGCGGTCCGCGATGCGGTGCCCGATGGGGCGACCTTGCTGCTGGTGCCCGCGGGCAATCTCACCATCAATCCGACGCTAATGCCACAACTGCCGTATAACGTCGAAACGGATTTTCTGCCGATTTCGCTTTTGGCCAGCGCACCGAACGTCTTTGTGGTTTCGTCCAAGCTCGGCGTTACGTCCGTCAAACAGCTCATCGCGAAGGCGAAGAGCTCGCCGCTAAGCTACGGTTCACCTGGCGTCGGCAGTCAGCTCCACCTTGCGATGGAACTGTTCAAGGAAAAAGTCGGGGTTGACATTACGCATGTGCCCTATCGCGGTTCCTCACAAGCGCTCGATGATTTGCTCGGCAATCATATCGACATATTGTCCAGCAATCTTCCGGCGGTCTTGTCGGCCATTCAAGCCAAATTGGTCGTGCCGCTCGCTATGACCACCGCAAACCGTAGCTCGTTAGTGCCTGAGGTGCCGACACTTAGCGAACTCGGTTTTGGAGACATCGACATAACCTCCTGGTACGGCATGCTGGCGCCGCACGCGACTCCTACGAATGTTCGCAATGCAATCTTCACGTTGACGAGCCAAATCCTCAGCACTCCTACCGTGCGAGAGAAAATGGCTGCTCAGGGGTTAACGGTCACGATTGAACCCCCCGCCGAATTTGCTGCCCGCATCAGGCGCGAAACTGCTCTCTGGGCGGGTGTGATCAAAGCCCAGCACATTACCGTGCAGTAATCACGCGCCATGCCAGGGCGGTAGCGGGATGGCGCTGGTTCCGTGGTTCGCCGGTCGCGCGCCTGGCTGGAAAGTTAAACTGCCTTATCGACTAAACTGCCCATGCCAGGTAAGCGTAGTAATGAGGACTCATCTTCGGATTGGATCCAAACCTCTTCGGCATCGCAATCCACCTCGAGATCGCGCCTCCCAATCCGCCGCGACGTCCCAGCGGTTGGCAGAATCCTTTGAACGATAAATCCGAGGCGATGAAAAGCCGCGACGGATTGCCATCAATGGCCGGACCCCTATGCCCGTGCAAAAATATCGAAACAGCCAAAGCGACCTGATTTCGGTCACCACCGCGCGTCCTTGGAGGCTCGGCTCTCCTCAACTTCGTCTTCGATAGGAGGTTACCGTACGGCTGACGACCGCCCGCTACAATGCATCACAGCAAGCTGCCGACTTTAACCTCGATGCGCTTCTTCGTCCGGGCACAGTGTATGAGCACTCCAAGACGTGGTTACGCGTCCCGATCTCAGCCTTTCGGAAAAACGAACCATTTTGGCGTCCGATGCTTCCGCTATTGCGCCCTGCCCGTGGTGCGCGCACCGGAAGTTTGAAGAAACCCTTTTCCATCGATGAGACACGTGATGCTCTAGTAGCGTTGGACGGGGGACCGCGCCACCCGCCTGGCGGCAAACCTCAGCGCTTGCGCTCCGTCGACCGCATGCCGCCTCAAAACGAAGGCGGCGGGGGCTACCGCCGCCTTCCGGCCCTGGGATATTGGAGCCGAGGATGATCACATTCTGGGGGAACGATCATTCCACCAGATTTCAGACCACCACTGCGCCCATATTGCAAGTGGTCGGCACTGCGTCGAAATCGCCGCGCTCAGCGGCTGATAAAACGGACTAAACGCCGACATTGCATTTCGGCATAGATCGACTCGAAGCGAGCCCGACCGGTCGATTCCGCGTGATGTCTGCCACGGTTCTGGTGACTTCCGGGCGAAGCTCCGACGTGCAACAATCCTGGCGCCAACAATAGTCTGCCCGAAGGGGCTTGAATGGGAGGACACAATGGCTGGGAATTCAATGGAAGGACAAATCGACAGCAGTAGGCTAATCATCCCGGGGCTTTCCGGCCTCTATCAGAGCATTGCGCCATACAGCTACGCGATCATCCGCTTCGTTGCTGGGGCCATTCTTATCTATCACGGCTATGGCAAGCTGTTCGGCGGTAACATTGCGGGCGTAGCCGAACACGTTGTAACGCCGCTTGGTTTGCCAATGCCGATGGCCTGGGCTTATTTTCTCGGGGGTCTCGAATTCTTTGGCGGCGCGGCGCTGGCGGTCGGCTTCCTGACACGGCCGATCGCGCTGATGCTGACGATCGAATTCATTGTCATTACCTTTTGGCACCACGGCAACGGCTACAGCTTCTCCAGCCCACATGGCGGCTACGAGTATCCGCTGGTGCTGTTGTTCGTTTACGCCGCGATCTTCTTCCGCGGCGCCGGGCGGTGCTCGATTGACCGGATGATCGGCAAGGAATTTTGACGGAGAGGCCGCGTAAATTCTTGCAGCCGACCAAGTGATCGAATAAGCGGGGTAAAAATCTAGGGAATTTACCCGGCCCTGCCCCGCGTGAAGTCCGCGCGCCGAAGTGGAACCGGACTGCAAAATGAAAGAAGTCCCGGCACAAAGGGCCGGAACTTCGCAGTCAGGTTAGCCCCTCAGACATTTAGGCTGGTCGCCAGCAGTAGACAGCGCGAGTTGCCGAAATCTAAATCTAAACGGTAAAATGGCATGATACACGCCGGGCCAGATGCTTGGCGGCATTGGACAGGCGCCATGCACTGTCCGACTTGATTCCGCTGGCGTCGTTTGCGGGCCTGGGATTCTTGGTGTACCGCCAGATCAGAGGCAGCAGCAAATAGGGAATGCGGCCTATTCGTGGGCGCGTTAGGATTGCTGTTGCTGTTGGGCGACATGCTTCACGCCCTCGATTTTTATGAACTCACCATTGGGTACACCGAGGGTTATCAGCAACGCTTCGCTGACGCGGCCAAGGTCCTCGACCTGATCCTCCGGATCAGCCGCCTTTCACCGAATGAGTGCGATTGCTTTGTCTTTTTCGGACAGCGCGACCAGATAGGCGAGCGTCGCTTTCGCGTCGCCGTCATGCTTCTTCACCCGGATTAAGCGTCCCTCAGGCATTTAGCCACTGTGATCCAAACCAGGAAATAGAGCTAGGTCTAAAACGGAATCGAACAAGCAGTCCTGCCGTCGGCGCCTCTCACAACCATGGAGAGCCCCGATCGCGCCTCGCGTGTACGGAAGGATGTTGACGATCCGCTCGCTGCTTTTCTCAATCTAAAACGACTCTTTGAAGCGGTGGACGCACGTCCGGCAGTCGCTCGGGCTCGAGCCGTCGGCAAGGACCATGCATTCAAAGAGACCAATGATGAGGAGAGCAAGCGGGCACTCTTTCCATCCAACTATCCCTCGGCGGCCTGAATCGGCAGCACTCCTGAAGCCCCGCGACAAGACACGAATGTCGGTTGCTGGTATTGACGCCGACAAGACGGTCTTTCTCGCAGGCGATGTGAAGATGGACTACGCGATGGCGAAACGCTTTCTAATCAAAGCTGAGCTATTCCGTAGGCAACCGTTAGGCCGCCAATGACGACAAGCGCGAAGGCTGCGATGCGAGACACAAGTTCCGATTGAGCAAGGACGCGTCGGGAAGCCACCGCGATCCCGGCAAACAGCGATGCGAGAAAAAGAACGAGCGTATAGCCGATGGCGTAGAAGCTCATCGCAGCCACCGCGCGCATCGGCGTGGCCGCCAGCGAAACGGCTCCGAGAATGAAGACCAGGATCGGACTGGCGCATGGCGTTGCAATCAGCGCAAATCCTAGTCCGACCATGAAGGAGCCAGCACCCGCCGGGACACGCGTGGCAATCTGCGGCGTCGGCAGCTGGATCAATCCCGCCATCCAAAGCCCCATGAGGACCGTGAGAGCGCCAACGCCGATGTTCACCGGCGCGCGATATTGCACGAACAGCGCAAAGAAAAGCGAGGACACCAGTCCCAACACAACATTGACGACAATGACGCCAAGCACGAACATGACAGCAACACGAAGAGCCGCAGCTCGGGAGCGCAATTTCGCTGCGCCGATATACGACAGATTCAGTGGCAGCATCCCAAGAATGCAGGGAGAGATGCTGGCGACCAAGCCACCGACAAACGCGACGGCATACAGTCGCCAGCCTTCGAGCGCGCTCGGGCCTAACAATTGGGCTGCAATCGTATTTTGCCAAACCCCGACCTTGCGCTCGAATACCAAGCCTAGCGGTCCCCACGCAATCGCGGACACCAACACCGCAACGGCAAGGATGCTCATCCCGATCGCGAGACGCGACGATCGAACCGTCATGATGAGTGAACGGCCTTCAGCGCTTCGTTGATAGCGGCGTCGTAATCGCCGATGATGCCGTCGTTGTACAACGTGGCGATGACCCTGCCGTCCTTTGGATCTATCACCGCGACCATCGAGGTTGCAGCCTTAGCAGCATCATAGAATTTCCCGAGGCCCAATTTCCGCGCGTCATCCTGCGAGGCTGCCGCAGTCTTGGCATTGGTCAAGACGATCACTAAAGACCTTTTGATCGGAGGGCAGCAGCCAGCTTGATCGGAGAGCAGCAACCAGCGCGATTGCTGAGCGATCTGGAACAGATAGTCGCATTAGGTTGGAATGAGCAGTCAAAAACACTATCGCTTCAACTGGCTCGCTAACGATCCCAATCCGGATGCATTAAGTGACGAGGCAGATGTGCTCGGCTTGGATTATTTTTCCATTCAGCGGATTACGAACCTGTCGCTCAGATGCTGATGCGGGCTGTCAGCCATGTCCGCGGCGTCTCGGATGACCCTAGTCGAGGGTCCGCGTACTCTTCCATTATTAAATTATCAATGCACCGTGATGGCGAAGTAGGTCGACGGCGTAAAGCCTTGCAGGCGGGCGTCTATCAGGCCGACATTCTCACTCGTTCATCGTCAGACCGCTTTGTCGCATAGCGATACGTCTTCGGATGCAAGCCCACCAGGCGACAAGCCCGCCGCTGCGAGTAGTCCTTCTCTCGGACCGCCCAGGTCACAGCTCGTCTCCGCAAGCTGGGCGTCAGAAGTTTTTTCCGAGCATCTCCTTGAGCGTCGACGCATCGAGCATCGTCTCCGCCAGGAGCTTCTTCAGCTTGCGGTTCTCCTCCTCCAGCGCCTTGAGCTTGCGGGCGTCGGAGACCTCCATCCCGCCAAAGCGCGATCGCCATTTGTAAAAGGTGGCATCGCTGATGCCGTACTTGCGACATAGCTCGCCGGCAGACAATCCAGCAGCGTGCTCCTTCAGCACCTTAAGATCTGTTCTTCCGTGAATCTGCTCTTACGCATGTCCGTCTCCCTGTGCGGAACGGACTCTAAAACGGGGGCATTTAAGGGGAGCAGGTCAGGAAACACGGAGCCTTTGCGGTCAGCGAAAAATGCCGCGATACGGGCCTTTCCGGCCCCTTTGAACTGTCTAAAGGCAGAGAGGGGACTGGGCTGGCTGACGACCCAGTGTACTGCGAACCAGTCTCCGCGCCCAATTCCTTGATAACAGGGAAAAATACAGAGAATTCGACGAAAGTTAGCCGCCTGCGGCTCCGGCAGCCCTAAACTGTGCCGATACCATCGGGATTTCCGGGTCTAATTCCCTGCTTCCACGACCAGGGAATTTCTGAAGCAATATCAGGGAAAGAGCGCCTCCGAACAGGGAATTTAGACCCGCCCTGCCCCGCTGTCCTCACTCACGGGATCTGGATCAGCCGGCAGGCGTCAGTTGCCTCATGCCGTCCATTCGGCGCCCTTCACGAACGAGTCATTCGAAAACTCAGCAAGATAATCTATGTAATTGGAAATCAGCTTCGTCGCAGCGAGAACAAGCACATCAAGCACCGTGCGATTGTCGTATGCCGCTTTAATAGGGACACGTCGGCTTCACTTACCACACCTCAGTGCATCGAAGCTGCCCAAGTGATCGAGTTGCTCGGCAACCTTGCAGGCTCCTCGCACGGTCGAAAGGTCGCGGGTAATGACCTCGATGGCTTGCAGCAACTGATAGCGCGCATCCCTGTTGCGCGCAGCATTGCGGCCGCGCAGAACCACTTGGTGGCTTGTTCGATAAGCAGTCGCCCCGTCATCCGGCCGGGGCCCGTCGAAGACTCGGGGATGAAGACCTTGGCCGTGGCGCTCTTTTTTTTCGACGTCCGGCTGCAGCGCGGAGTTGAGGGAAGCGCTTTGGCGCCAGGCGGTGTAGTCGGTCGCCTCGAACAGACGAGCACCGGCCGCGTCCGTTTCGGCGTGCAGGCGGAACTTCGAACAAGACGACTTGACTCCGCGCCCCGACCCCGACCCGGACATTTGACACTGTTCATGATATTGGTACGCGAGAGCAGAGTGTCTCCTCCGCCGAGTCCTCAAATGGATCGACAAACGCTCGGGGCTTATGACCACGATGCGGCCGCTTTTGCCGACGAGTGGGAAGCGCAGCCACCACCGGCCGACGTTTACAATCTAATTCGGCGGCACTTCGATCCGGGACTAACCGCTGATATAGGCTGCGGTAGTGGTCGCGATACAAACTGGCTCAACAAAAACGGCTATACTGCAATCGGCTTCGACGCGTCCGACGGATTGTTAACCGAAGCACGCCGGCTCCATCCCGGTGTTGAATTCCGTTATGCAGCGCTGCCTGAATTGAAAGGCATCGCGGACGGTGCCATCAACTTCTTTTGCGAAACAGTGATCATGCACTTATCGGCCGACGCAATTGAGCCATCGATCAAGAGGCTACTGGAAATTCTGCAGCTTGGCGGAGCCCTGTACCTAAGCTGGCGAGTAACAGAGAAGAAAGACAAGCGCGACGAGCGCGGAAGACTATATTCCACCTTTGACCCAACCTTGGCGTTAAGAGCCTTGGAGTCAGACAAAATTCTCTTCAATGATCAGCTTGTCAGTCCCTCTTCAGGAAAAGCAATTCAACGGGTCATTGTGCGAAAGGTCAGCGGGCCAACGCGACATGGCGCTTAGTGGCATGTTTCTGCTGTCCCCGTCGAACTGCCGCAGCCCAGGACCCAAATCGCGGGATGGAAATTCGACAAGCTAATAATCACACACAACTTGCGCATCTCTTATTATTTCTCGTCGGAATAGTTTCCCTCGGCGCTGTGCCTTGACGATATTGGCCCGGCAAAGCGACCGCGCGCACACCAACCAAGTTCGCAACACGTCCGACCGACGGTAGAACTGGAACACGCTCTACTTGTCAACGAGGGCAATTTGGGAAGCAATTCATGCCCCTTGACTGAAGTTGGGCAGGTGATATTTTCCATGCAACTTTGCATCCAAGACAATTAAAGCTTCGCGAAGCAAGCCGACTGAACGCGGCAAATTAGGGAGTGGGACGTCATGGCAGAACTCGCCGCCGGAGCTTCTGGGAAGATCGCTTGGTATAGGTCATTAACTGGCGCCCAGTGGAAAGTGCTCATTGCCGCCAACTTCGGGTGGCTTTTCGACGGCTACGAAACGTACGCTCTATTCTTGACCGTCGGTGTCGCGCTCCACGATCTTCTCCCGGCGAGTTCCTATTCACGAATACCGTATTTTGCTGGGATTGTTCTGTCGACAACGCTCTTAGGG